>JBBQBY010000068.1:0-19787 GCA_038318235.1 Caldilineales bacterium
GGCGAGAGTTGGCGTATGCTCCGGCCACAGGGCAATCTACTCGTGCGCGTGAGTGCCCATCGTTGGTTGAAGAGTCTACATGATGTGGCCTTCAACACCGGGCACAGATTTTCACAAGCTGAATTAATCGATACGTTGCAAGCGTCCGGTTTTGCCATCGTGACGACGACGTATGCGAACTCACTTTTATCACCGGCCATCGTCTTGGTACGCCTGTTGCAACAGTGGGAAATTTTACCCTTCAGGCCGGCACTGTATACGGCGCCACTGGTCAATCGGCTACTGACGCAGATTTTGCAAGGCGAGGCGCGTTGGTTGCAAAAGCACGATCTTGCCTTTGGCGTAAGCCTCTATGCACTCGCCAAGAAAATCGATCAGAAATTCATGTTCAGCAAAGAGGCGGTTGATGCAAACTAAGCCACTCGTCTGTACTGTATTACCTACCTATAATGAACGCAGCAATATCGGGGGGCTGATCGAGGGCGTGCTGGCCAGCGCGATTACACCGCACCTGGTGTTGGTGGTGGATGACAATTCACCCGATGGCACCTGGCAGGTGGTCGAAGAAGTCGCCGCGCGCCATAATCATGCCGCAGATCACAGCGCCGACGTATTAAAGGTGGCGCTGATTCGGCGCACTAACGAAAAGGGCTTAACTTCGGCCATCCAGCGTGGTATTGATGAGGCGATTTACACCTATCACGCCGAGATTGTCACCTGGATGGACTGTGACCTTTCCATGCCACCCCAAGACATCCCCAAGTTGGTGCGCGCGATCACCGAACAGGGCGCGGATCTGGCGGTTGGTTCACGCTGGATCCCCGGCGGGGCGGATGTGGCGCATGGCTTGATGGCGCGCACATTGAGTTGGGTTATCAATCATTTCGCCATGCTGCTGCTGGGGCGCGGGGTACACGATTATACCAGCGGCTTTATCGCCGGGCGAGCAAAGGTCTTTCAACAAATTCGTCTACAGGGCGACTACGGTGAATATTGCATCGATCTGTTAGGGCGTGCGACGCGCAAAGGTTATCAAGTGCAGGAAGTGCCTTATGTTTGTGTGCCGCGCACGGCGGGCGACAGCAAAACCGGCGCTAATTTATGGGATTATCTAGTCAAGGGGCGTAAATACGTAGCGACGATCTGGCAGTTGTACCGGGCGACCCCATCCTTGCCCTAATCAATCCCCTCTCCTTACCAGAGGAGGGTCACTGCCATTCAGTTAAGGATGCGTAGGTGCGGTTTGTAACCGCACGTGCTTAGGTAATCCACCAATCGTGCGGTTACAAACCGCACCTACGATACATCTCATTTTCCTTAACTGAATGGCAGTGAGGGTTAGAGTGGGGTTGCGGTCGCCCGATCGCGCATAAAGTTGTACTGCTAAAAATATTGGTCTTAAAAGGAGATAAAACATGTTGCAACCAGCCGAACTGACGCTCGCCGAGATGGGCGACCTGGCTTCGATCATTCCCGCCGCCGACCCAGAAGTCAGGATCCGCTATCATCCGATCCCCGATTTTGACCACAGAACCGATCAGTCAACCGGGCGCTCGATCATTCCCGTGTGTAAGCCGACGCTAGAAGGTAACGAGCTTAAATATGTCACACAAGCGATCGAGACCAACTGGATTTCATCGGCGGGCAGCTTTATTCGGGACTTTGAAGCCAAATTTGCCGAAGCCTGTGGCACGACCTATGGCATCGCCTGCGCCAACGGCACGATTGCCATGCACCTGGCCTTGGCGACGCTGGGCTTGGAACCGGGTGACGAAGTGATTATGCCCACCTTTACCATGATCGCCACCGCCAATGCGATCACCTATTGCGGGGCAAAACCGGTGTTGGTGGATATGGAACCAAATTATTGGCAGATGGACATCGAACAGGTGGCCGCCAAGATCACACCACGCACCAAGGCGATTATTCCGGTACATATCTATGGCCATCCTACGGACATGGACCCGCTGCTGGAACTGGCGCGCCAACATGGCATCATGGTGATTGAAGATGCTGCCGAGGCGCACGGCGCCGAGTACAAAGGCCGCCGCTGTGGCAGTTTGGGCGATGCATCCGGTTTTAGCTTTTACGGCAATAAGATTATCACCACAGGTGAAGGCGGGATGCTCACCACCAACAACCGTGAGATCGCCAAATTGGCCTGGAATTTGCGCGATCACGCGTTTAGTCATGAGCGCCACTTCTGGCACAAGTATATTGGTTTCAACTATCGGATGACGAACTTGCAAGCGGCGGTCGGTCTGGCGCAAGTGGAGCAGATGGACAAATTTATCGAAAATCGACGCCACAATGCCCAGGAGTACACGAGCCGCCTAGCCACGATCCCTGGCATCACCACGCCGCCACAAGCGGCCTGGGCGAAGAACGTTTATTGGATGTATGGCCTCTTGGTCGATGAAAAAGAATTTGGCATGAACCGCGACCAATTGCGTAAGGCGCTGGCTGATAATGGCATCGAGACGCGCACCTTCTTCATCCCCATGCACTGCCAGCCCGTCTATTGGGAACAGTTCAAAGGGCAACGTTATCCAGTGGCCGAACGCTTGTGCCGTGACGGCTTCTATTTGCCGTCGGCTTCGTCTTTGACGTTGAGCGAGATCGAATATATTACGAGCATCATTCGGGAAGTTTGTCCGAATTTGCGCTGAAGATTGATCTCTCCCCCCGCCCTCCCGCACGTCGAAGGGCAGCCGAACGGGAGGGCGGGGGGAGAGATCAATCGACAAAACGATATCTGAGCAGCGTACGCACGGCGCTGAAGCCATCTTGCCAGCTCAGCTTTTTGCCGGCGTGGAAATCGCGCCCATTGTAGCTGATCGGTACTTCGAAGATCGTGTAACCGCGTTTGAGGATTTTTGCGGTCAATTCTGGTTCAATTTCAAAACGCCGGCTACGGAGCGGCATATCGTTGATCACATCGCGGCGAAAGCATTTATAACAGGTTTCCATATCGCTCAGCGCAGTACCAAAGAGCACGTTGGTAAAAATTGTCAACATTTTATTGCCCATGGTATGGCTTAGGCTCATCGCAGAGCGTGGCCCGCCCATAAAACGACTGCCGTAAATCACCGGTGAACGCCCCTCCAACAAAGGCTCCAACAACTTCACATAATCGCGCGGGTCATATTCGAGATCGGCGTCTTGGATCACTAAAATGTCGCCTGTAGCCTGTTGAAAACCCGTGCGCAACGCGGCACCCTTACCACCGTTATTTTCGTGAAAGACGATGCGCAGATCTGGGGCATTTTCTGCACGCAAACGGTTTAAAATTTCACGCGTGCCATCGGTTGAACCATCGTCAACAATCACAATTTCGCGCTCCAATGTAATCGGCCCATTGAGCAAGCGACTCGCGCCATGCTTGTCAACGGTCAGATCAACATCACGAACACGTTGGACGATTTCTTCGAGCGTGGTGCGCTCGTTATAGACGGGCATAATAATTGACAGCTTCAAAATCTGGCCTTACTAGGTGGTTGTGTAAAAATAGCGGGTAAGTTTGGCATAAAACGTTCATAGTAAGTGGTCAATGGTAAGTCGGTCTTTTTCTCTACCAATCACTACTTACCAATGACCACTTACTCTTCGCTAACTTGATGCGCCAAAATAATCGCATCGGCGACGGCGCGCATTGGTTTGCGGTTGTTCATGCTCATCTTCTGGATTTTACGAAACGCTTCGGTTTCGCTTAATCCCTGCGTATCCATCAAAATCCCCTTGGCGCGTTCCACCAGTTTGCGCGTCTCTAAGGCATCTTGCAAAGAATCGACCTCGCGTTCCATAGTACGGAATTCGCTAAAGCGCGCCAATGCGACTTCAATGGCCGGGGTCAGATCGCTTTCGCGAAAAGGTTTGACCATATAACCAGCCACACCGGCCTGGCGCGCCCGTTGCACTAAGTCTTGCTGGCTGTAAGCGCTGAGCAATAAGACCGGCGCGATGCGTTCGCTCGTCAAAAGTTGCGCGGCCTCAATGCCATCCATATCCGGCATTTTGATGTCCATAATCACAATATCAGGCCGCAATTCACGCGCTAGATTGACCGTACTACGGCCGTCGCCTGCTTCACCGACCACAAGGTATCCCAAGTTGGTTAACATTTCGCGCAGGTCCAACCGAATCAGCGATTCATCATCAGCGATGATCACTCGTGTTCGTTCCACGTTTGGTCTCCTTCAGTAAATTTTTGGGAAACTACCAGACTCACCCAACACCCTGGAGCACTTTATAGCCGGTATAGGGCGATCGTGTTCAGCCCATGTTATTCAGATAAGCGATTAGAGATTGGTTATTCTTCATCTCTAATCGCTTAATTTTCTATTTTATGCTTGACTGAATGCCATTAACAGAACTCTAGATTAATTGATACCCTGCTGGACTAGCCTCAGATCAAAAGTGCGAAAGAAAGATGACCAACACTCATTCTCGCCCCGACGCGCAGCGGTAAGGGTGGGGTTAAATTTTTTAAAAAACCGCATATCTTTTTTTCTACCTCTAGTCTACCCTTAATGAGCGTTTCGGAAAAGTTACGATAGCCCGCGCGCCAAGATGCAGTGAATTTGCGCCTGGTGCAGCCATCAGATCAGGCGCAGATGCATCCGTAATGGCCTCTACCGACTCCATTTGGAGCGTGCCCTTCAGATCATCGGTCACCAACGTATGTACAATTTGCAAACCGAGGCTTCTACTCTGACCTGGGTTAAAATTCGGCGGCAAGCCACTGCCATCATCTTCGACCACCAAGCGCACACTATCACCCAAATCACTCAGTGTAATCGTGATCGCACCCTGGCTCCGTTGGCCCAGGCCATGTTCAACCGCATTTAAGAGCAGTTCATTGATCACCATAGCCGCGGGCGTTGCCTGACTGGCCGGCAAACGAATGTTGGGGCCGTGAATCAGAATTTCTACCTCTTGCTCTGGGTTGCGTGACACTTCGGCCACTTGGTTCGCAATCCGTTGGCAGACGTCGCGTAAATTGATCGCTCGGTGTTCATCCTGGCTCAGAAATTCATGGATCACCGACATGCTTAGCACGCGGTTGACAGCGTCGGTCAAGTGTTGTTTGGCTTCTTCGCTTTCACAACGGCGCGCCTGGATCCGTAAAATCGCCGCGATATTTTGCAAATTATTTTTGACGCGATGGTGGACTTCCTGGATGATCACCGACTTAACATTTAGTTCACGCTGCTTCTGCACAGCTTCGGTTGCATTGTGCACCAGCACCAACACGGCTTCCACGTTGCCCGATCGGTTGCTGCGCGGCAGGCCAGACCCGAGTAAATTTGGCCAATGGATCCGCCAATCCCCTGGTGGCGCATGTAGGGGAATAACCTTGCGTCCCCAAACCCGCCCATCCGACGATTCACTGCGCACTTCCAGGCAATGGCGCATCTCGAAAGCCTGGCCGACCAATTCCTGATCAGCGGTTTCCAGGATCGAAATATGCTCACTGCGCCCTACGGTCAAGACACCCATCGCGCGAAAAAGATTCGTGGCGATCCCGCTCATATAGATCACGCGGCGTTCACGGTTGACGAGATAGACGCCATCATATTGACCAAAACGACTGAGAGTGGCGGCCTGTTCAATTTCGCCGCGTACACACATTTCTAACAACCAGAGCACAGCGCGGCGAAAGTTGGGGTTACGCCGGCGCTGGCGTTCATACTCAAACATGTTGGTCTCGACGACCAACGCGGCAATCACTTGTCCGGCTTGATTACGGATCGGATAGACATCCTGAATAATCGGGGCGCCATTACGTAGCACCTCTTGCCGGCGGCGGCCACCGCTACCACTAGTCAATGCCCGCAGAATGAGCGGCTGATCCTTTTCGGTAAATTTGCGCCCGGTTGCTAGTTGGCGATAGAGTGACGACATCGAATGCGGCATGACATGGGCAATGACAGAGGCTTGTGGTTCAGCATTTGGTGGGTCTACAGTTTTTGCTGGTCGATCTTGCGGATCGGTGAGCAGACAACAGATCAAAATATCAGCGCGGCTAACATCGGCTGTAATTGGCAGGCTTTCCTCAATATGGTGAAGTAAGGCCAGATCGGCCTCAAGCAGACCAACGCTATGCTTGATTTGTGGATCTATCATTGGATAAAACGCTCATCAAACGGAAGTAGGCAACGACGCGCAATCTAGCCAGGCGACGCAGATCGGTTGATTGCCCATAATATGACAACAGTTCGTTGCGCTGGATTAGCGGCAACGGCGGCCCGCTTAGCTATGCACGAGCTGTATACCCATATCAACTTGCGAAAAAGAACAAAAAAAAGCTCCCGTAGTCTTTATCAGATGGCGGGAGCCGGTCTTGCATTTTTCAGATTTACTCTGTTGTCAATTGTCTGTTGTAAATTGCCTCGTGCAAGATTACATTCTTCAATTCACAGCATTAAACCACCATCTGAATATAGGTCGGGGCGAGAGGATTTGAACCTCCGACTTCTTCAACCCCATTGAAGCGCGCTACCAAGCTGCGCTACGCCCCGACGTCTCTCTATTATACCGTTGAGTCTTTCACCTGGCAAATTGTGGTTGAAGAAGTCGGCGGTTCAAGGTTCACGTAAGTGGCCGCTCGGCAAGAACAGGCGATCCTATCCTCGCGGCATGGACGCGGTTTGATGGCGTAAAATTCTCCGTTTTACCGGTGTAGCCTTTGGGGTTTCTAGGTTCGCATCTAAATTTTCTTCTGCAGAATACGCCTCATAAACAGTCATCTCACCCTCGCGACCGGCCAAGCGAAAACCACTAATTTGCTTTTGTGGTTTAGCTGGTTCGCGATGGCGATGTAGCCAAACAAAGATACTGGCAAAGCCAAGCACCGTAACCCCCAGCATCAGGTCTGTGCTCAGCGTACCGCGTGGGATGCGCACCTCAATGAGGTCGATGAACGACAACAGAATGGCCACAATCAAACCGATTAAAACCCAAGTACCTTTTGAATAAGAACTCATAGCGCGCTCCTTTTGAGACCCAACTATCTTCAATGAGAAGCTATGCTAAGTAGCGTGCTCCGCTGCAGGAGACCAAGCCGCCGCGCCACATCATTACTGAATGGCGGGCGCTTTATAGCATAGCCGATAAATCTATGCCATTAAATATAAACCTTAAATAGGTCAGGAGAGGATCAAAAAAAGCTTCACGCCTATCAAGAAAGTGTAAAGATCCGGAGGCCAACGCTGCGTTTAACCTAATTTTGCCAAGAGTCGACTATCGTATAGCAACGTAGGCATGGGTTAGGCCAACCGGTATAGTAGCGCCAACGCATAGGGCGTGACCCCTTATCGGTCGGATGAAATTGATCAGACAATGTTTGTGGCAGTTATTTGTGTAGAGTTATTTGTGGGCAACTATGGGGAACTCATTCGCGATAAAAGGCAGAAGCAGCCGAGTATTTTCAGGGCCTTCTGCGCTTGATTGCCGGACCGGCACGATGGACACGTCACTGTTCAGGATTTGCTCCTCTTGGATCGCATATACAACCAGCACAACAGCGCCCAGCGCTTTCAGTTGGGCCGGCGAGCCCAGATTCAGCACAAAGCGCACTTGCCCACTTACGGCTGGTTGTAGTTCGTTCACGTAAAACGCACATGTTTGTTGACTATCCGTAGCCAGCCCGCAGATCCATTCAATGGCGCGCCGGTTAGTGGGCGAATGGTCGCGCCTGGTGGCAACAGCAAGTGAAACGTCATGGCATCTAGCACCCCTTGGCGACTGTTGGTATAGCTGAATGTATAGGTTAACTCGTGATCATGCTCAACCTCCACTGCCGACAGGGTTGTGGACAGATCGAGCAGCAACGCGCGAGGCGGCGCACCGGCGGAGGCAAATACCGGCAGCAAGAAATGTTGCGTTTGATTATTCACCTGGCCACTCACCTTAACGATGGCAACAATGTCGATTTGTGTTATCTGCGCGGGCAATAACCAGTTTAATTCCAGTGCAAAAAATAGACGGCCACGCCCACGGCTTGCCCGGTGATAGGTAAACATAAATCTTCGATAGTCACAATTGCAGAGAAGTCTTATAGAGTGGAGAAAACGTGAGAGGCTTCTGTTAGTACAAAATTGTAACTGGGCATATTATAGCAAGTTTTCTTACAAAATAAATATGCTATTTTTTCACTAAGGACGGTCAATATTTTGTGTTTTAAGGTAACTACTAAGCGGCCCCACCCGCGCCCAAGTGCGGTTGACTTCTAGGCGCGCTCCCGAGGGAGGGGATAATCACGGGGTGGATTTGCATCGAGGGACAAAGAAAAACCTGCCTACGATCCTTCACGGTCCCCTCCCTCGGGAGGGTTAGGGACACTGCGATTAAGTTAAGGCTGCGTAGGTGCGGTTTGTAACCGCACGATTGGTGGATTCCCCAAGCACGTTCGGTGACAAACCGCACCTACGCTACACCTCATTTTCCTTAACTTAATCGCAGTGAGGGTTAGGGTGGGGCTTGGTAGTTACGTTTTAAGTAAAAAATCAATGGGGCGCGGTTATTATATTAAACGATCAGCTGCCGTACGCAGGAGTTGCGCCACGGCCTTATAGTGCTGTTGCATCCGCATCAACCACCATCCCAAGGCTGTAATCAGGAGGATGATGATCCAGGCGCCGGCGGTGAAATTGGTCAGCAGCAAACTAAGCGTGATCAAAGCGGTAATGCAGCCACCCACTCCATTCAATAATAGCTTGGCATGCCAAAAACGATCATACACCAAACGGCTGCCCAGTGTACAAATTTCATGGTTGGGCGTCAAGGTTCCGGTTTGCATGAGCGCGCCGGTGCGCTGCCAGCGCTTGGCCATCCCGATTTGCACGAAGGTAAAACAGAAAAACACGTTAATGGCATATAACGGGATCAGACGATGGACGTGGCCCTGGAAGAGAACGATCAGCAAACTAGCCAACGCGGCAAGGAAGAGCATACCCCACCTAAAGATCGGGCGCTCGCCCTGACAGGCAAACGGCTTGGGTAAAAACCCATCGCCGGCTTGCAATGCAGCCAGACGGGGAAAATTGGTCAGGCTATGATTCGCAACCAGAAGTAAGACGACGGTCACCGCGGCCAATGTCAAAAGCCAGAGCAACCCATCACCGTAGACGATACGGGCGACTTGCGAGATCAGCGCACCGGTTTCAACCGGTTGCACCTGAATCCAGTCACTCAACACGCTGATGCCTAAGAAGAGGATGAGCAATAGCGCAGCGTCCCAGAGCAACGTTGTCGCCGCATTTTTTGCTCGCGCCCGCTTGCCTGCCCAGGCGCCCGAGTTCAGCATACGCAGCAGCAAAAATACAAAGATAAAACCTGTGGTTGGGAACCGTGGAGACTGCGAGCCAGGCATGTGGCTCACTACGCCCAAGCTTCCGGATAATACTTGCCAGAAACCAATGCCGATCAGCCCCAGCATCAAGGCAATAAAACAATTGATCGCTGTGACAAAGATGGCGTTTGATTCCTTAGCACCGCGCAAGTTCACGCCAGTGATCAATAGGATTAAAAACAATGAAATTTGCACTTTATAAGCAAGCAGCGCCGGAAACGCGCTAGCAACCTGGTCTGTAGCGAAAGCGCTACTAATCGCAATGGTGAGGATACAATCGACCAACAACGCCGCGCCGGCCACCTGTGCCGGCGCTTCGCCCCATTGATCACGCGCCACGATGTACGCGCCGCCACTGCTGGGATACGCCAAGTTAGTTTGGTAAGAGGCCAGCGTCAACAGTAGGAGCAACCCAGCCATTGTCACGGTGAAGGGGATAGCTAGCCAGCCATAGATAAGACTTAACAGCGTTAACATAAGCAAAATCTCGCCGCCAATATAGGCAAACGAGACCAGTGACGCCATAGCTAAAACAATTTTCCCTCCGATTTTACCCACAATCTAAACTCTCTTTGCTTACCCGTGGCGCCCAGCCCAAAGTCAATTGGTAAACTCGCCGCAGCATCATCCTGAGCCAGGTACTAAACTGATATCAATTTGAAAAGCGGAGATTAACCCGCTCCTAGGCTCGGGGAGGAACGGTTACTTCGTTTGTCCCTGAGCCGTCCCTCCCTGTGTTTGGGGAGCGCGCCTAGAAGGCAACCGCCGTTCGGGGCGCGGGTGGGGTCAATCTCCGCTTTTCATGCTGACTTGAGTATAAATCTGATTATCTACCCAGTTTAGATCAAAATTAGATCAAGATATAGCGTGAATGTATCAAGAAAGTATAAAGATTTGGGGAAAATAAGCGGGGGAGACAATCAAAAAGCCCATTGAAAAATCTCAACGGGCTTTAAGGTGAGGTGAATCTATTCATTTTTTTTGGCGATAAACGCCATAGCCAGGCGCGACTTTAGAAACGCACGGGCGAGGTTTAGCCACCAACATGGACGGCGGGACGTCGTTCGGGATTGTGCTCGGCGCGACGGAGCACTTCACGCGTCACTGGCGCAATATCACCTTCGCCAAAGAGAATGAAGCGCATCAGATAATGGAGCGGATTACCCTCGGCCCAGCCAAAGTAGATGTGTGGGATTTTATTGGTGCGGTCGCGCAAATAGAGCAAAAAGGCAGCGATCGAGTTGGGCACTGCGGGCGCATTGGCGCGAAAGATATGATAGGGGCCGACTGTCACCCCGCGCACTTGGAGCACATCGGCAAATTCTGACGAATCACGCACGCTAATTTCCAAAAAGTAAACGTGTGCGCCGGGCGGAATATGCGTGTCTTCGCGCACCTCACGTTCCTTAATCCGATATTCTCGTTCATCGCCCTTCTGTTTGCGGTTGGCAATAATGCGAATCGGACCATTACGCTTCGCCTCTTCGACAAACTGCTGGGCCAGTTCATCCAGTTCGTAACGCTGCACCCGTAGTTCGGTGGAGCGCCAAACGCGGGAAATTAGTGACGTTATGATGATCGCGCCAATAAATAAGCTGGCGATTTTGATGCCTTCGGGTCGCTCATAAATGTTGACCAGCGTCGTATAAATAAAAAGCAACGTAATTAGCGCAAATATAATCGTGCCAGAGCGTGACTTGCGATGCCAATTCACCAGTGTCACAGCGATCGCGGCCGAGCTCATCAGCATTAACACACCGGTCGCATAGGCGCCACCCTGGGCATCTACATCTGCACGAAAGATAATCGTCACGACAAAAGCGATGGCCACAAAAACCAAGACCAACGGACGCGTTGCATTCGCCCAGTTGGGGGCCATGCCGTAGCGCGGCAGATAGCGCGGCACGATATTGAGCAGGCCGGCCAACGCAGAGGCCCCGGCAAACCAGAGAATCGAGATTGTACTGAGATCGTAGGCTGTGCCAAACCACTCACCCAGATAATGATGAGCCAGGTAGGCCAGGGCGCGACCATTGGCGGGGCCACCTTCTTTAAAGGCTTCCGCGGGGATCAGCACGGTGGTCACAATACTGCTGGTGATCAGAAAAATGCTCATAATGATCGCCGCAGTAGCCAAGAGCTTGTGTGTGTTCGCGATTCGGCCCGCCGGATTGGCCACGGTATCATGTGTGTCGCCTTTCACCAGCGGCATGACCGCCACCCCAGTCTCAAAGCCAGACAACCCCAGCGCTAGCTTAGGAAAGAGGATTAAGGAGATGCCCAACATCAGCAGTGGGTTGCCATGCGCAATAAACAGAGCATTTTTCCAGTCGGTTAACTTGGTTGGATGGGTGGCTACTTCAAAGATGCTGAAGCCTATCACAACGACATTCAACACCAAATAGATGCTAACCAGCAACACGGCAACACCCATCGCTTCCCGAAACCCCTTGAGAAAGATCGCGCCCAAGCCGGTAATCAGCAGCAGCGTGATGAGAATTCCGTGATTGTGGAGGGCGATGGGGATGAAAGGATTCTCGAGTATATGGGCCGTCGCATCGGCCGCCGACAATGTAATGGTAATGATAAAATCTGTCGCCACAAAGCCGAGCAGACAAAGGACGAATAACTTACCTTGCCACCAGGGCAGCAGATGCTCAAGCATGGCAATTGATCCCTCACCATGCGGGCTTTCGGCAGCCACGCGGCGATAGATCGGCAATGCGCCAAACAACGTCAACAAGACGAGAACTAACGTGGCAAAGGGCGAAAGTGTGCCCGCCGCCAAGGCCGCGATCCCAGGCTGATAGCCAAGCGTGGAAAAATAATCAACGCCGGTCAGGCACATTACCTGCCACCAGGCGTGGGTATGGTGTTTACGACCTGAGGGTTGCGGCTGTGATTTGCTATGATCATCGAGCAACCACTGGCGGATCCCGCTTCTAGTTGGGTGCGGGGGGCGCGCGGCTTGTGCCATAAATTAATTTCCTCTCTGCGCGGTCAAACCAACCTTCGTTACAGGTGGCTGTACCAGTCAAAAAAAATCACCTGGTCATTATCGTCATGCAAAGCGCGCGGTTAGATTGGCGCTTTGGTAAAAGTAGAGTTATTTCATCCGCGGTAGCAAATCCGTCGGCTATTTTAGCAGTTAAGCAATCGCTATCCAATTCGCTAACCGGCCAATTACAGTTTATTCGAATCATTACGGTGGATCACGGTTATAGGTATCAGGGTTATAACCCCATTGGCTTTGCATGGTCTGCCAGGCTTGGTCGTGGACATGGGCGCGTTCCATAAAGGGCGCCAACGTGTGCAGCCAGTGCCCCGGAATAAATAAACGAACCGTAGGCTGCGTCGAACAAACCAATTGTTCTCCCATGTGGACGGTCAGATAATCGTCGTCGTCATCTACACAAACTGTCACTTCGCCAACGCGCCATTCATATTGTCGTCGGCCTTTGGGCGTCGCGATTGGTTCTTCGCCCAATTCACGCGCGACAGTCGCAATATCATGGAGGGTGCCATTGGTGACGGCCTGATCGTACCAAACGCGTTGCACTTGCGGCAAGTAGATCTGCGCGGCCCGGGCTTGCCTGACTGTTACCCCCTGGAGCAAAACAGTCAACAACCTGTGGATCTCGGTCCAGAACAGATATTTAAATTCGTTGTCCATCGCCCAATCATTACCCTCCTGCACGGCCAGACGCACCTTTGCGCCTGAGGTCACCGCACAACGAACACTATGTTATCCTAAAATCGTAACGATTCAGGCGAGGCAAAGAAACCGGGTTTTTCTGGGTAGAATTAGCCTGTCTTACGCATAAAAACCCGGTTTCTCGCTGAACAGTTACCAAAAATCAATCTGAGTCGCGACGTGCCTGGAAGCTGGGTCCCTTGGCTGAGAAAATCCTGTGGTCTAAGACCGGCACCCTATTAAACGCGAAGCCGCAGAGCTTATAGATAAAACAAATAGAGTGCATAGTTTCGTAGGTGCGGTTTTTAACCGCATTTGATTGGTTTACCCAAGCTGTGCGGTTAAAAACCGCACCTACCCTTTCTATGACTTTTATTTGCGTTGTCTATTAGCTAGCAACGTGCGCTGCAACCGGGCTAAAATTACCCGATAGGCACGTTGGTGCGGGGCTCAGCGGCGAGCTTTATCAACTGTCTTTTATGGGATGGGCCTTTGAACAGTCCACGCGCCAGGGGAAGATCTGCGGATCAATTAACTTTTATCTATATACCCAATTGGCTGCCAACAAAGTCTGGTGCGCCATTCAGAAAACTACGCATATCCATCCTGCGTTTACCAGCGGGCTGCACAACGCCCAAACCAAGCAATTGATCACCCGTCCCCACCGCGACCCCAGTCGGTAGCGCCACAATCAGCCCAGGTTCGGCGTGACCTGGCAGCACCTCGGCTTGCCAGATTTTGAAAACCTCGTTACGCCAGGTGGTGAAAGCCGATGGCCAGGGTGTATAGGCACGTGTCATTCGTTCGATCTGGGCGGCCGGCTGGCGCCAATCGACCAGTCCCGCTTCTTTGGCCATCACCCGGCAGATGGAGACCGCGCCGAGTAGATCAGCCTGGGCAACAGGTGGCAAGTCACCGGCCAGCCAGCGTGGCAAAGTCGCGAGCAAGAGTTCTGCCCCCTGATCCGCCAAACGGGCGGTTAAGCTAGCGGTGGTATCATCAGGCCCAATTGGCTGGTGGACTTGGGCTAAAACGGGCCCCGTGTCCATCCCTTCGTCCATCAGCATGATCGAAACGCCGGTTTCATCTTGACCATCAAGAATGGCCGTGGCAATGGGTGAAGCGCCGCGATAGGCTGGTAACAGGCTAGCATGGATATTGATCGCGCCCGCCGTGGGAATTTGCAGGACATTTTTGGGTAGAATCAACCCATAGGCAGCGACGACCAGAAGGTCCGGGGCGAGCGAGCGCAATTCATTCACGATTTCGGGCTGTTTGCGCAAACTGGCCGGTTGCAGAACGGGGATATTTTGTTCTAGGGCATACTGCTTCACTGGGCCAGGCACGAGCTTATTGCCGCGGCCGGCCGGTCGATCCGGCTGGGTAACCACGGCGACCACTTGCCAGGCTTGCGCCTGAGCGCGTTCATGTAGGCTACGTAAAGCCGGCACGGCGAACGCTGGCGTGCCCATGAAGACAATGCGGGTTAGTGGTAAATTCTTCATAGACCTATTGTAGCACAGAGGAAATAACAAGGTATAAGTAGCAAGTAGCCTGTAACAAATAATAGGGTTTATCGGTAGTAACGGGTTTGCAAGCCGTAGGGGCGAGGCATGGCCAACCGATCAGGGGGCGACCCTCAATGAAGGGGGCCATGCCTCGCCCCGGCGAATTTGCAACCTTTGGGCAGCGGCTACGTATAGAGGAACAGAAGTATCAAGTTTATTTAACCAGAGGAGTTACAGATGAATCCAGAAGATGTCAAACCAACCGGCGCACAGCCACAAAGTAGCGTGCCGGTTGAGAACATTTCTAATACAAGAACGGCCAGCGAGAGCAACCGCACACCCTTCGAGCGAGCCGCGGAGAGCGCACGCGACCAAGCCGTTGATGCCGCAGACGCTTTTCGCCGTGGTGAGTTTATAAGCGAAGCCACGGTCGATGCCGAAGCTTCGGCAGACGACCGCTTGATCGGTCTGTTAGCCTATATTATTCCGGTTTTGCTGCCGGTGATTGTTCTGTTAAGTGAGAGCAGCAACAAACGCCCCTTCCAGCGCTATCATGCGGTGCAGAGCCTTGGTTTGTCGATCGTCTTTGCACTACTGAGCGTCGCAGTGACGATTGGCACCGCCATTATCCAGATTGTACCCGTAATTGGTTGGCTGGTGGGTGTCTTAATGCTCTGCCTGACCCCAATTGCCATGTTAATGGTGGTGATTGCGATGTTCTATTATGGCTATCAGGCCTATCAGGGCAAGCGCTTCGCCATTCCTGGTCTAACTAGTTTTCTACGCGAACAGAAGTGGGTGTAACGTAACGGTTGGTAGGATAAGCGAAAAATCGGCAAGCGTAGTCTAATAGAGAAAGCAAATAAACTTCGCATCAATGATTTTTTCGTAGGTGCGGTTAGAAACCGCACATCCTGTGTAAACCAGCCAAGTGCGGTTAGAAACCGCACCTACCATTGTACGGCCTTTAAATGATTTCTCTATAAGTAAAGTTGGTTCAAGCGGCATTCAGGGGGTTGACAGGTGCGCCCAGGGCTAAAGCCACCCGGCTAACCGAAGGCCGGTTAACCGGCCTTAGGTTAGCACTAGCTCTGTCCATGCAGGGCCGGGCGCTTTCAACCCCCTGAATCCCCAATCAACCGTAAAGTTTAGGAAATAAGTTTTCAAATAGAGCGGGACAAGAGTTTTCTTGTCCCGCTCTGCGCGTCTACAGACCAAATCTACTAAAAAAGAAGCATAGATAGTTTATTTATCATCTAGGCAATTCAAATATCCATATCAATATTCCAAACTATTAAATCAAAAATATTGATATTATTGATTTAATTATAAAAAATATTAAACTCAGGTATTGACATTTTTTAAATTTGTGATAAACTCTTTTTAGAAAAGTAAAAGGCAAGACGTTTTTAAAAGGAGCTTCCAATGATGCCGTCGGATATGTACCGTATATATGATTTACAAAAAGAGCACCGTGCTTCCCTGTTACAGGCCGCCGATGATGCGCGGCTGTTGCACTTAGTCAGGCTTTACCAAGCGAATGGCCAGCAACCATCCTTATCCTCTATGGGCGATTTGTTGATTGCTTGGGGCTGGTGGCTGAAACAACGCTACGAAGCAGCACAGACCGCCCATGTGAGTGCGGATAACCCGGTGATGTTGTCCACGAAGCGTTTTTTAGCAGCGCAAGAAAATTCTATTTTGCGCCAACGGCATGTCTAAAGCAGCCGATCTAGAGAAAGTGAGAAGACCATGATTCCATTACCTAGTAAGTGTCCATTTGGCGGGGGCGAAATCGTCGTCACCCGTTTCTACTGTCCAGACAGCGGCATGACCGTAGAAGGTCAATTTTCCGTCGTGGTGCCTTTTGCTCAACTAGCGCCCGAACAACTCAAGTTTGTCGAAATCTTTGTCCGCTGCGAAGGCAAGTTGAGCCGTATGGAAGATGAATTGAAACTCTCCTACCCGACCATTCGCACGCGGCTCCATGAAGTGATTCGTGCGCTGGGCTACGAGCCGGGCAAAGAAGAAGTAAGTGGCGTCAGCGAAGACAAACGTAAGAGCGTTTTGCAGGCCCTGGACGAAGGGCAATTAAGTTTTGAAGAAGCCATGCAAATGTTACAAGGAGCTTGAATAATGGCGCAGAAAATGCTCCAGACAGGCAAAAACCCCACACTGATCATTGATCGGGTGGAAGGGAATCTGGTTGTCCGCGGTTGGGAACGGCCAGAGTTGTTGATCAATTACGATGATGAGGAAAATCTAACCCTAAACCAGACGGGAGAAACGATCTCTTTACGCTGTGACGAGGATTGCACCATCCAAGCGCCACACGGCACAACTTTGCAAGTGCGGCACATTGAGGGGGATGGGCAAGTCCATTCGGTGCAGGGTGAGATCCAGTTTGGGCAGGTGGATGGCAACCTGCAGTTACGCAATGTTGGCATGATCTCGTTGGAGCAGGTGGATGGTGATTTTCTGGCCAAACAGGTACAAGGCGATCTGCGCGCTCACCGAATCGAGGGCAATGCCAACATCGGTGACGTACAAGGCCATTGCTTGATTGAAAACATCGATGGCGATGCCCAATTGCAGGCCGTCCAAGGTGAAGTCAAATTGGAACAGGTGTCCGGCAATTTGCGCCTGCGTGAGGTAGGGTCAGTAACAGCTGGCCAGGTTGAAGGCGATTTTTCTGCCAAACAAGTGCGCGGCGACGTACAGGTGCAACAAATTTCTGGCAGTGCCGACGTTTCGCGCATTCAAGGGCGCTTTGCGGCGGAAACCATTGAAGGCGATCTGGCTTTGACCAATGGTGAAGGTGATGTTTTGGCCAAAGTGGAGGGCAATGCCGCGCTGCAATTAGCCCTGCCGCCTGGCCGCGAAGTGCGGATCACAGCGGCAGGTGATATTACCTGCCAGATCCCGCCAGCCGCCAGTGCCAAGTTCCATTTGGTGAGTGAAGGCGACATCCTGATCAACAAGTTGGCTGCACCTACACGCAGAGCCAAAGGTGAAATTGAATTTATCGTGGGGGCTGGCGAAGCGTCGCTTGTGTTGGTGGCAGAAGGCAATATTGTTATAAGCGGCTCCCGGGTCGATGGACAATGGGGTCAAAATTTCGAGAATGAATTTAACTTTGGCGCAGAATTTAGGCCAGAATTTGGGGAGCGGGCCGGCGAATTTGCCCAACAAATCGCCAGCCAGATCGAACAACAGGTTAGCGGCTTGACCCGCCAGTTGGACGAAAAGCTGGCATCGCTTGGCACCGGGGATGAACTGGCGTCGCGCGTCCAAGAAAAGGTGCAAGCCGCCATGCGCAAGGCCGAAGAGAAGATCAGTGAAGCGATGCGCAATGCCGAACGCCGGGCGCAAGAAGCCGAGCGGCGGGCCGCGGAAATGGATGTCCGCCAACGCAGGCAGGGTTGGGGCTTTGTCCCCCCTGTGCCGCCCGTGCCACCTGTGCCACCCAGAGCGCCCAAAGCCCCCAAAGTGGCGAGCGCCAGCGATGAGGAGCGTTTGATGATCCTGCGCATGGTTGGCGAAGGTAAAATTTCAGTCGAACAGGCCGAGCAGTTATTGGCCGCGCTCAGCGGTTGAAAGTAGCCATTATATACAGGAACAAGCAGGCTATTGCGGAGGTCGCTATACCTCTGCAATAGCCTGCTTTTACACAAAGAACTTTTGAATACCTCTACGCTACTGAAATCTAATGTTATCGAATTTAACGTTGTCAAAATACTTACTTTACTCATGTTACGCAGCGGCAGCTTTGCCCCACCCGCGCCCAAAGGGCTCCCGCTCCCCGTGGGCGGGAATGATCGCGGGACAGTAGCAACAAGTCCGCTATCCCGTGACGATCCTCCCCCAACGGGGGAGTCAGAGGGGGGCTGGTAGCTGCCTGCGTAACATGAGTTACTTTATTAAGCTTGAAACACGTGGCTTTATTATATTGACAGCGTGGCTTCAGGTGGCGAGGGCGGTTCTGATAGATATAACATCGTAATCAGGGCAAATAATAGCCAAGGCATAAAGGCCAATTTTGTGCCCCATGTCGTTGCATCAACCATGCCGTGGACAAGCATGGCCACGATAGACCCTAATGCCCCCGCAGCTAATGTCCACGACAGAGCTTTGGTGCGTTGGCGCAACAGGCTGATCAACATCACAAAAATATTAATCAGCAACCCTAGATACGCGATCAGACCTGGCAAACCGAGATCGACGCCAATCTGCAACAATAAATTGTGAGCGTGAGGAATATCCAGGCCAGACGGAATCAGGATGTAAGGATAAAGTTGTGGAATGACTAAATTAAAGTTACCGATACCAATCCCTGTAAAAATAAAATCTTGCAAAGCATAATAAGCGCGACTCCAGATCTCCATTCGTCCATCTAATCCACCGATCTTTGTATTAAAGGTCAAAAGTTCTAGGATATGCGCCGGGCCACGCCAATAAAGATAAAACGCACTGGCCAGAACAATCAAGGGTGAGACATATAATAACTTAGGCCAGCGCACCAACAACACCATTGCCAGCGCGACAATAACGGCCAGATCAGCGCCACGACTTAATGTAAGCCATAAAGCGCCAACCGTGCATAAACAAAAGCTACCGGTCACAATTGGCACCCAACGCCGCTTTGTCCAATCGTGGCGCAGCGCTAAGGCTGCCTGTATCGGGATAATCAGCGCTAAGCCACCTGCTAAAATATTGGGGTTCATCGTTTCGCCCAATTGCGCGGACACTGGTTGCAACAATTTTTGCCAAGCGACCAATGGTCCGCCAATGACGACGTCGGCGGCCATTAGAATTGGGCCAAGTAGCGTTAGGCCCAAACCCCGCAACAGGAGAAACCCAGTGATCAGTTGCGGTTTTCGGCGAATATAGGGATTGTCGACCAGCGCCATATAAAAAGCAAGGCCTAGAACCAGATAGCCGACCGCCTGCCAAGCACGCGCTTTGTCGAGCGCGACCCAAACATTGATTGGCAAAACGAGCAAAATCACCCAGAGGCATCCGCCAAGCGGGGTCGCGGGCAACCAGCGGCGTTCGGTAAGCCAGTGCAGCGGGCGAAAGAGCAACAAGCTGAGGATCAGAAAAGGCTGCCAGGTTAGTGGCATAAAACGACCTGGCAACAAAATTGCTGGTGTCAACCCAAGAATCCAAATGGGTTCAAGCGCAATCAGTTTAATAAGGGTCGCGTAGAGTTGGGTCGGCTTTTGCAATGATC
>JBBQBY010000069.1:0-19739 GCA_038318235.1 Caldilineales bacterium
AAAAATAGGCCCGACGCTATAAAAGCATCGGGCCTATTAAATTTTTGCAACAATCGTCCTATTGAGCGGTCAGCGTTCTGGCTTGGCCCAGGATGTCATCACTGAGCACCTGTTGCACGGGAATGCCCAAAATGGCAGCTACGACTTCCGGCGTCATCGCAACCAACTGGGCAAAGCTGTGAATCCCTACTGACTTTAGCCGCTGGTCAAAAGCTGAGCTAATGCCACGGATGCGGGTAAAATCTGTCTCGGCCTCAACCCTGGTCGGCATGGCTGGCGGTTCACTAGCGACAGTGGTTACCGACGCGTCAGCTTCGGTTTGCACGGCTGGGCTAAACGGTTCAACAGGCGTTGTCGTTGGATAATTTTCTACGGTTGTTGTTCCAGGCGCAGTTGGCACAACAGGTATGCTGGAATTGCTTGCACCGCGCGCCGCAAGCCGGCCCCGGTTTAACCAAGGCACAATCAGCGCGCCTACACCAGGCGATGAGGCCAACAACGCAGCCAAAACAATACACGTGCGCCAACAGCCCAGCGCCCACAACAGCCCAATCGCGCCCGAGGTCACAATCACGCCCAAGATTAAGTAGGCCACAGGCTGCGCCGAGCTCTTGGCATAGGTACTCAGCCGTTCGCCCACCCAGAGCGACATCGCAGCCCAACCGGCAATGTTTAGCAACAACAGGATCAAGCCGGTGGCTAATCCAAACGGGATCAGACAGACCGTGACAAAGAAGATAAAGGTGGCAAACAGCAGACCAAGATTGACGATGGCGCCCACGGCGAAGCTTAAGGCGGCTTGTTCCTCCATCGTGGTGCGCACCTTACGCACAAAATCTGGGCGGGCCGTATAGAGTAGCCACGCAAGCAAGGTGATGAGAACGGTTAACACCCCGGCCCCAATCAGGCGCAAGATGAAGCCGAATATCCCACCCCAAACTGATGGTGGCTGCGGACGCATCATTTGGACAGCATCAGGCTGGGGCGGCGTAGGCGGCGCTTGAAAAAGCTCAGGCATTGGAATCTTAAAATTAGGGCCGCGCACGACATTGCCATGAATTCGTGCACCAGGGTCCTGCTCAATTTCGCCACTGAGTACACTCACATCACCGCCGACCATGGCGCTGTCGTCCAGCTCAATATCGCCACTCCACGCTGAAATGCCACCATTCACTTTGCCCGCAATGGTTAGATCACCACTAAACGCCGCGATATCACCCCTAACTTCGCCGCCTTCTTCCACTTCGACGTTGCCACTATAGACGTATAAATTGCCCTGAATCGAGCCGCCACTCTGCACGGTGACATTGCCATCGTACACACTGACATCTTGTTCATATACCTGGCCGTCTTTGACGATCAGGTTATCATTAAAGATCTGGCTCTGCAGATGGGCGCTGGCTGACTGGTTGGCAACTTGCGCCTTTTCGGCCTGGGCCGAGCGTGAAAAAACCAACACGAGGGAAAGCAGGCCAACGGCCAAAAAGGTGAATCCCCAAGTGCGGCGCTGTTTTAATGATCTACCTGAATTTGATGAATGCCGGAAATGACGCATAACTTACCTCTTTAAATCTTACAGCAGCCGAAAGCATGCAGCCAAATTGAATTTCTGAAAAACTAGCGTGAGCAGATCGCGTTGCAAACGCTTAAGTCGTCCAACAAGCGCCCGTCGCAAACTTGATTTACGCACTACCCGAGACCAGATCAATTGATTGCGTCGAGTTACGCAAAAAACGAATCCAAAAAGCCAGCAACCCACCGGCCATCACCAGATATACAAACGCAAAGGCGATGGCTTGTGGTGTAGCCGCCCAAGCCGCCACAGTTTGCCACGTCAGTTCAAACCACTGGGTAACGGCCGCTCCATAATAGGCAAGGTTGTGGACAAGCCCGGCCAGCCAGCTGCCTTGATACAATAGCACATAGGTGAAGAGCGTAGCGCCCCCCACCAACATGCCAACCCAGACGACAACGATGAAGAGCGCAATCCACAAATTTCGCCCCAAGAGACTACGCCTCCCCTGCTGGGCCAGATGCGTCTCAAAGCGTTGTACAAAACCAGCCGCTGGTTCAATCGATGGCGCCAAAACCAAATGGCGATCCAGCACTTGCCAACTGTGCCATTGGCGTGTGAACATCGGGTAGCGGTCGAGATAAGCCTGAAATTGTTGCTGCTCTGCCTCATCTAGCAGATTATCGAGTGACAACGACATAAGCAGGCTAAATTCTTCCTGCCCTTCCGGCGTCAGCCTATCCTCTGGCTCTGGTTGATTGATCACATAATTAACATCCATAACATCACCTTTACGACTTTATTGCTTCGCAAGCTACAGAACAACCCATACGTTTAGCTATGATTCGCCAAGGCCGCGTGCAAGAATAACGGCAAATTGCTCGGCGCTTTGGCCGATTGCCGGGCCAAGCTCGCCTGCTTATGCCCGGCCGAAGGTGGTAGCGGCGCCACCTGGCTTGCTTGATACAAGTCAGCCATTTGCTTACGCGCCCGAAAGAGACGGCTTTTGACCGCCGAAACCGTCAACCCCATTGCAACCGCAATATCTTCGTAGCTGTAATCTTCCCAATAGCGCAGAATTAACGGTGTACGATAATCCGGCTCTAATTGATTGATCAAAGTTTGCAACTCCACCGTCTTCTCTTGGCCCAGCAAACTCGGCTCGGGTTGCAACGAATCTTCTTGCAGATTTTCTAATACAGGGTTGTCGTCAATTGAAACATATTTCATGCGCCGTTTGCGCAGCCGATCAATGCAATGATGGTTGGCAATCGACAAAATCCAGGTACTAAATTTACGCGTGCCATCATACTGGGCTAAACGAGTATAGGCGCGGATAAAGGTCTCTTGGGCCGCGTCTTCTGCCTCGTCTGGGCTACCAAGCATACGATAGGCAAGATTGAATACGGGGCGCTGGTAGGCTTCGACCAATCGGCTAAAGGATTGCTTGTTGCCGGTCAGGGCCTCTTTTACCCAAATTTCTTCCTGCTCGACCATGGTTCCTATCCTAGAAAGTTCATCTTCGGCGTGAGTGCGTTACAAAACTTATGCGTAGAATCTGCATCAATCGGGAAGTTGCAGTGATGATCTCGCCTCACTCGCAGTTGACGCGCTTGATGTTTTGCGTCTTCATTATCTCCACTACGCAGGGGAAAACAAAAGGTTTCAAGATTGCGATTCGTAGTGACGACTTTAGTCGTTTGTTATGCGACCAAGCACGATTAAAATCGTCACTACGAACGACTCAAATAATCCTTGACAATGACCTAGACTGTAGGCGAACAAACAGGAATTAGCACTTGCCTATCATGTCTGCTGACCATTTCAATGGCGAGTATACGAGACAGTGGCGGAAAGCGCAAGCCGCGTTTGTTTTGCTCTCATGTCTAGTTTATAATAAATAGATGTACTGTTGAAAATTTCACGAAATTCTTGAAGGATGCATCCATGCGATTAACCTATCCATTTACGGCCATTGTTGGCCAGGAGCGCATGAAACGTGCGCTGATTCTCAATGCGATTAATCCGCAGATTGGTGGCGTGCTGATCCGCGGCGAACGCGGCACGGCCAAATCGACTGCGGCCCGCGCCCTGGCAGCGCTCTTCCCCAGCATTGAAGTAGTCTCCGGCAGCCCGTTCAATTGTGACCCAACCCGGCCCGATCTCTACAGTGATGATTGTCGGGAACGGTTTGAGCGCGATGGTTTCTTGCCGTCGGAAAGCCGAGCAACCCCGTTTGTTGAGTTGCCGGTCAGCGCCACCGAAGATCGCGTCGTTGGCACGCTGGACATTGAAAAAGCCATTCAACGCGGTGAACGCCATTTTGAACCAGGTGTGCTCGCCGCCGCTAACCGGGGCGTGCTCTATGTCGATGAAGTCAACTTACTCGATGACCATGTGGTCGATCTGTTGCTCGATAGCGCAGCTTCCGGCGTCAACGTGGTCGAGCGTGAGGGGATTAGCTTTCAACATCCGGCCCGCTTTGTGCTCGTTGGCTCGATGAACCCAGAGGAAGGCGATTTACGCCCCCAATTGCTCGACCGTTTTGCTCATGCAGTGGATGTGATCGGTCTGACCGATTCCAAGCAGCGTGTGGACATTTTGCGCCGGCGCATCCAGTTCGAACAGGATCCAGACGGCTTCGCCGATGCCTACGAACAAGCAGAAATGGACATGGCCGAGCGCATCAATCTCGCCAGCAAGCGCTATGCTCTGGTCAAATATACCGATAAAGATCTCTATACGATTGCCGCGCTGACCTCCAGCTTTAAGGTCGATGGCCATCGCGCCGATATTGTGATCTTGAAAACCGCACGCGCCCAGGCCGCCTTTGATGGCCGGCTCCAGATCAACGACCGCGATATCTTGTTAGCGGCCGAGTTAGCCTTGCCCCATCGCATGAAAAAGCAGCCGTTCCAGGATTCAGTCATGAACCCGGATCAGTTGCAGAACAATATGCGCCAAGCGCGCGCCGAAGCCGAACAACAGGCTGGCGAAGAGAGCGAAGAGATGGAGATGGAAGGCGCAGCAGGAGCAGACCAAAAAAAAGTCTAGAGGGCGATGAGTCGGACACCATGGAGTCAGGTGAAGGGGGCGAGGGCGCAGTCGCCCAGCCCGACGCTTCACCACAACATAGCTCATCGCCCGGAGATACCAAAGGCGCACGCAAGCCGGTGCAAATCGGTGATACCTTTGAAACCAAGCGGATTGACACCCCGCTGGACAAGCTGACGCGCGAGCGCGCCGGCAAACGCTCTTATACACGGACCGAACGCAAACGGGGTCGCTATATCAAAGCCAGACCGGCGGGTAGCCACCCCGAAGACATTGCCTTTGACGCAACCTTGCGGGCCGCGGCGCCGTTCCAAAAGCAGCGCCATGAAGAAAAAGAAAATAATTTGGCGCTACAACTGCGCAAAGGCGATTTGCAACGCAAAGTGCGCGTCCGCCGCACCGGCAACCTGATTCTCTTTGTCGTCGATGCCAGTTGGTCGATGGCCGCCAGCGAACGCATGGAGGCGACCAAAGGCGCCATTTTCAGCTTGCTGGTCGATGCCTACCAGCGCCGCGATCAGGTTGGCCTGGTTGTCTTCCAACGTGATAAGGCGCGCCTAGTGTTGCCGCCCACGAGCAGTGTGGATTTAGCGCAAAAAGCCTTGCAAGATCTGCCCGTCGGGGGCAAGACGCCTCTAAGTAGTGGCTTGTTTATGGCTTGGCAAGTGATCGAAAATGCGCGCCGCAGAGATACTGAATTGCGCCCGCTGATGATCCTGCTCACCGACGGCGCCGGTAATGTAAGCATGACCGGGATGCCGGCCCAAGAAGAGGCCAATCGCATTGCCGAGATGTTTGAACAGAACAAGATGCGCTCGATTGTGGTCAACATGGAGCACGCCGCCTTTGATCGGGGCTTGGCGCAAAAGCTCTCAGTCGCGCTCGGCGGGGCTTGCTACAACCTGCCCGAACTGCGCGCCGATACACTGTTGCAAACGGTTAAGCGCGAAATCGACTCTTAACATATCTACGATTTTTGATTTACGATTGACGAGGCTGTCGTGACGACATCGTCAATCGTAAATCAAAAATCGTAAATCCCAATCGTTCCCTAGATTCAACCGGACCTTTACCCATGACAGAAGAGACAAAAAATGCACCGCCGCCCGTCAAGGGTAGCTGGGAAGATTTGTTGACGCAAGCCGGCCGGCTGGCGGCCAACCAAAATGATGAAGCGCTGCCGATCTTTGAAAAATTGGTCACGCGTTTGCGCGCGTTGCCGGAACCTGTGCGCCAGGCCAACAAAGGCCGCCTCCAAAATCTCTTAAAGATCGCTACGATCAATTATCACACCTACTTGAGCACACGCGAGCGATATGACGAAGCGCTGGCCTTGATTCCTGAAATCGAGGGCTTAGAAGATAAGAATAATCAGGATAATTGGGAATATCACGCCGCCTCGCTGCTCTATCAGGCGGGTCGCGCCGAAGAAGCCATCACCCGACTGCGCGCCCGGGCCGAGGCTCCCGACGCGCCCGTAGTCAATTGGGGACAATTGGCGATGATGCATCTTCGCCTGCACCAAGCCGACACCGCTGAACAGATGTTAGGAGAAATGGCGCAACAGATCGAAACAGAGCGAGCAGCCGATGAACCATCAGCCACACAGCTAGCCGAGGAACACGCGTTATTGGCCGGGTTGCGCGCCACTGTAGCGCTGGATCGGGGTGATTGGAGTGCCGCCACCACCTATTTTGATCAGGCGACGGCGCTGGATAATTATTACAAAGAAAATCCCCACATCCTCTATATTCGGCTAGCCCGCCAAAAGCAATATGAAACCGCACTGCGTTATATCCAAAACGATCATAATCATGCGGTGCGCAGCGGATTCTGGCATGGGTATGTGCTTTATCATCAGGGCAAAAATAATGAGGCTCGCCGCCAGTGGCAAAAGGTGGTGGCGATTGATGTCGAAAAGACCAAAGAGCGTAGCTTGATGGAATTTGTCCTGGCTCATTATTATTTGGGTGATCCAGAGGCGGTGGCCTTAGGTGGCGTGATTCGTTTGCTCAAAGAAGAGCGTGGCGCAAGTTGGGAATTGCTATACATGGCCGCGCTCGGCTGGGCGTTGCGCGGCAATGTTCAAGATGCACGGGCAAATCTGACGCTGGCCATCGTGCGCCGAAAAGCACTTGCCGAAGGAACCCACCTGCCGCATGAATCTTGGCTGCACGGCCAAGATTTGTTGAGTGCTGAGGTGCAGGCTCAGTTAACGGAATATTTTGAGCCTGAGCATCCTCATAGACAAACCATTTAAATGCCAGACAATCGTAGGTGCGGTTTTTAACCGCACTTGGCTGGTTTACCCAAGCTGTGCGGTTAAAAACCGCACCTACCTTTTGTATGCCTTTGATTTGTTTTGTCTATAAGTTATATGGCGCAGTCACAGTTCGTAGGGGCGTGATGAATCACGCCCCTACGAACTGTGACTGCGTAACATGAGCAAGTAACCTAATTTTTAATCAATTGATAAAGAACCCAAGCCCATGAACCATACGCCCGAAGACCTCATCAAATTCTCCAAGCAACTAGCCGATGCCAGCGCAGCGATTATTCGTCAATATTTCCGATCTGGCTATGCGGTTGAATTAAAGGCGGATGCCTCGCCGGTCACGATTGCCGACCGCGGGGCGGAAGCGATCATGCGCCAGATGATCATGAAAGAATTTCCCGATCACGGCATTCTAGGCGAGGAACTTGGTCGTCATCAACCCGATGCCGAGTATCAGTGGGTGCTTGATCCGATTGATGGCACAAAAAGCTTTGTCAGTCACAGTTACCTATTCGGCACGTTGATTGCGCTACTCAAGCATGGCAAGCCAATCCTGGGCGTGATCAATCATCCGCTGCTCAACGACTTTTTGGTAGGCGATGGCCAACAAACCTGGCTCAATGGTCAACGCGTTTCGGTGCGCCCATGCACCCGAATCGAAGATGCCATTCTGACAACGACCTCGCATTGGAATGTCTTTAATCACCAAAATGGACCAGCCTTTGAAACGCTCTCGCGGCGCGTGCAACGCTATAACAACTGGGGCGATTGTCACGGCTATTATCTAGTGGCCGTGGGCGGTGCCGATATTATGACCGATCCAATTCTGAATGACTGGGATCTGATGGCGCTAATTCCGATCATTGAAGGTGCTGGTGGGGTCATCACCGATTGGCAAGGGAAAAATCCGATTGGCGGCAGCGGCGCGATTGCCACAGCGGGCACGATCCATGATGAAGTGCTCCGATTGTTGAATCCGTAAAGACAGCGATCGGGTACAGATTTCGCAGGGATAAATCCCGCGCCTTCCTAGTGTCAGAGGCCAAATTTCATTTGCGCCTCACGGCATCACATATAAATACCAATACGGATGCGACGGAAAGGCTGATTTCAACTGTTCATCCCAGATAAAACCACCCGATCTGGTCAACATGCGAATTCGATGATCGATCTCATTCAAACTGTTCTTCAATTCCGGGGTCAGATCACTGCCCACTTCCTGCAAAATCTCCTCAATGCGCTGGCGGTTGCGCATTTCAAACGGAAATTCTGGGCGCGCCCGAACTGGATCTTGGGCTAATTCACCTAAATACCAATTAAGTGCATCCAGGCGCGCCTTCATCTCCCGTTGTAAGCGTTCATGAAAACGTGTGCGCAAACTGTAGATAGTGGCCTCGACAGTCTTGCGCGTCGCGTCTAGTCGCGTTTGCTGATCCGGCGTGAGCAGATCGCGCGTGGCTTGTAAACGATGCAGGCGGGTTAATAGATCACCGCCCGTCATCTGCAAACGCTGGTCACCATCCGACGTGCGCACCACAACAGTGCGATAGAGCTCATTATTGACCAGGTAATCTTCTAACTCCTTCGTCATCGCTTCGGCGATGGCTAGATCATCCACGGGATTGCCGGCGATGAGAACGCTGGTTTTGGCCATAATTTACTTCCTTTCTCCTAAGATACGTTGCGAATGACATTGTAGTGACGACTTCAGTCGTTGGTTGTGCGACCACGAACGACTGAAGTCGTCACTACGAACCACTCAAATGTTTAAGCGTATTGCACCGTCTGCATACTAGTTTACAACAAAATCGGTCAAAAAAGCGTATGGGTCTGTCCCAAGTACGCATCATTGGATACATCAAATATCAGCCGCCCAAACGGTGATCGCTGATTATGGGTGCAGCAACTCCGCCGTATCCAACCAGAGCGTAACTGGTCCGTCGTTGACGAGCGCGACTTGCATGTGCGCCTGAAAAACGCCTTTTTGTACGCTAATTCCTTCATTTTCGACTAATTGACAAAACCGTTCATATAACGGTTGCGCCTGTTCAGGACGGGCGGCATCAGTGAAACTGGGGCGCCGGCCTTTGCGTACATCGGCGTAAAGTGTAAATTGGCTCACGATCAAGGCGCTGCCACCCACGTCACCCAACGCCAGGTTCATTTTTCCCTCAGTATCTTCAAACAGCCGCAAGCCACCAATCTTGCGCGCCAGATACATTGCCTCTGGCTCGCCGTCGGTCGACGTGATGCCCAGTAAAATCAAAAAGCCGCGTGCAATTTGGGCCACGATTTTACCATCCACGGTTACACTTGCTTTGCTTACTCTTTGGATAATGGTCCGCATATTTTAATAGTTTGACAAAGGAACAAATGTTCTATATAATCACGCTTACCGGGATTGATCTCTGTGCTTGCCAGAATTGTCGGGCTTCGTGTGACAATCATGAAAGCACTCAAACGGCGAGGAACAGGCCACTCTTATGAACTTCAAAGTTGCACCCGACACGATGCAGAAGCTCGCTTTTCTAGACGATGCAACCCGCTTTGAACCGGCTGGTTCCGAACCGTTAGAAGAAAAACCGGCCGCTAGTTCACTGCGAAAACCCAAGACTTTGCCCTGTGTTGCTGAAGCGATGACGCCCACTGGCAAAAAACCGATCCTCATGGGCATGATGACCACCGCCTGTGAACGCAACTGCCACTATTGCGTTTTTCGTGCCGGGCGCAGCAAGACCCAACGCATCACCTTTACCCCGGATGAAATGGCTTCCTCATTTGACACTTTGCAGCGCGCCGGCCAGGTCGATGGTATTTTTCTTTCCTCGGGTATTATCAAAGGCAGTGTCACCACCCAAGATAAGATTATCGCTACCGCCGAGATACTCCGCAAAAAATATAATTACCGGGGTTATGTCCATCTCAAAGTCATGCCGGGCGCCGACTACGAACAAGTTCGGCGCACCATGCAGTTGGCCGACCGTGTTTCGGTCAATTTGGAAGGCGCAACAGCCCAGCGACTCAGCGCGCTGGCCCCCAAAAAGGATTTCTGGACCGAGCTAGTGCAGCGTCTCCGGTGGACTAGTCAGATTCGCCAACAAGAACAGTGGCGGGTCAGTGTCGTCAGCCAGTTTGTCGTCGGTGCGGTCGGCGATACCGATCTCGAACTGCTTTCGATGAGTGAAAAACTCTATCGTCAATTAGGATTGCGGCGCACCTACTACTCCGCTTTTCGACCTGTGAGCCAGACACCGTTTGAAAACTTGAACAGTACACCAGCGGAACGCGAACATCGCCTCTATCAAGCTAGCTTTCTGCTGCGTGATTATGGGTGGAACCTCGAAGATCTACCCTTTACAGCGAACACCAATTTACGCCTCGACGTTGACCCCAAACGGGCCTGGGCTGAACAAAATTTGCAAGATGCCCCGATCGAGATCAACCGGGCCACGCGCGACGAACTGTTACATGTCCCTGGCATTGGTCCGAAAACAGCTGATGCGATTCTTGCCGCCCGCCCGCGTGGTGTAGTCACTGATCTGGCGCATTTGCGGACGCTAGGTCTGCGCGACGTCGAGAAAGCCAGCCCATTTATTCTGCTCAATGGTCGCCAACCAGCCCAGCAAATACCACTATTTTAGTTGTCCATTCGCCCACTGCTCTGCCAATCGGCCTGGCAACCCCGGCTCCACCCAAATTGCGCTGTCAAGTTGCAGCGCCTGCGCCCCGGCCTGTAATGCCTGTTGCACGTGATCCCAGGTGTGAATCCCGCCGCAAGCAATCAGCGCACACGGAAGACTTAACTTTGCGACAGCCAGCAGCGTGCTCAGCATCGGCGCAAAGGCCAAGGGACCAAAAAGCGGGCCAGTTACCATGGTCGGTGCTGGGCCTTCGCTAAGCGTCGGTTGCGCGGGCGCCTCATGCAAGGCACTGCCAAGCAACGGTTGGCCGATCACCAATCCAACGGCCCCTGCCGCCACAGCATGCGGGGCCAATGCCACCGCCCGGCCTAAAGGCAACTTCGCCCAGACCGGCAAGTCGCTGCTCTGTATGACTATGCGCAACAAAGTATTGGTCAGTTCCGGGGTGGCATTGCGAGGCAAGAGCAGTTCTAATCCACTCAGTTGCTCATTGCTTGTCAATTGAGCAGCCACCTTGGTCAATGCCGACGGTTGCGAATCAGCTATCTGCGCAATCACAGGGCAGCCCAAGCGTGGCCATAATTTAGTAAAGTGCTTAAGCACAGTGGTAATGCCGCGATTTTGCAGACCGGTTTCTAACACAAAACCGCCATTAGTAGCAGCCAATCGCGGCGCCGCCGCCCCCATCCGGCTGTTGAGTAAAATCGGGCCAACAACGACCGCGCCCATTTGCGCCAGATCAAGGCCTTTGTGCACGGCTTCGCCATAGCCAATCGAACCGCCGGCCAGCAAGATAGGGTTGACAACGCTTAAGCCGAGTTTATGGTTGGGTGCGAGATCGATCATGGAAATTGTAAAGGCCCATCGTGAATCGAGAATAATATCGTCGATAGAAACAGGACTATCGTAGCAAGATGCGGTCGATAAGCCAAAAAGCCAGGGTGATGCGTGTGCATCGCCCTGGCTTTTTGGCTTACTGTAAGTGATTTTTCAATTCACCTGATGTCATACGCTTACTCAGGCCGGAAAGAGCCGATGATCTGGTCGAAGATCGGGTCTTTGGCATTCTGTTGATTGGCCTGCGTGCCAAGCGTCAAGATGTAAATCTTATCGTTGGCAATCAAACCTACCACCTTGGCATAAACCTGGGCCTTAACGCCAACCTTGGTCAGATCAGCCGAGGCGGTGCCACGTACAGCTGGCAGACCATTGACCGTAGTGGTGGTCAGTTCACCGATCTTCACATCGCCGAGCATGGAGGCATTAGCCTTCAAGTTGGCATCGATCAATTCTTTGGCGGTGTCTGGTGTATAGCCAGGGGCATCGATCACGGTCACGTTGAGCAGGGTTGGCAAGCCACCAAAGAGCGCATTGGCAATATCGGTGATGTAGATAACGCCAAGCACCTTGCCTTGCGGGCTAGCCAAGAAGTCATTCAAGGGGCCAAGTTGGCCGCTCATGCCAAATGTGCCAGCCATTTGTTGGAACTGAGCGCTGCGCAGATCAAGCGGTGTCCAACCACCTGGCACGGCCAATGAATAGCCGCGTTCGGTGTCTTTGACCGGCGTAAAGCCTTGCGGAATCGTCACCTGAGGGGTGGGAATCGGTGTTGCGGTAGCGGGGACGGCTGTCTCGCCCGGCTTGGGTGTGTTCGTCGGCGCTGGTGTTGGTGAAGGGATTGGCGTGGCTGTCGGTGGCAGCGGCGTCGGCGTCGGGATAAACTGTGATACGAACGGCACCTGGCTTAGATCAGGCATGCCAGCACAAGCGCTCAAGGCCAAGGCCACGACGACCATCGTGCTGACCATGATCGTCTGTTTCACGCGCTTGCTACGAAAGTTGGGAAAGTTCATTGTCTCCTCCGTACATAGGTTTTTGGTTGGAATATTTTGGTTAAAACGTAGAGTATAACGGTTACTGCTTTACTGATGCCAGGGAATGTTTTGTTTGAGATATTTATACCGGGCGTTTAAAGATCCCCTGGCACAATCGCATGGCTGCATAGCAGAATTATACCGTAGTATGCAACAACATCCTATAAAAGACAAACGGCGTTTTTAGCTAGGCAAGTCCTAAAATTTAGCGGGCTGCTCGGCTGTTAAAACTGAGCGGCATCAATCGATGATGGCGAAATCTGCCCACAGGACAAATGACGCGCCACAACCGTTCCCGATAGCTTTGCTTATGGCTTTGGTTGCAGATAGAGACCGATACTTTGTCCTTTGAAATTTAGCCGGAAGGCCTTGATCATAAAATTCTGTTGCCGTGCATAATCGACCACACATTGAATCCAGTGTACATCGGGCGGGGGAATGATCGGTTCTTGAATCATACAGCAGGGCAGCAAGATGACGCTACGTTTATAATGGGCGGCGGCATCGATTAAATGAATATTACAGCCATGGGCGTGCATGGCCACCAAGACATCGAAATTATCGGCCATCGCAGGGGTAAAGGGCGAATCAATCCGGGGAACATGGTCGGTGGGCGGTATGCGTACTTGTTTGGCGGTGCGGATATCTTTATATTTATCGGGCAAGCCCTGGTGGATCGGATCAATGACGGTGGCTGCCCAGCCGCTTTGCTGGAAAAGATAGGCTAGCAAGCCCTTGCCGCCGCCCACATCAGCCATGCGGCACGGGGAAAATTCCGCCAACATCCATTGGTGTAGCAGTTGAAAACGAAACTTTTTCATTTTGGGTAGTTCACGGTGCAGCTTTTCAGCAGAGATGAGCAGCGGCGCTAACTCTTTTGACCTGGCTAACACGTGATCCGAAAGCGGAGTATTGTCATGTGCGTGCTCACCATGTCCATGTGACTCATCCTCAGCAGTTTCAGCCAAACTTGTCTGCTCGGTAATTGTGGAAAAGAGTTCGGTGGTCTGGCGTTTATGTCTGCGTTTGCTCATTAATTTTGCGGATAGCTTTTTGGTGTGGATATACTAGGCTTTAGAAATCATTTTTCTAATTGATTGGTGCCTAAAAAGCGATAGACTGGTCCGCCATTCTGATCTGTTATCAGGATACTACCGTTTATGAATTCTTGTTTAATGGCCGTGAAGCGGTTTGGCTCGGGCTGGGTCGCATAACCCAAGCGCTCCTGACCTTTGTGGTTTTTCCAAATTTTTTCCCATATGCCAGTTGGTTGATAGCGATCGCTCTGAGCAGGCAGCGGCGTTGTCGCAGGTTCAGCATCACTCTGCCACTCTGCTCCCTCGTGGATCCACCCGTCGCCATAGGAAACATAAAATTCCGATGATTCCTCCAAAAGCAAGATAAAACCGTGCTCAAATTGTAAAAGGCGCGCATGAGGCTCGGTGGCAGCATATTGCGCGCATTTTAATTGATCTCGGACGGACGCTGGCTGGCCAGCAATATAATCACGGAAATGATTGTCAACCAGGGTAGGGCAGACAGTTTCGGTCGCCTCCATCGTCGGCGTCAAGGTAGCGGTTGGTGTCAGCGTGGCCGTTGCTGTAACTATCACAGTCGGGCTAGGCAAGGGTGTCCACGTAGCTGATGGTACTGGCGTATCGGTAGGTGCCGAGGTATCGGTTGGACTAGGCAAGGGCAAAGGAGTAGCTGTTAGCGCGATAACGGTGGGCGCAAAGGTGGAAGTTGCAAGTGGCGTAGGAACAATCACAATCGCCCCCGTTGGCTGGACGGCAATCGCGGTCATGGTTCCTGCGTCTCCACCATTTTGGTCTGGATTAACGGATGGGGTCGGTGGCGCCAAGGTTGGCGTATACGTCGGCGGTATTATAATGAGCTGGCTTTGCGGCGTGGACGTCTTGCGAAACGGCAGAATGCCTAACCGGTCATTAAACACAAACCAGGCGATGGCTGCGATAAAAACCAGACCAAGCACCATCAGGCCTAAGCCAGCCAACAAGGTGGGCAACGCGACTGTGCGTGAACGGATCGGTGAAGGCGAGACTGGGGGTGGTGCGACGACAGTCGATAGCGGTGGCAATGTTCTGGCGGTGGCTGGCCCACCACTAGGTGCGGGTACCAACACAGTTGTCGCATGGGTGGGGGGCTGCACCTCAACCGGCAACGCGGGCAGCGCTAATGTGCCAGTTGCTTCACTGGCGTCGCTCAAGTTTTGCATGGCTGGCACACGCGGCACAGCGCGACCTGCGGCTCGGGCCAGGGCATTCGCCATCTCTTCAGCCGTGGCGTAGCGATCCTCGGGCTTTTTGGCCAAGCTGCGTTGCAAAAGCGTAACCACACTATACGGCAGCAGGCTCAGCACATCATCGTCGATGGTCAATGGTTCATAGACGTGGGCGTGCAAAATTTGGGTGGTCGAACCAGAAAACGGCGTATGGCCCACCACACAGCGATAGAGCACGGCGCCCAACGAATAAATGTCGGCGCGGCCATCGGCATCACGCCGTCCAGCGCACTGTTCAGGGGCCATATAGGCCGGTGTGCCCACCGTGCGCCCGGTGCTCGTCAATTCGGGCGCGTCCATCGAGCGGGCAATGCCAAAGTCGGATAATAAGGGTGTCACTGGATAATCAAGCGTTTCCAGTTGCACCGTATCGGGCGCGCCGGGGCCGCTGGGGCGCAAGAGAATGTTGCTTGGCTTTACGTCGCGATGCACAAATCCTTGTTGATGGGCAAAGGCGAGCGCGCGGGCGATGGGTTCCAGCAAATTGCAGCTTTCTTCGGGGCGTAAACGACCGCGGCTCGATAAGAGTTCACCCAGGGTTTCGCCTTCAATCAACTCCATCGCGATATAGGCGATTTCACCTTGCAAGGCCGTACCCACCTGCAAAATGCGCACAATATGCGGATGACGCAAGGCGCCAGCCGTTAATGCCTCGCGCCGAAAACGCCCATGCGTCTTTTCGTCCGCCCCAGGCAGCAACACCTTGAGCGCGACCGAGATACCTTGGACTTGATCATAAGCCTGGTAGACCACAGCCACGCCGCCGCTCCCCAGTTGGCGTTGGACCAGATAGCGCCCAACTTGCCGCCCCGTAAGATTGGTTAAGGCTGTGCTCATCATGGTTTCGTCGAGCGGTTTATTGTCGAAAGCCCTGCCGTTATCTATTTCACCCACTGCATCCCATGCTCCAACCAGTCGGTCATATTACCCTGAATGCGCGCGATTGGCTTGGCATCCCCACCATCCATCCCCACCACCCAAATTTGCAAAGAGCCACCCCGATCGCTGACGAAAGCGACCGACTTACCATCTGGGCTAACGGTCGGCAAACCATCACGGGCCGGGTCGTTGGTAAGACGGATGACAGTTTGATCGGCATAATTCAGACGATAAATCTCCCAGTTGCCATCGCGCTTATCACTCATAAAAACAATGGATTGGCCATCGGGCGACCAAGCTGGGCGGCGATCACCATCGGTTTTAGTCAAGGGTGCAGAATTCTCACCATTCGCGTCAGCTTGCCAAAGCCCTAGTTGATTGCCAGAATTATCCGCGCCGCGATAGATAATCCATTGGCCGCCGCCTGCCCCCGGTTGCCAAGCGGGGTCTTCACCAAAGAACCAGTTGACATAGCTGTTCGGTGTCGCCGAGGTCACATAGATCCGTGAGCGCCGATCCGCGTCACGACGGCTGGCAAAGGCAATTGAATCGCCACCAGGATTCCAATCTGGCGGACTTTCCTTGCCATCTTCCGCATTGCCAATATAGCGCACAGACCGTTCGGTTGGCTGTAAGTTGTTATTGATCACCAGGTTAGCGAGACCCTCGGCATCGGGCTTGGTCGTGTGAAAAATCAGGGTTTTGCCATCGGGCGAAAGTCGCGGCTGCGCACCATCTACCACGAGTAGATCAAGGTGAAAAGTATCGGTCAGAGGCACGCGATAGATCCGCGAACGACCATCTTCTACCGTGGAATAGATAATTTGCCCAGCAAATTTCTTTAATAAATCATTGTGCTCAGTGGCCTGTTGTAAGCCTTGGCAGGTAGCAGTATATTGGGTAGTAATAGTATCTGGTTGATTATTCGGTGCCAGGCGATTGGCCACGGTTGCCTGTTCAATCGCGCCACAAGCGTCGCCTTTGCCACCTAACGCCGCTGCATAGGCTCTATGCGCTTGACCAAGTGCAAGCACAGCATCCGGTTTTGCGGCATCGTCGGCTTTCAGATAGCGATCAGCCGCATCTCGCAGACGTGTAATTTCTGGCACATTCGGCCGCAGCGCCAAGGCGTGATTAAAGAGATCTACCGTAACTTTGTTGGGGTCTACAGTAGCTTTGGGTTCTATAATCGCTTTGGGATCAGGGGTAGCCATAGGTTCTGCAGCAGCAGTGATATTTTTTAGATCGTTCGCACTTGCCATACCCACATAAGCGTTAAACAGCATTTCTCGAACCAGCTCTTTATCTTTAAAAACACTACGCCATTGTGCCCAGAAGGGTGAAGGTACACCGCCAAAAAATTGCTGGGCAATTAATTGCCCTTCTGAGCTTTGATGAGTGGCCAAAGCCTGGGCAAACGCCGCATTGGTACGAAAAATCACCATCAAGCTGTTGCGCGTGCCTTGCCAATCGCGCTGTTCATACATTGATTGGGCGGTATCCCACCAATCCTGCACCGAGGTCGTGAGCACAGCCGTACTCGATGTAGAGGCCGTTTCCGACAGATTGGAACCCGCGGCCGGATTGCTGGTTGTGGCCATCGGCGTCCCCAAAGCATCGGCAACGACAGGTGGTACAATGGTGACGGTTGGTGGGCCGGCGGTCTCAGCCACGCCCGCGCTGAGCGGCGGTGGCGCAGAATTTTCGCCACCAATGCCTAATTTTGTCATCCAGGTGGAAGGCAATAAGCTGATAATGATCACCAACCCCATCACTAGCGGCAACAGCGCTAAAAGCGAACCCAGCAACACGCCCGTCCAATTTGTACTTTCACGGCGTTTACGCGTTGGCCGGGGCAATGCGGTTGTGCCAGTTTTATCACGTTCCATCCCTGGCTTAAGAGCAGCCATTTCGCTAGCCTGGAGCAGAGCCACACTGCTTTTAGGGGTGGGCGCTGGCACAAGCACCTGCGAAGTTGTAGGCGTAGCTCGCACAATAGGCAGGGTCGCCATCGTTGCGGTGCGCTCATCTTGCGCAATGATCGGCTGTTCTGGCAAGCGCGCCGCGGCGGCCAGATCAACGGCCAAAAGTCTTGCGGTCGAATATCTTTGTTCTGGCTCTTTGGCCAACGTCTTCTTCAAAAGATCAATGACTAACAGTGGCAGTCTGGCAAGCATTTCTTGAGAAACAGTCACAGAATCATAGACATGCGCATGCAAAATTTGCGTTGTAGTGCCAACAAAGGGTGGACGTCCAACCAAACAACGGTACATGACAGCCCCCAATGCATAGAGATCCGCACGGCCATCAATCTGGCGACTACCGGCGCATTGTTCGGGGGCCATGTAGGCTGGTGTACCAATCGTGCGCCCAGCGCTGGTCAATTCGGGTGCGTCCAGGCTGCGGGCAATACCAAAATCGGATAATAATGGCACCACAGGAAAGTCAAGGATTGAAATTTGGACCGCACCGGGTGCGTTAGCCTCCACACGCCGCAGCAAGATGTTGCTGGGCTTTACGTCACGATGAATCACCGAGTGTTCATGGGCGTAGACCAAGGCGCGCGCAATTGGCTCTAATAGTTTACAACAATCAACAACGCTTAGCTGGCGTTTTTGTTCCAGTAAGTCGGCCAGGCTGCTACCTTCGACCAGTTCCATGGCAATGTAAGTGATGCCCTGGTCACCGGTTTGGCCCACTTGTAAAGTTGCGACAATATTGGGATGCACAAGCGTACTGACAGTGCGCGCTTCCAGACGAAAACGCTCACGCACGATCCGGTCGGCGCCGGGCAGCAAGACCTTGAGCGCAACTATACGCTGTTGAATCTGATCGGTGGCGCGATAGACCGATGCCATTGCCCCGCCACCCAGGCGCGCTTCAACCAAATAATGACCAATGGTATGGCCAACCAAATCACCAAAGCGCTCGTCCGAGTCAAGAATTTCATTCGATGCAGTAGGCGACTGGCCACTTGCCTTCATTGCCCCAGAGTTGTTATCGGTTTTATCATCAATGTGATTATTCGACTCGCTGTCCGGGAAATTATTGGGTGACAAAGACATTGAGCAAGCATCCGATCCCAAATACTTAATCCAAATTACAGGCGCTTTGCCTGTTTACCTTGATCCTGATATATTTTATTAAATTATACTCGCGGTCGTTACGAAGTAACATTTTTGCTCAGCCAGAAACGTTACATTACACAAGTTGTAAGGGATCCAACACTGGTTATTTTCGCCAAAACAAAGTATACTTGGGCTAGAGTTCATCGATCGAGCGTCTGCACCAACGCTCCCTAGTCAGGGGCGAGCGAGTGATCTGCATACCTTCACAGATGGGTCTAATTGAAGATATACGAATAAATAGCCGATGTGGACACGATATTGCTTCAGACAGGCCCAGGGATAGTGGTTAACCAACGGCAAGCCACGCTGGATCTATCCCATTGGCATAACGCTGCTGTCCATTCACGTTTCAATAAAATTTGAGGTAGATAGTGTGAGCCGGTACGGAAAACTTATCTGCATGAATGGTCCCAAAGTTGGGACAGAATATGAATTACTCGAGGATGTCAGCACAGTTGGGCGGGCAGCCAGTTCAACCATTGTGCTGGAGGATCAATTTGCCTCGCGCCAACATGCCGAAATCCGCCACCACGACAACGCTTATCAAGTTCATGATCTGCAAAGTAAAAACGGGGTGTTGGTGGATGGTCAACGCTTGGCGCTGGGCGGAACAGCTTGGTTACGCGATGGCAGTGAAGTGCAATTTGCATCGACACGTTTTCGCTTCTATGACCCTTCGGCCACCGCCACTGCCCCTTCGCTATTGGCGATCCACGAACCTGCCCTGCGCATTGACCCGGCGACACGCCAGGTGTATGTAGATGGCGAAATCCTCGATCCACCGCTTAGTGTGAAGCAATTTGACATGCTCTGGTTTATGTATCAAAACCGTGGGCGAGTGATCAGCAAAGATGAGATTGCCCAGGCAGTCTGGCCAGAAGCCCAGGGTGATGTGTATGACGCCAACATTGACCGCATGGTCAGCCGAGTACGCAGCCGAATTGAGCCAGATAGCAGCGAAGAGCCGCGCTTTATCGCGACGATCCGGGGCTATGGCTACCAATTACTCACTGACTAACCCAGATTAGATGATTGGAACCATCACCGCCGTAGTCGCGCCAGACTGGTCTGGC
>JBBQBY010000070.1:0-19731 GCA_038318235.1 Caldilineales bacterium
TGCCTATATTACCCACGCAGAGCGATTGCTGGTCTTTCGCCATCCGTTTGCGCCGGAGGCGGGGATTCAGGTGCCGGCTGGTACGGTTGAACCGGATGAAGCGTTTGACGTGGCTGTCTTGCGCGAGGCGTTTGAGGAGACTGGTTTGACCAATCTGCAACTCATTCGCCTGCTCGGCGAACAGGTACACGATGCGGCTGACTTTGAACGGGACGAAATCCATCACCGACATTTCTATCACCTGCTCTGCCTGGACGAAACCCCCACCACCTGGCGCCGTGTGGAAACTCATCCATCCGATGGCAGCGGCGAACACGTCTTCGAGTTCTTCTGGGCGCACTTGCCCGACGACGTGCCAGCATTGATCGCCGATCACGGCAAGCTGTTGCCCGTATTGCAGGCGCGCTTAGGTTTGGCGCAGTTAGATTAATTGCGACATTGGGCGCACAACCCGTAAAATTCCAACAAGTGACTTTTGATCTGAAAGCCAAAGCGGTCGGTTAAATCTTGCGCCATCTGGTCGGCGATACATTGCTCAAAATCGATCACCACGCCACAACTGGAGCAGACCATATGGTGATGGCCGCCCTCTGTGTGGATATAAGTAGGGCCATGTTCGCCGACATAAATTGGCCGCACCACGCCAATCTGTGTGAGCATTTCCAGCGTGCGATAAACGGTCGCGCGCCCAATCGCTGGATAGATCGCCTGGGCGCGCGTCAGAATTTCAGCCGGGTTTAGATGCTCGCCCTCTTGCTCGATTACTTGTAACACTGCCAAGCGTGGCGGTGTGATTTTATAGCCTGCTGCGCGCAAGCGATCGATTAATTGTGTAGACATAACATTTGTTTCGCGAAAATTGTGTTTCTCTGCAAATCCTAGTTACGGCATCCAAAGTGGACGTTGGCCTGCTTTTGCGATCTCCCACTGCTGACCACTCTGCACATCCAATAACCAGACTGAAATCGTAACATCTGGCCCCTTCAAAGGCAATTTCTGGAAGAGCAGATAGCGCCCATCTGGTGACCAGGAGAGTTGGCCGTGATCAAATTTAGGCTCACTGGTCAACGCGCGCGCCTCGCTGCCGTCTGCGCGCATGCGCCACACTTGGGCGCCGAGGGTGGCGTGGGGCCCCGTTAATTCTTTGCGGCGAAAGGCGATCCATGCGCCGTCCGGTGACCAGGCGGGCGCGTTGTCTTCGGCCAGGCTAGTTGCCCCGCTTACATTGTGTTGTGTATTGGCAACTGGATCGATCAGCAACAGGTGTACCCCCGTGCGATCGCCTAAAGGTTGGACGACGCTGATCAGCAATTGGTTCCGTTGCGGATGCCAGAGGCCAGCCTCTCCTGTCGTTGTTGGATAAAAATGATCTACATGGCTGGTGAGGTTGCGCACACCGACGCCACCTTGATCGGGTGCCAGATAACTCAGCCATTGCCCATCGGCAGACCAGCGCGGCTCGAAGCCAAGGCGCTGATCATCGGCCAACAGCGGGGCGGTTTTACCCGTTGACACGTCCAATAACCAGAGCCGAGGCGGGCTCATCGCGCCGATATTGCGCTTGCTAAAGGCTAGGATACGATTGTCCGGTGACCAGGCTGTGCTATTGCAAACTGCCTGTTGACAGTCCAAGAGCTTGGTCACGTCCTTCGCCCCAGGGGCAATCAGCCATAGATCGCTGACGCCGCTCTCTTCGAGCACGGAATAGACGATATTCCCATTCAGACTCGCCGTAAAATCCCACACCCCGATTGGACCAAAGGTAAGCTGACGTGGCTCAGTGGCGGGCGCCGCTGTTTTCATGTGCGCCAGATCAAGTGCCGTGACAAAGAGTTGCTGCGTGTTAATCGTATCCGCTGCCGCATAAAGCACCTGGGGCGGGTTGGTCTGAAAGTGCCAGGTGATCGATTTGCGCAAGCGTCGCCCTTCCTGGCTGGAGACGCCAGCAGCAAGGGTGGCTGTATACACTGTATTCGGTTGCAGCGCCACGGCGGGGATAAAAATTAGCTGGTCACCTGTTGCCTGGAGTGTGCCGCTGACCGGTGGGCTGAGCGTTACATGGATCTGTCGCGTATCGGTATTCAGCGGCTGGTCAAACCGAATTTGCAAGCGCGTATGCACGGAGACCGCAGCCTTTGTGGCCTCCGTGTTTGCGGGATTAAGTGAGATGATCTGAAGCCCAACTTGATCTCCACGCCAGATCACCAAACCGATGATCAACAGGACCGCGCTGCTAAATAGCACGACCGCCCGGTCAAACCGACTACGTGATGCGATGAATTGGGCCATTATTTATACCTGCCGATCAACGGCTTTTTCTGCTTTATTCCTGTTAGGCCATTTTAAATAAATAAGGATCCACCGCATTCCGGGAATGGGCCACATCTGTTCACGCTAACCGAGCCTCGCCTGGCCCATTCCCGGAATGCTAGCGCCTTTTATCGTGGATCATTTATTTTTTAAACGGCCTTAGGGGTAAAGATAAGGCTGGTTCGGCACCTCTACTGGTGTCACGCTTTGGGCGGCCAAGACGGGGAATTGCCACTGGGCGAGCTGACCGCCAACCCACGTGCCTTTGATCTCGACCCACTGATCATCTTTTAAGCTGGCGGTTGTCGGCCATTGCACGGCTAAACCCAAGGCTGACGCATCGGCCACACAACAACTGACCACAAAGCGCGCAACCATAAAATGATCTTTGCCAAAGTTCGGTTCGTGATAGACAAACCCGATCACATCGACTTTTTGCCCGATTAACTCGGTATTGGCCGTGGGCGATGTACGAAAGGTCTTCCACCAGTCCATAATGTTTTTCTCGGTGGATGACTTTTCGCTGGCCGCGCGCGCAATGCCCAGCGTATTCAGGGGATTGAGGCCACTATTGATCTCGCGATTGGTCAGCGCCGAAGCCCCTAGCGGCTGGGGTGACACAAAAATCCCCAACACAATTGGCAATGCGATCAACAGCGCACTGCCCCAGGAAAGCCGATGATCATGTTCATGGTGCTCATGGTTATGATCATGATCATCGGTTGGCTCATGGCGTTCATAGCGATAGCTAAGCCCGACCAGGATCAAGCCAAACACAGCCACTAAGGTAAAACCGACAAAACGTTGGTTGATATAAAAGAACAAAGTGCCATTGACCAGTCGGCTATAGAAAAAGAGACCCAGGCCGATTAGGAGTAAGGCTTTGACCGCGTTTTGAATTTTCGTTGTTTGCATAGTTTTTTGTGTGAAGTGGTAACAGGTAGCAGGTAGAGTTGTCTAATGTTACCTGTTACCTGCTAGATCCCTACATTCAAATTCCAGAAAATCCCGATCAACATCGTCAGCAGCAGCGGCAACACGATCAAATAGAAGACGACTCGGCGCTGAAAAACACCCAAGAACATCAGTGAACTCTTGATGTCCACCATCGGCCCAAAGGTCAGGAAGGTCAAGATCGAGCCAGTCGTAAAGATGCCACTAAAGGCTAAGGCCAGGAATGCATCCACGGTGGAACAGACCGAAAGCACAAAGGCCAAGACCTGCATGGCAAGCACGGACATAATCGGGCCGCGGCCAATCGCCAGCAAGAGATTCTGGGGCACCAACGTTTGCATCGTAGCCGCCAGCAGCGAGCCCATAATCAGATAGCGCGCCACGTCGAGAAAATCATCGCCCGCCGTATTGAGCGCTTGGTGCAAACGCGCCGATAAACCAAGCTTGACGGTTGGCTCGTGCTGGTGATGCGCATGGCCGATATGAACTCTGGGCTGCAAAATGTCCTGTGATTTCGCCAAATGAAAGACCAACCCAATCACGGTGGCGACTAGAAAGCTAAAGATGACGCGCCCCCAGAGCATCGGCCCCCAGCCGAACGCGGCATACGTGCTGGCGATCACAATCGGGTTGACCACGGGCGCGGCCAATAAAAAGGCGACACCTACCGACGAAGGCAAGCCCTTTTCGTACAGCCGCCGCGCCACTGGCACCACGCCACATTCACAAACGGGGAAGATCATGCCCAACATCGCCCCGGCCAAGGCAGCAGGCAGCGCGCGTTTGGGCAGGTAACGCTCCAACAAACTTTGATCAAGAAATACCTCGATCAGCCCGGAGACCAGCGAACCGGCCAGCAGGAATGGCGCGGCTTCGATAAAAATGCCCAGGAAAATCGTGACAAAGGTCTGGAAGCGTTGAAGCAGAAACGCTTTGCCCACGCCACTGGTCAAGGTGTCGGCAAAGAGCGCGGCCAACACCAGGGCGATTAAGCCACTCGTCAAAACCCAACGAAGTATGCGACTGCGGGGATTCGTTACAGGAATCGGCTTAGGCGCGGTCGTATCCAGTGATAAATCAGCGGGATAAACCTCTCTAGGTTTATTGGTCAGCATGCGTGGATTGTACTCAAAAAACAGAGAGAAAGCGAATTGGCAGGGTAATGCTCATATTGGCAAAATTGCTGAATGCGGTCGGCATAGGTCAGTGGAATCGTCATGGGGACGCGGATGGCCACGGATCAGACTTTTTTCTCGTTCACGCATCGCTTTGAAGGTCGAAAATTCGTTTTTACAAAATCCGCGGCCATCCGCGTTGATCCGCGTCCAAATTTCTTGAATTGCAAATAGCCGGGTTACACCAGTTTCTGCGCAACTTGGATTTCCAATCCAATAGCGTTCCTATCACTTTGTTCGTACAGTTCGTGCAGATGTGATAGGATGACAGAGAACAAAATGATCTGTATCTGAGACACCTGTGATGGTTTTACCCTGTATCCCCATGTTGTATTTGTGCGAATAAAGAACCCAAAAGGAGCAAGCTCATGTCTGCAATCATCGAAGCGCGCGTCGCCCTCGTAACCGGCGCCGCCGGTGGAATTGGGCGGGCGACGGCGCTGGCTTTTGCCAATACTGGCGCATGCGTTGTCGTCGCCGATGTTAATATCAGTGGCGCCGAAGAGACCGCCCACCTGATCACCCAGGCGGGCGGAATTGCCATTGCCGTACGCACCGATGTAACCCAGGCTGATGCCGTCGAGGCGCTGGTACAAACCACGTTTGACCACTTTGGGCGCCTGGATTATGCGCATAATAACGCCGGGATTGCCAATGACGCGGTGGCCGGGATGGTTTCCACCGCCGAGCACAGTGAGGAGACCTTCGACCGCATCATCAGCGTCAATTTGAAGGGTGTCTGGCTTTGCCTGAAATATGAACTGCCACGCATGGTGGCGCAAGGTGGTGGCGCGATTGTCAATACATCATCTGTGTTAGGGTTGATCGGCTCCAAGGGCCTGGCTGCTTATGTGGCTAGTAAACATGGCGTGGCCGGGTTGACCAAAACCGCTGCGTTGGAATACGCCCAATATGGCATCCGCGTTAATGCCGTCTGCCCTGGCGTCATTGACACCCCGATGACTGCCGATATACTGGCTAACCCTAAAATCGCCAAAGCCTGGGTCGACAGCCAAGCAATCCGCCGTCCCGGTGTGCCCGCTGAAATTGCTAATGCCGTAATCTGGCTCTGTTCAGATGCGGCTTCGTTTGTAACGGGGCATATGATGGCTGTCGATGGTGGACAGATGGCGCAGTGAGCGCTGGGGAGACAAGGAGACACGAGACAAGGTAGACAGGGAGCATAGGGCTGTTCTCTCCTTGTCTCGTGTCTCCTTGTTTCCCTGTCTACCTGGCTTTCCCATTGAGACATCGCTTTCCATTCTCGCCAATCTTGCGTTCTACCTTACTGTACTGTAGGCTTTAGCTTATGGATAACGAACCAACGACGGTTGAAAAGTTGCGCGGGCTGCCTTGGAGTTATGGCTGCAATGCGGCGAATACGGTCTTTACGCAATTTACCTATTTTGGCTCCACCTTCATCCTCTTTTTGGATATGTTGGGCCTGAGCAAATCTGACATCGGATTTGTGCTCTCCTTAATCCCTTTTTCGAATTTATTGGCGCTTTTCCTCGCGCCAGTGACGGCGCGCTTTGGTTACAAACGGGCCTTTGTGCTCTTTTTTGCTTTGCGCAAAATTGTCACGGTTCCGCTGCTCTTGACCCCGATGGTGGTGGCGCTGTTTGGCCCGCGCATGGCCTTTTTCTTCGTGGCGGGTGTGGTTGGTCTCTTTGCGGCGTTTCGTAGCGTGGAAGAGACCGCTTATTACCCCTGGTATCAAGAATTTGTGCCCAACTCGGTGCGCGGCAAATATTCCGCTACCAGCAATATTGTCACGGCGCTGGTCGGTGTGATTTCGGTGGCGGTGGCCGGGTATGTTGTCGAACAATCGCGTGGCCTATCCGGCTTTATGTTTCTGATCGTGGTCGGGATTGGGTTTGGGCTGCTCTCCACCTGGTCGGCCAGTCATATTCCTGGCGGCGCGCCCGTGCCCGTGGACAAGACTAAGCTGGCCGCCGGTCGCGATATCCGCGACGCCCTGCGCGATCCAGATTTTATTCGTTATCTGATTGGGCTGGCCTTGATCACCCTGAGCACGACGCCGGTTGCGTCATTCTTGCCGCTTTTCTTGCAAGAGAAGGTCGGGTTAAGCTCCGGTAATGTCGTGTTAGTGCAGATGGGGACCCTGCTCGGCACGCTCTCTTCCAGTTATTTATGGGGCTGGGCTGCCGATCGTTATGGCGGACGCCCAGTGATGTTGACCGGGGTTGTACTCTTTGTGCTGATGCCCTTTTTATGGTGGATGATGCCCCGCTATATGGCCTGGAGTCTGGCGTTGGCGTTGATCATCTCCTTTGCCCAGGGGCTCGCCAATTTAGGCTGGGGCATCGGGGCCACACGTCTGCTCTTTGGCAGTGTGGTGCCGATGGCCAAACGCAATGATTATCTGGCGGTCTGGTTTGCCTGGGCTGGCCTCACGGCCGGGTTGAGCCAACTGGTCGGCGGTTGGGTGCTCGATTTCGCGCATAACATCACCTTCCAGTTTGCCTTCCTAACGATTGATCAATATGCGATTTTGTTCGGGATTGGCATTGTCGCCGCCCTGCTGAGTTTGCCCCTGCTGCAGGCGATTCACGGGGATAGCAACGTGGGCATGAGTCAATTCGCCGGGATCTTCTTGCGCGGCAACCCCTTTGTGGCGATGACCTCGCTAGTCCGCTATTACATGGCGCGTGATGAACAGGCGACGGTGACCACCACGGCGCGTTTGGCCAATGCCGGCAGCCGGCTGGCCGTCGAAGAGATGTTAGAATTGCTCGCTGACCCGCGTTTTAACGTGCGCTTTGAAGCGATCATTTCGATTGCGCGCATGCCTGCCGAACCGCGCTTGATCGAAGCGCTGGCCAAAATTCTTGACGGCAACAATCCGGCCCTGAGCGTGATCGCGGCCTGGGCGCTTGGGCGCATGGGTGATGAGCATGCGTTGGAGCCATTGCGTCACGGTTTGCACGCTCGGTACCGCTCGGTGCAGGCGCATAGTGTGCGGGCGCTGGGCAAATTGGGTGATGTCCAGGTCATCCCCAAATTGTTGAAAGGTCTGAAAAACGAAACAGATGAAGGTTTGCAACTGGCCTACGCTGCTGCGCTCGGTAATTTGCGCGCCACGACAGCTACAAATCGAGTGCTAGCGTTGTTGTACGAAAAACAAGACGAAGCCACGCGTCTGGAATTAACCCTGGCGTTGGCGCGGATTGTTGGCAACGAGGCCCATTTTATTCAGCTTTGGCGAAATTTACGCGCCGAACCGACCACCGCCGCGGCGCGCGCCGTGGTGACTTTGAAAAAGAAATTGGAAAAAGCCCATGCCGCCGGCCCCGCACTGTGTGAACAGTTTGATCGGTGCTCCGAGACGTTTGGGGGTGGGGAGATGGCGGCGGGTGCTAAATTATTCGGCCAGGTGATGCACAACCTGCCGTTGGATCAATATGGCGGCGCTTGCACGGCTATTTTGGGCGAATGCGCCAATCGACTGGAGCAGATGGGCGCAGAACGGCGCGAATATCTGCTGCTGGCGTTGCATACGCTAGATGCCTGTTTAACGCATTGAAGCGCGGGTGAGAACCGCGGATGTGCAGGAAAACGCGGATTGTTGGCTTGAGTTAAGATGTTGTTCGTTTTTACGCTCCCGCGTAAGAATTGCCTTATTGAAGCATGCTCGTTCTCCCACCCCTAAAAAAGATCACGCCTGTTTCCGACTCAGACGGCCCCAAAATGAGCAGGATTTGGGCTGTTACATGAGCAGTCAACTCATCTATAATCAGGCCAACAACGGAAGCCATGTTTTAGCCCAGACGAAAAGGAAAACGTCCTTATGAACGCACAGAATAAACACGCCATTGTCCTGGGAGGGAGTATTGCGGGCCTGTTGGCCGCGCGTGTGCTCACCGAGCATTTTGAACAGGTGACCTTGATCGAACGCGATGCATTAACTAGTGGGGCCGAACCGCGTAAAGGGGCACCGCAAGGGCGCCATTTGCATGCACTGCTCGCCAAAGGTTATCAAGCGCTTGTGACGCTTTTTCCAGGTTTTACCGAGGACTTATTGGCCGCCGGGGCGGTGATCGGTGATATTTCGAACGATGTGCGCTGGTATCAAGGTGGCTATTCGGTAAATTTTAAGAGCGGCATCGACGCCGTTTTCATCAGCCGGCCAACGCTCGAAAGTTTGATCCGCCAGCGCGTCGTGGCGTTGCCCCATCTGACACTCCGCCAATCATGCGCCGTGACCGCACTGATCATAAGCCCTGATCAGCAACAAGTGACCGGTGCCACGATCCATGATCGCCAAACAGACGTAGACGAAACCATCATGGCCGACCTTGTGGTAGATGCAACGGGGCGCGGTTCGCAGGTGCCCAAATGGCTGACGCAGTTGGGTTATGCCACGCCCGAAGAGAGCACCGTCAACGTTGGCGTGAGCTATGCGACTCGCCTCTACCGGCGCACCGTAAGTGACGACCAGGCCAAAGCTTTGTTGAGTGTGCCCGTCGCGCCGCTCGAAAAACGCGGTGGTGGCATATTTCCAATTGAGAATAACGGTTGGCTTGCTACCCTTTCAGGCTATCAAGGAGATAGTGCCCCGACCGATGAGCAGAGTTTTCTGGACTACGCCCACAGCCTGCCTGCCCCTGAGATCTACGAGTTGCTCAAAAACGCCGAGCCACTGAGTGATATTGCCACCTACAACTATCCCGCTAGCCGGCGCCGGCATTATGAAAAACTGACCCGCTTTCCTGGTCATTTGATTGTCGTCGGCGACGCTGTGTGCAGTTTTAACCCGATCTATGGCCAGGGTATGACCGTTTGTGCGCTCGAAGCGTTGGCCTTAGACGGGTGGTTACGCACGGCAACCCAACCGAACCAACCATTCGATGCGATCCGCTTCTTTCAAACGATTGGCAAAGTGCTTGATGTCCCTTGGGCATTGGCAACCGGCGCCGATACCTTAAAAGCGCGCCCAAGCTTGCTTGATCGTTATTTCAATCGTCTGAAAAGAGTATCACAACATGACAAAGTCGTGTCATTGGCCTTTATTAAAGTCGTCCAGTTATTGGCGCCGCCCGCTTCACTGTTCCATCCGCGGATCGTGGCGCACGTGTTGTGGGGTGGTCGGCGTCGAGACCAACAGCAAGGATTAAAAACAGCCTGGCGGACTGCTTAATCGGCGACCACGCTCGCCGATTAACTGGGTGGCCACTGTTCTAAAATTGACCCGTCCTGATATATTGACAGTAAGCAACAGTTTCCAGCGCAACTGGCGCGCTGTTGGCAAGCCTCCTGCTGCCTTGGCTGGTCAAACGCGTAAGCGTTGCCAAAATCACATTGGTTGGTTTATTTGCCAACTTGCTCTGTCTAAGCGGCGTGATTCTCGCCCCGAATTTTGGGGCTGGGCTGGTAGTCTTTGCTCTCTGGCATGCGTGTCACACCTTAATTGTGATCAACGGCATCTCGCTGCGCCAGATGGTAACGCCAGAACATTTATTGGGCCGCGTCAACGTGACGGCGCGTATGATTGCCTGGGGTGGCGCACCGTTTGGGGCAATTGTTGGTGGCGCACTCGCCGAAGTTTTTGATATTCGCGTGGCTTATGCGATCATGGCAAGTGGGGTCGTCTTCCGTGTGATCGGTGGTTGGTGCTCGCCGTTGCGAGAAAATCTAATAAAGGCGCGAGCAGGGCCAGTAGAGCTGATCAATTCTTGATGGCTACGCAACCAGATAGACGTGTGCCGGATTGAGATGTTATAATGACTAGAGCGTGTTATGAACTTTTTTAGGGAACGCAGACCACGGCTAGCCAGGACCGTAGGGCAAAATCACTTCCTTGCAAGGAAATAATGGCTCATCTCTCCCACCTGAACTAGCTATTCGAAGTTTTCCATCAAAGCGCGCTAATTCTGGTGATGATGGCTCTCTGGTACGCTTCTGAAAGTTCATCACACGCTTTTAGGCGCGATCAAAGAATAAAGGATCGAGTAGGTGCGTGCTTGTAGCCGCACATGCTGCGTATACCCCAATTGTGCGGCTAAAAGCACGCACCTACGCATGATTTTGTTCGGCAAACGCGGGATCCTTATTTCATTGAAATGGCCTAAGCAAACAGTTAATGCAGCTAAAAGCTAGGACTTGATCCGTTGTGAGTGAAATTCCGTGAGTGAAATACATGATGATTTTGACAGTCCGTGGAAAACGGCAATCGAGGAATATTTTGAAGAGTTCATGCTTTTTTTCTTTTCTATCGCCTATATCGATATTGATTGGCACCGCGGCTATCAATTCTTAGACAAAGAATTGCAACAGGTGGTACAGGATGCGGCGCTTGGCCGGCGTCATGCTGACAAATTGGTGCAAGTCTGGCGCAATAATGGTGATGAAGAATGGGTGTTGGCCCACGTGGAAGTGCAAGGCCAACACGAAACTAACTTTGCACGGCGGATGTACATCTATAACTATCGTCTGTTTGACCGCTACGACAAATACGTCGCGAGCCTGGTCGTTTTAGGTGACGAGAGTAACAAATGGCGACCTAATCAGTTTAACTATAATTTGTGGGACTGTAAGGTAGATTTTCAATTTCCTATCGTCAAGCTGCTAGACTATGGCAAACGATGGGCAGCATTGGAAGCCGACGACAATCCGTTTGCCACCGTGGTCATGGCCCACCTTAAGGCGCAGGAGACGCAGCACAACCCCGAGGAGCGTAAGGTCGTAAAATTCTATCTTGCTCGACGCTTATACGAGCGTGGCTATGATCGTGAGCATATTATCAAGCTGTTTCGCTTTATTGATTGGGTAATGAAATTGCCAAAAACTTTGGAAGAGGCGTTTTGGCAAGATTTGCATGAATACGAGGAGGCAAGACAAATGCCATATGTGACCAGTGTAGAACGCATCGGAATCGAAAAAGGCCGAGAAGAAGGCCGAGAAGAAGGACGACAGGAAGAAGCCCAGAAAAATTTATTGAAGTTACTTCAGCATCGATTTGGCCCGCTGCATGCGGAAGTGCAGGCGCGCCTGCAGCAGTTGACGGTTGAACAGATCGATCGTTTATTCGACATCGCACTAACCGTAAATTCTATGGCCGAATTTACCAATCAACTTTTTGCTATAGGCCATGACGCAACCACGTAGCAAGCAGCGCGATCCGGCTGAGCAATTGCCCTGCACTATCGATTTCTGATTGCAAAATTCATGATCTAATCAAAAGATAACGACACCACTCCAAGAGAGTATAAGAACCATGAAAATCGCTTATGTTTTTGCCACCTCAGGTCACACCGCCAGTTATAAACTGGGCAAGATGATTTTACCCCAGCTAGAGGCTGGCACCCATGGCGCCGATGTGATCGGCATGTTCTTTTTTGACGACAATAATTATGTCCTGCGCGCCGGCGATCCAATAGGTGAACGACTGGCGAAGGTGGCCAAGGAAAAAGGTATGTTGTTGATGATGTGCGACCAGTGTGCTTTGGAGCGTGGCTTGGCCGAGGGCGAAGCCGGCAAGTGTGTACCGTCCGGCACTGTGGAAGGCGTACGTGTAGGTTGCTTTCCCGATTTGTACGCAGCGCTGGCCGGTAATCCACCGGATCAGGTGATTACGCTGTAGTGTTCAACCAACCTAAAATCTTATAAAGCAAAAAGAGTGACTTTCATGAAAGTCGCTCTTTTTGTATGGAACAGGTAAATCGGGAGAAATGAATAGCCGAGATTCGATATTTTATTTGTATTTGACAAAACTTTTGCCGCATCCTATAATGATCCAAATTCTCAAGCCTTATCTGCTTCCCGCGCAATTGATAAAATAATCAGCATAGGAGATGCTATGGCGGTTGTCTCTTCAAAACTCTCGACGCCAGCTCGTAGACCTGCAAGCTGTTCTTGGCTGCAGGTATTGTGGGATTATAGCCGCGATAACTGGGTATTATTCCTCCTTGGCCTACCCGGTGTCGCTCTGCTTTTTGCCATTCGTTATATCCCTATGTTTGGTGTTGTTATCGCCTTTGAAGATTTTCGTCCTCAGACAGGTTTTTTTAGTTCGTGGGTGGGCTTGCGTAACTTTGCATTATTGTGGAATTCGCCTGTAGTGGTGCGGCTGGTGCGCAATACCATTCTCCTCAACGTCATGTTCTTGGTGGCAACTACGTTCTTCTCTGTATTGGTGGCGCTACTGCTCAACGAAGTGCGTGTACGCTGGTTTCAGAAAGTCACGCAATCGATTATGTTCCTGCCTTTTTTCATGGGTTGGTCTGTCGTGTCCATGATCGTGTTTGGTCTATTAGATCCGGAATTTGGCACGATCAACAAGCTTTTAGTTGCTTTGGGTTCACAGCCAACGACGTTTATGAGCCGACCAGAAGCGTGGCCGTGGATTTTAACGATCACGCGCGTGTGGCGCGATACGGGCGCCGGTTGCATTATCTATCTGGCGGTGCTGACTGGCCTCAATCTGGAACTGTTCGAAGCGGCGGCGATTGACGGCGCCAGTCGATTGCAACGCATTTGGCGGATCAGCCTGCCCTTGCTTGTGCCTTCGATTATTCTGCTTACCCTGCTTGCGATTGGCAATATTTTCTATGGCGACTTTGGCATGATTTATGCCATTGTGCAAGAACGGGCAAATTTATACCCGACGACTGATGTGATCGACACCTACATCATCCGTGCCCTCCAGAGTAGCATGAATTTTGGCATGAGCACAGCAGTCGGGTTGAGCCAGTCCATTCTCGGCTTTATCTTCGTGTTTGGCTCGAACCGATTGGTGAAATGGTATTCACGCCGTCGCGGTGAGGATTATTCGCTGTTTTAGGCGTCGAGCGACAGGCCGTGGCTTGTGCTGGCTGGTCTGTCGTCGCAGGAAAGAAAACGTTAGAGAAAAGGAAATTTTATGATTGAAGATAAGGCTTGGGACAGTCGGCTCGTCAGCTGGTTTGCCTATGGCTGTTTAACTATTTTCGCCGTACTCTGTCTGATTCCCGTCTGGATCATGATTGTGGCTTCGTTTACTCACAACGCCACTTTACAAATGGATGGCTACTTGCCATGGGCTAGGCGCTGGTCACTAGAAGCTTACCGCTATGTATTTGCGGGCGGCGAAATCCGCATTGCCTATCAGGTGACCGTGCTGATCACTGTGGTGGGTACATTGGGGTCACTTGTCATCATGTCCTGCCTGGCTTACGTGATGTCGGTCAGACGTTTTAAAGGCCGAAATGCGCTCGCTTTTTACATTTACTTCACGATGATCTTCAGCGGTGGCATTATTCCGTGGTATGTCACAATGCGCATGTTGGGGCTCATCGATACAATTTGGGCGTTGATCATCCCCATGTTGGTAAATCCCTGGTGGGTGTTTATTTTACGCAATTTCTTCAAGGAGATTCCCGAAGAAATTGTTGAGTCTGCCCGCATTGATGGCGCTTCTGACGCCAGAATTCTCTTCAATATTGTGCTTCCCCTGTCACTACCTGCACTCGCTACCGTGGGCCTATTCATCGCAGTGGCCTACTGGAATGATTGGTGGCACGGCATGATGCTGCTTAACTTTGTGCGCTATCGACCACTGGCGGTAATTCTTCTGCGCATGGTGCGGAGTATCCAGGCCATTGAACAAGCAATGCGCATCAGCGGGTCAGCTATGGTGGATGTATCAAGCCTGCCTACATTGTCGATCCGGATGGCAGTCACTGTATTGACCATCGGTCCAATTGTGCTGGTGTATCCGTTTGTACAGCGTTACTTTATTAAAGGTTTGGTGCTGGGGGGGATAAAGGGATAAGAGGATGACAAGCTGCTCAGATAGACGAGCTCCCTTTGTTCCATCGTCGTCTGTGCATGAATTGTTTCTAATAAAGTTTACTTACGAATTGTGCAAGCAACCAATGGAGGAGAAGAGAATATGCAAGCGACAAAAATGACTCGGCGCGCGATGTTGCGCCTGATGGGCGTGACAACAACGGGCGCGCTGATCGCGGCTTGTGCTGCGCCTGGCGGCGATGCGGCGCAAGCACCCGCTGGCGATTCAGGCCCGGCGAAAACGTTGACAGAGGTTAGTCTGGTCGAATGTTGGTTTGGTGTGCCTCAGATCCCGGAAACTATGGAGGCAATGGCCCAAGTCATCTCCAAGCGCGCCCAGGATAGCGGCCTGAACGTCGAGTATAAGTCGTTGATCCTGGATGATCGCCAGACTAAGTATCCTGTGTTGTATGCATCGGGTGAAAAGTTTACCATGGCGTTCGATGCACCCTGGGTTCAGATGACGAATTTGATCGAACAGGATTATCTCGCCCCGATGGAGGATTTGATCAAACAACACGGACCCAAAATCACAGAACTCGATACGCCTGATATCTTGAATGCCAATTATATGAGTGGACATTTGTATGGCATCCCCGCCTATTTCTATTATCATCAGACCAGCGGACCAGAAATTCGCACTGACTTGCGCGAAAAATATGGCGCGCCCGAACCAACGGACGAATGGGCCAGCCTCGAGCCCTATCTCGAAGCGATTAAAAAGAATGAACCGGATATGATTCCTTTTGTGGTGGACCCAACCACATCCTGGGGATTCGGCACCGGGTTCCTCGCGTTGCACAGTGCGGCCGTCAACCCGGCTGACCGGATGGTGGGGGCTGTCCTGCCAGATGTGTGGGACCATCGCACCTATACGGATGTCGAAGAGATGGACATCGTCAAAGAAAATATCGCCCTGGTGCGCAGTTGGGCTGAAAAAGGTTATATCAATAAGAGTAAAATTGAAGGCGATCCATTCACTGCTGGCAAAGCCGCGGCGCGGATCAACAATGAACCAGACTTTAAGTATTGGGACAGTGAAAAAGGCGTGGCCAAGAATGTGCCCGGCGGCAAAGTGATGGGCTATGATATGTCTGGCATGCGCAGTGGCAAAGTCAAGCGTGATCGCCGCTTGCTCCAATGGAACTTTATCGTCACCAATAAATCTGCGCCCGATGAGTCTAAGACGGCAGGCGTCCAATTTTTTAACTGGATCATGAGCAGTCAGGATAACATTGACCTGTGGCTCTTTGGTGAGGAGGGCAAGAATTACAAGAAGGGCGAGGATCTAACCTTCACAGAGGTTGAAGGCGTTGACCCCGCTCGCAACTATCGGCGCACTTGGTATGTGGGTGGCATGCCGGGCAAGCACCAACGCATCGCCGCCGATACACCCCAGAAGGCTCGCGATACACTCAAGTTCCTGAGTGATCCCGCCAATTACTTGCCCAATCCAATTGAGGGCTTCCAGCCCGACATTAAGCCGGTGGAAACCCAATTGGCGGCACTGCGCGCCGCCGACGGCGAAGCAAAATTCCCGATGCTATCCGGTCAGGATGTGCCCGAAAAGACCCTAAAGACTTACAAAGATACACTGGACGCGGCTGGCCGCCAGGAAGTCAAACAAATTTTCCAGAAACAACTGGATGAATGGATTGCCAAGAACGTCAAAAAGTAAAACTACCTTTGGGCGTTGAGCTAGTAGCGCCTTCTACCGTGGAGGGAGCATCCTCAGATACGCATCTGAGGATGCTCCCTCCACATCGAACGATTAGCTGCGCGGACTGTCTTGAGGTAAGCCAGGATGAGCGATAGGGTCAGTGCAGGTTGGGAGAATTAACCATGCCCAACATAAATTGTCTTGGTGCGCGTGTAGAATTCAATCGCTGCCTGCCCCTGTTCTTTGAAGGTGTTGGCGCTGGAATGTTTGAAGCCACCAAACGGCGCCTGCAAAGCCAGACCGGTGGTCGGTTCATTGATCTTGACCACGCCGGCGTCAATGCGATTCGCAAATTGGAACGCCTTTTGCAGATCGTTGGTGATCACCGCCGCGGCCAGGCCGAAACCAATCCCGTTTGCTTTGGCCAGGGCGTCTTCAAAATCCTTGGCGCGAATGATGCTGATCACCGGCCCAAAGATCTCTTCTTGCCCGATGCGCATCTGTGATTCCACATGGTCAAAGACGGTCGGCTGCACATAATAGCCCCCATCGCCGGCCTGACTGCCACCGGTCAATAGTTTGGCCCCTTCTTTTTGCCCGATGCCGATATATTCCAAATCCGTCTGCAATTGATCCTGGCTGACAGCTGGACCCATCTGTATGCCGCCCTCCAACCCGTTGCCGACCTTTAGGCTACGGGCTGCCGCCACCATCGCTTTGGCGTACTCATCGGCAATTGACTCTTCCACGATCACGCGGCTGGTGGCCGTACACGCTTGACCGGTCAGACCAAAGCCGCCGGCAACGGTCATTTTGACCGCGGTCTCGATGTTGGCATCTTTCAGCACAATCGTCGGGTTCTTGCCGCCCATCTCCAATTGCACGCGGGTCAAATTCTTCATGGCCTTTTCATAGATGCCCATGCCCACACTGACCGAACCAGTGAAGCTGACGCCATGCACCTTGGGACTGCCCACCAACGTATCGCCGACCGTGCGCCCAGAACCCGTGACAAAATTGACGACGCCTTTGGGGATGCCAGCCTCAATCAACGCTTCGATCAACATCAGCGCTGTCTGTGGGGTGAAGGAAGCTGGTTTGAAGACCACGGTATTGCCATAGGCAAGCGCGGGGGCCATCTTCCATGCTGGGATCGCAATCGGGAAGTTCCAGGGTGTGACCAGGGCGACGACGCCAAGCGGTTCGCGCCGGGTATAGAGCAACTCGCCGTTGGTGTTGCTGGGGATCACGGCACCGCCCGCCCGCCAACCTTCACCCGAATGATAGCGGAAAATATCGCGCGCCCGCGTCACTTCACCCGTGGCTTCGGCGAGCGTCTTGCCCTCTTCACGCGTCAAAACGGTTGCAATCTCACCCATACGCGCGTCTAAAATGCGGCTGACTTTGTCTAGAATCGCGCCGCGATTGGGCGCGGGCATGTTGGCCCAGGCGGGCAACGCCGCGTTGGCGGCGTCAATCGCGCGTTCTACATCGCCAACCGTGGCTAGTGGGAAAGTGCCGAGGACATCATCCAATTTGGCCGGGTTGCGATTTTCAAAGGTTTTGCCGTCCGACGAATCAACCCATTCGCCGTCGATTAAGTTTTTATAATTTTGCATTGTTTGCTCCTCAATGAGATTAGGGATTAGAGATTGGAGATTGATAAAAATAACCTCCAATCTCTAAATTTCTACCTAGACAGCGTAAAATATTGGTAATAATTCAGGAACCCCACCCTAACCTTCCCCTGGTAAGGGAGGGTTAGGGTCACTGCGATTAAGGTAAGCGAAATGATGGGTAGCGTAGGTGCGGTTTGTAACCGCACAAGTTAGGTTACCCGAGCATGTGCGGTTACAAACCGCACCTACGCATCCTTAACTGAATGGCAGTGAGAGTTAGGGTGGGGTATGTTGTTACTCGACTTGGTTCTCCAGGGTGCGCGTGCCAATCGTGACCCGAATCACGTCCCCCGCGGCTAGCGTGAAATCATCGGGCGGGACGATGCCGGTGCCGGTCATCAAAAAGGCGCCGTGTGGGAAGTCGAGTTCACGGCAGAGATAATCGACTAATTCTTCAAACGGTCGTTTGATATTGCGGGTGGATGTTTCACCGCTAAAAGCGACGGCGCCGCCGCGTGCGATCTCAAGCTGAATGGTCAGATCGGTCAAAGTGCTCGCTTCGGCGATCTCGATGCCTGGTCCCACTGCGCAAGAGCCGTTGTACGTCTTGGCTTGCGGCAAATAGAGCGGGTTTTCGCCTTCGATGTCGCGCGAAGACATATCGTTGCCCACCGTGTAGCCAATAATTTCCTGGTGGGCGTTGATCACAAGCGTTAATTCTGGTTCTGGCACATTCCAGCGCGTATCTTTACGAATGCGCACCGCTTGCCCATGCCCGACCGCGCGCCAGCCAATCGACTTGAAGAAAATTTCGGGACGTGGCGCCTCATAGACGCGTTGGTAAACATCGCCGATGGTCGATTCGGCCTTACGCGCCTCGCGACTGCGCAAGTAGGTGACGCCGCTGCCCCACACTTCCTGGGTCGGCTCGAGTGGCGGCAACAATTCGCCATAGGCGCTATCACCCACCGGCAATGATTGGAGCAAGGCGACGATTGAAGCCTGGGGTAAAGCTAACAGCGCGGCCAGCGTCAGCCCACGCGGCAGAAACTTATTGTCTAGCGCCCAGCGGGGCCCATCAGCAGTTTTATGGTGAGTTAGAAACATCCTGGTTCTCCCTTGGTGAGTGGTTCGAGTAATGTGCACTGCACCATAGTTTACCAGTCAAAGGCGTGAGAATCAATTTTGATGGAAGTAAGAAGCCCACTCACAGGGCCGCGGCAAGCTGGGCGGCGAGCTCCGGTCGATTCGCCCAGGTGATGACTACTTCCGGGGTTTTATGCCAGGTGGCGCAGGCCCGCAGCGCACCGGCCAGTGCGCTAACTAGTTCATCGGTGATGATAACCGCTGGCTCCAGGTGGAGGGCCTTGACCTCAAAGCGACCTTGCGCACGGTGCGCCTTGGCATCCAGCCGTCCGATGAGTTGGTCACGGTGGAGAATGGGCAAGGTGAAGTAGCCATATTGGCGTTTGGGGCCAGGCGTGTAGCACTCGATGCGATAGTCGAACCCGAAGAGCGTCAGGGCGCGCGCCCGATCCCACGTCACTGGGTCAAAGGGAGAGAGCAAGGTGGTTAAGGTAGGCCGCACGACGCCAGCAGTCACCGCTTCTACCAGAGAAATTTGCTCTGGATGAACATAGGCTGGCTCCGACCACCCTTCGACCTGGGCGCGCGCCAAAGCACCTTCCAGCGCCAATTCTTCTAATAATGGCTCGGTGACGCGCCGCTGCGTGCGGAAATAATCAGCCACCCAACGCGTCGGTGTGACGCCCAGCGCGTGTACGGTCTTAATCACCTGGGCGCGCCGCACTTCGCGCAGCGGTGGCGTGGCGGCATCATCCCAATCTGGTAACACCCGTTCGCGCAGATCATAGATGCGCTGAAAATTCTGACGGCGGGCGATCATCAATTGGCCGGTGGTGTGCAGATGTTCGAGCACCTGTTTTTCAACTTTCCAATTCCACCAGCCGCCTTTTTGCCCGTCAGTCCGTTCAAAATCGGCGGAACGCACCGGTCCTTTTTCCCGAATTGTGGCGAGCACATGTTCAACTTCTGGCGCGTGCGCCGCCAGCCATGCATTGGAACTGGCCGCATCACCGAGCTTTTCGAGCAGGCGGCGCTGGTAGAGTGGATAATCTTCAATCGGCAGAAAACAGGCCGCGTGCGACCAGTATTCAAAGAGCTTACCTTCGGCCAGCAATTCGTCTAGCCATTGTGATTCATA
>JBBQBY010000071.1:0-19397 GCA_038318235.1 Caldilineales bacterium
CGCATCCCAGCCGAGGCGCGTATGAATCCCGTGTTGCTCAAGCCAAGCGCCGAGACCTATAGCCAGGTCATCGTGCTGGGCAAATTTCACCCGGAAATCAGCGCGTTACCCTGGCTGGCGCGCAAGCCGCACTTGTGGCCGATTGTCCGTGATGCCTTACACAGTCTGTTGGCCGATTATGACCAGGTGGTGATCGAAGGCGCGGGCAGTCCGGCGGAAGTCAATTTGCGCCAGAGCGATATTGTTAACATGCGCGTGGCGCTGGAATGTGAGGCTGATGTTTATCTGGTCGCTGACATTGATCGAGGTGGCGCCTTTGCGCATCTGCTCGGCACTTGGCTGTGTTTGGAGCCAGCCGAACAGGCTTTGATCAAGGGCTTTGTGCTGAATAAATTTCGCGGCGACCAGGCTTTATTAGGCAACGCCATGGCGTGGTTGCAGGAGCGCACCGGCGTGGCCACGGTCGCCATTGTGCCGATGGTCCGTCACGCCCTGCCCGATGAAGATACCTTTCATCATCGCGCCGAAACTGTGCCTGGCCGGATCAATATTGCCCTGCTGCTTTATCCTTATGCCAGCAATTTGGACGAGTTTGATCCCCTGATCCACGCCCCAGGCGTCAACGTGGTGCCGATTCGCACATTGACAAGCTTGGACGATTTTCAAGCCGTGATCCTGCCCGGTAGCAAAAATACGGTTGAGAGTTTGCGTTATCTGCGCCAAACGGGTTTGGACGATCAGGTATTGCAGGCGGCGGCGAGTGGCAAGTTAATTCTCGGCGTCTGTGGCGGCATGCAACTGTTGGGGCGCGCTATCTTTGACCCCAGTCACCTTGAAAGCGGTGACAGCGCTGGGCTAAATTTGCTCGATCTGACCACCACACTCGCACCGTACAAGATCACGCAGCAACGGGCAACGCAATGGCTGAATGGTGGGACGGTGTACGGCTACGAAATTCATCACGGCCAAACCGAGGCTGGCGCTGACGTGCAGCCGCATCTGGCCGATAATTTGGGCTGGCAACAGGCAAACATTTACGGCGTCTATTTGCATGGCCTGTTGGAGAATACGCTTTATCGCCAGTGGCTTTTGGAACAACTCGGCTGGCGCGGTCTGGCCGAGGATTGGGCGGCGCTGGTCGAGGCCGAGCTTGAAAAGGCCGCACAGTTGGTGACAACAACGGAATGGTTTAATCGATGAATTGCGAATAATGAATAATTAACAATTAATAATTAACGGATTCGTCTACCAACAGGGTAGCTTGATTCAACCAATTTGGTATAACCCACATTAATTATTAGAAAGGCTCTCAAATGCCAAGACTAACAAAGATCTATACAAAAACCGGCGACGCTGGCACGACCGCGCTAGGTGGCGGCCAACGCGTGCCCAAGGATACCTTGCGCGTGACCGTTTATGGCACGGTGGACGAATTAAATTCGCAAATTGGTGTCGCGTTGGCCTACGGGTTATGTGATCGCCTGCAAACGGTGTTGCCGACGATTCAGAATGAATTGTTCGATGTCGGCTCGGATCTCTGCTTTTTGGAAGCGGACAAAGTGAAGTACAAACTGCCGCAGATCGAGGCGCGCCACGTGAAGAAACTGGAAGCGCTGATCGACGAGATGAACGAAGTGGTCGGCTCGTTGCAGAACTTCATCCTGCCGGGTGGCGCGCCTGGTTCGGCCCATTTGCATGTGGCGCGCACCGTCTGTCGTCGCGCCGAGCGCGAGGCCACGACGCTGGCGCGTGAAGAAGGCATTGGTTCCCAAGTATTACCCTATCTCAACCGACTTTCCGACGCGCTCTTTGTGATGGCGCGCTTCGAAAATCACCAGCGCCAGGTGCCTGAGCCACTGTGGAAGCCGGGGACGTAGGTATGTCATTGGGGCTAAAAACACCTGTGTCTGTCTGACCGACCATGAATGTACGTCTCTTTAACCAATCACATAATTTGCCCTTTCGGATCGGCACGACCTCCTACATTGTGCCTGATGATCTGCTGGTCAATGCCCGTTATCTGGTGGATAAGGTGCAAGACATGCAATTGGTTCTCTTCGATATGCCAGGGGGACCCACCAATCTGCCCAATGCACAGACCGTGACCGCGTTGGCTAACCTTGCCGCTGAGTATGCCTTCACGTACACCGTCCATTTGATCAGCGATTTGAATTGGGATGACGGCGCTCATCCTTCGCTCGCCCAGGCGCGCCAGGTGATCGAATTAACCCAGGCCCTTCAGCCGTGGGCTTATATCCTCCATCTCGACGGCAAAGCCGTGCGCGCGCCAGATACCCTGCCCGCCAGCTTGCAAAAATGGCAGGCTGAGCGTGTGCGTGCCTTAGAAAGTGTCGCGAATTGGGCTGGTCACCCCACGTTGTTGGCCGTTGAAAACCTGGAAGGCTATGCACCAGATTTTGTGCAGCCGGTGGTGCAGCAAACGCAGGTTAGCCGGTGTGTTGATGTGGGTCATCTATGGCTGGATGGGGTTGAGCCGCTCCCGTATCTAAAGGCAGCCTTGCCCCTGACCAGGGTAATTCACATCCACGGCCTTGCCGAGCGTGATCACGAATCATTGGCACACATGTCGCCCGCGCAACTTGACCCTGTGATCAACGTATTATTAAGGGAACGATATTCTGGTGTGTTGACTTTGGAGGTTTTTGGTGAACAAGATTTTAACTCGTCTCTTACGGCTTTGGCAGCCAGCATCGAGCGCTGCCGCGCCGCCCAGCATACCGATGACCGCTGCGCTTGAACCTGTTCTGCGCACCGACAACGATACCCGCATCCCCTTCACCATCCCTGTTTTAGTCATCAACTATTTTCCCATCAAAAATGGCCGCATCGACCGCAAGATCACCGGCGACGTGGACGCGCCGCTCGACCAAATCCGCCAGCACACCACGCGCACGACCCACCAGGTGGTCAACGCCCTGGAAAATGGTAGCGCCTATCATCGTTATAAAAACCCAGCCGCCCAAGCGAGTTTGCACTATCAGATTGTGGAAACATTGGAATTTCTGGAGCCACTGCCCACCGATTGGAAAGCCGGCCATCGCGTCCCGATGACGGATTATACAGAGATCCTGCAACGGATCAACATTCAGGCGTGGGTGGAGCAGCGTGGCATTAAAGAGGTCTGGCTTTGGGGATATCATGGCGGCGTGATCGATCTCTGGGAATCGAATATGGCCGGTCCTTTTGGCGACATCAGCAACAGCGACCGTGATCCACACGATCTGCCGCTGCTCTCCAAAACGTACACGGTCTACCATTACAATTATCAGCGCGGCCCATCCGAAGCCGTGGAAGATCATATGCACCAGATCGAGGCCGTGTTGCGCCAGATCGACCCGGATCTCTTCTGGGGAAAATTTGTTGGCAAGCCCGGCGAAGGGCGCTGTGGCTGGGCGCATTACCCACCCAACGGCGTACGCGATTACGATTGGCGCAATCCCCAATCAGTTTTGACCGACATCGAAGATTGGCAACCTGAGGGCAGGGGCGAGCAACAATGGCTAAACAGCGACCGTTGGCACAGTGACAGCTTGACTTGGTTCGTCTATTGGATGCAGAATGTCCCCGGTGCGGGCCACAATTTATCCTATCGTGGACGCCCATTAACCAACTGGTGGACATTTATTGGCGATTTTGATCGCGCAATGGCACAAAAGATGAGGCTTACAACGTAAAGTGGTAAAATAATAAATCTGTGAATCTGGCTCACACACCTCATCCCTAGAACAGATTCAAATTCATCTTTATCTTGACAGCGATTCGAGTCGTTAGTAAAATTTAAGCATGACTAAAAAAAATCCTTTAGATAGCCAAAAAACATTAACATCAGCCCACGAAGATTATCTCAAAGCCATCTATCTGCTGCGCGCCAAAGGGGGCGAGGTGAACAATTCCGCCTTGGCGCATCATCTGGATGTGTCGCCAGCCTCGGCCACGAACATGGTAAAAAAGCTGGCCGAGTTGGCATTGGTCGCCTACGAACCGTATCAAAGCGTTGCGCTGACCGAAAATGGGGAGCGGGTCGCCTTAGAAGTATTGCGGCACCACCGACTGTTGGAGCTTTATTTACACCAGAAACTTAAATTGCCTTGGGATCAAGTGCATGCCGAAGCGGAAAAGTTAGAACATGTGATCAGCGAAGCGCTGGAAGATGCGATTGCCCGCGCCCTGGACAATCCAACCGTGGACCCGCACGGTGATCCCATTCCGAGCAAGGATGGCACGATTGAAAAAGTGGCCGGCGCGCCGCTGAGCGAAGCAGAATTGAATCGCCCCTACCGGCTGGTGCAGGTGCTGATCCAAGACCAGAAACGGCTCAGTTATTTGGGATCGCTTGGTTTATACCCGAATGCCACGGTATCGCTGATCAAGCAGGCGCCGTTTGCCGGCCCACTCCTGATCGATGTCGACGGTGAACATCATGCCCTGGCCCACGATTTGGCCGAATTTCTGCTGGTCACGCCCTGTATAACATGAATTTTCTATTCGTGGCATAACCCGTAAAGAGACATAACATGAATCCAGATAAGCAACCCAAGATTGGCTTTATTGGCCTGGGCGCGATGGGCCTTGGTATGGCGCGCCGCTTGGTAGGCGTCGGTTTTTCGGTGCGCGGGTATGATGTGAACCCAACGGCCACGCAGACTTTAACAGAAGCTGGCGGACAGGCAGCCACATCGGCGGCAGATGCAGCGCGCAACGCCGAAATCCTGATTTTAATGGTGGTGAGCGCCGAACAAGCCGAAGATGTCCTCTTTGGCAGAGGTGAAGCCGCGGCTGCGCTGGCTAAAGGCAGCGCCGTTGTGCTCTGTAGCACCGTGAAGCCAGAATTTTCGCGCCAGCTTGCCACGCGTTTAAACGAGGTTGGGTTGGCTATGTTGGATGCACCGGTCAGCGGCGGTGTGATCAAGGCCGCAGCGGGTGAATTAAGTATTATGGCGTCGGGCGCGCCCGCGGTCTTTGCGCAAACCGAAACGGTGCTGAATGCGCTCGCTGCACGCGTCTACCGCCTGGGCGATGAATGTGGCCAAGGCTCCACCGTCAAAATGGTCAACCAACTGTTGGCCGGTGTACACATTGCCGCCGCCGCCGAAGCGATGGCGCTGGGTGTGCGCGCCGGTGTCGATCCACAAGAGTTGTATGAGGTTATTTCCAACAGCGCTGGTTCGTCGTGGATGTTCCAAAATCGCGTACCGCATATGATCGCCGGCGACTATACGCCGTTGAGCGCCGTCGATATCTTTGTGAAAGATTTGGGGATCGTCCTGGAGACGGGCAAGGAGTTGCGGTTCCCCTTACCACTTTCGGCCACTGCCCACCAATTGTTCCTGATGGCGGCGGCGGCTGGCCTGGGGCGCCAGGATGATTCGGCGGTGGTTAAAGTTTTTGAACAGTTGGCGGGGATTCGTGTTAAGCGTGATGTATAAGATTATGCATCCAAAAGTTTAGCCGTGAATGTACTTGCCCCCATACGGCCCGCAGTATAAAAACTATCAATCGCTTAGCCGTACTCAATTGACAGTTTGGCCAGGCAGGGTTAGTGCGTCCAATCACAACCCTTGCCATGTGACAAATAAAATTAAGCGACTTGTTTTTGAAGGTCGACGTACGGAACGATCAGTTCAATCCCTTTATGTTCCTCTTGCTTGGCAACATCTAGTTCAAACTCTTGTTGTAAGCCAAGCCAAAACTCTGCTGAAGTGCCAAAAAATTTACTAAGGCGCAAAGCTGTGTCTGCCGTTATCCCACGCCGTCCATCAAGAATTTGATAGAGTCTGTTATTAGGAATATGTAGGTGCCGCGCCAAGATGAAAGGCGTCATACCCATTGTCTCTAGTTCATCGCGTAAAATTTCGCCTGGATGGATCGGATCTCGCCAGTCTTTTGCTGCCATACAAACACCTCTCCTTAGTGATAGTCTATTATCTCTACATCCTCAGGAGCGTCTGTCCAACGAAAGCACACACGCCATTGGTCATTTATTTTTATGCTGTACTCGCCTTCTCTGTCCCCATGTAAGCCTTCTAGTCCGTTGCCTGGGAGAGCAGCTAGATCGCCCAGTGTCCGAGCCTGGTTTAAGATGCGCAAGCGCTTACGGGCTTGGCGTTCTATACCAGAAAAGCCCTTGACAAAGTTACCCTGGTAAAGCGCCTCAGTATGTTTGTCTTTAAAGCTTTTGATCATCTAGGTGCCTATAGCATCTATTGACTACGTTGTTTGTAGACAAATTATCACAATTCCTGTTTTGCGTCAACCCTAAAGATATCGTTTGTGCCCATCACAATGATAGGACACAAACGATATCTTTAGCTAGATTTCATCACCTTTCACCTTCCACTACAGCGTAATCTTCGTCACCCACCCCGAAGTCGCATCGCAATACAACAGATCCTGGCCGGAAAGGCAGAGCCCATGTGGCTCTGGATCTGACTTTGGCACTTCGATCCGATCCAACTCTTTACCACTCACCGGGTCTAGTTTAACGATCAGCCGGTCAGAGGTGAAGACCATCCAAATGCCATCTTCCACGCGCACCACGCCATGACCACGCCCATACGGCAGTTGCAGCACGTGTTGCACACTCCAATCGGCAATGCGCACTTTGCTCAAGGTCTGACTCTTGAGCGTGGAGAGCCAGATCATGCCGGACTCATAATTGTCATAATCCAAGCCATGCGTGCCGCCACCGCCCGGCAGCGGATAACGGGCCAGGGTTTTCCCTGTGGCGGGATCAACTTTGAAGATGTCACTCAGCCCTGGTTGCGCATCGGTTGGGCGGGCGGGGCGCCAGAGCGTGCCAGGCCCATTGGCTGCCAACCAGAGTGCGCCGTCACCATAACTCAAGCCGCTCGTGTTGGACGATTCGCTGGGGATGTCGCGAATAAACTTGGTGACGCCATAGTCGCCGGCCGCGGTGTTCTCGACCAGCGCCACGCGATCCGTGATCTGATCGACGATCCAGAGTCCTTCGTCGGTCATTTGCAAACAATTGGGCACGCTATAGGGGGCGCGAAACACTTTCTCAATTTTCCTCGGCATCAGTTTCTCCTTTGGATCTTGTCTACAGTAGGGCAACCAATATAGGCGCCCAAGTTGTGGCTAAAGGGCAATCACATGGAGCGCCCTACAACTTCATTACACGCCTGCATACGCCGAGAACCCGCCATCCACCGGCACGACAATCCCGGTGACAAAACGCGCGGCGTCGCTGCACAACCAGACCGCTGCCCCGATCAGCTCTTCGGGTTCGCCAAAGCGCCCCATCGGCGTGTGGGCGACAATTTGTTGACCGCGCGGTGACAAGCTGCTGTCTGGGTTGAGTAGAAAACCGCGGTTCTGTTCGCCCACAAAAAAGCCCGGCGCAATCGCGTTGACCCGTAGCCCTGGCCCATATTTCATGCACATCTCCAGCGCCAACCAGCGCGTAAAGTTATCAATCGCCGCTTTAGCCGCGGCATAGCCAACCACGCGCGTCAACGGGCGTTGGGCGGCCATCGACGAAATGTTGACTACGCACCCGCGGCCGGCTTTGGCCATGACTTCCCCAAACACTTGCGAAGGCAACACCGTGCCCATCAAATTCAGGTCAATGATTTTGCCAAACGCTTCTTTTTTCATCGTGAAAAAGCTGCCATCCGGCGCCACCGTAGCTTCTGGCGAATTGCCGCCGGCGGCGTTGACCAAGATGTCGATGCGCCCCCACTGCTTGAGAACAGCATCGCGCGCCGTAGCCAGTTGCGCCGGATCCAACACATCCGCCGCCGTCGCCAATCCTTCACCGCCGTTCGCCTTGATCGCGGCGACGACTTGATCGGCCTTGCCCCCGCGCCGCCCCAGAATGACAACTTTGGCCCCGGCAGCGGCCAAGCCATGCGCAATCGCGCCGCCCAATACACCGGTGCCGCCGGTGACCAGCGCCACTTTACCCTGCAATGAAAATAACTCGCTTAACGCTGCTGCTGTGGTCATATCCTATCCTTTGTGACACGCTGAAGTCGTTGCTACCCATCTTGTTAAGTCAATCCAATGTTAGGTCAATCTAAGCTGTCAATAACGATGCAGGGATCGAGACCTGACAGGTGGAGTCTTTCCCACCTGTCAGGTCGGTCGATAACCCCGGCCCGTATACTGATTTATTTGGAATGGCCTTATTTGCTAAAATTCCAACATCGCCTTGACCACGCCGCGTTCAGGGTCCAACCAATTCGCAAACTCGGTGACCAATTCTTCCGGCGACGCCCGGTGTGTGATCCACGGATCAAGCTGAATTTTACCCTCATCGATCATCTGGATCACATAGGCAAAATCGGCGCTTGTGGCGTTGCGGCTGGCAAATAGAGTCATCTCACGGCGGTGGAATTCGGGGTCTTGAAAGCTAAGCTCGCCTTGCACCAGCCCCACAAAGACTAATTTCCCGCCTTGCGCACCCAGGCTAAAGGCTTTCATCATCGACTGCGGATTGCCCGTGGCATCAAATACCGTGGTTGGCAACTCACCGCTCAGCAGCGCTTGCAATTGCGGCACGGGTTCCTGCCGCCCATCGACCCATTGATCGATGCCCAGATGGCGCTGCGCAAATTCCATACGCTTGTCGCTCATCTCCATCACCGTTACATCCGCCCCAGCCAGTTTGGCAAATTGGATCGTCGAGAGGCCAATCGGGCCAGCACCGATCACCAGCACCGGCTCGCCGGGCTCCAACTGCGCCCGGCGCACAGCATGCGCGCCAATACAGAGCATTTCGACCAACGCCAGATGATCCAACGTGGCTGATTTTGCTTTGTGCAGCTTGGTCATCGGCACCGTGATCCACTCGCGCATGCCGCCGTCGGTATGCACACCCAACACTTTGAGATTTTGACAGCAGTTGGTTTTGCCGTGCCGACAGGCGCTACATTGACCGCAATTCAGATAGGGTTCGACTGCGCACACATCGCCCACGTTCAGCCCTAAGGCTGGAGCGTGCGCGCCAAGCGCCACAATTTCCACACCCAACTCATGGCCCAAAATGCGCGGGTAGCTGAAAAAAGGCTGGCGACCCCGAAAGGCATGCAAATCTGTGCCACAAATGCCCACCCGGCGCACCCGCACCAACGCTTCACCCGCGCCGGGTTGCGCCGGCGGTTCGGTCTCCGTTAGGTGGAATTGGCCGGGTTGTTCCAATACGATTGTTTTCATGAATTTCCCTTGGCCGGCGACTTCAGTCGCCGATAATTTTTATGCTAGGATGTTGCTAATCTTCGTTTCCATCTGGGTAGCTTCCGCTGCACTCAGCACACCGGCCTCCATCTCACATGTAAAGGAACTACCACCAGCAAGGCTTCTGACGTGACCCTTGGCTTTTTCTGCCGTGTAGCCTTCCGGCTCGGCGGTCGCCGGCAGCACCATGCCCAGCGCATCCTGATCGGGCGTGCGACAGATCCAGCGCACCCCTTGGTCTAGCTGTGCCGGGCGGTGACGGATATAATCGGCATTGCCGTCTGGGTGCACCTGCATCGTGTGCGCCCACCCTTCGGGATCAGCTTGGTAGTCAAGCGTGAAGACGACTTCGGGGTCAAAGGCCAGGTCAGGGCGCAGGGTGTTGTGCTGCTTGGGATTACGCTGCAATTCCTGCAGAAAGGCCAGATATTCTGGCGTGGGCCGCACATGCGATGGAATGCTCTTGCGCACACGGGCATGTTCGGGCGTGCAGGGCGCGCTATAGACAAGTCGACTATTGTCCACGGGGCGAAAGTTGACATGCGCCATATACATCAATTCCATCGGTGTCTTTTTTAAGTTCTCGATAGTGATCGAAACCTGACAAGTGCTCGCGCCCGCATAAAGTTTGACCAACGGGCGCGCCACATAATTACACGTGAAGGCAATCGTGTGCTGATATTCGCCACCCAACCCGATATATTGGCCGCCCTCATCTTCGCCCAAAATTACTTGCGCCTTGCGATAAGGGGCATTGGGCAATTCGCCGTGCAGGGGATGGTTGTCTTCTTTGGCAGGCACGCCCATTGTCAACGCGCCGCAGTGCAGCAAGAAACCGCCATAGGTATTGAGATAATTTTGCGTGGCGTTGGGCTGGTCGAACATTGATTTCATGGTAATATTGCGCCCGCCAAAGGTGGCCGACCAGATCTGTTGGCCCTGGAAAGGCAACATCACCAGTTCGCCCTGTTCATTGCCCAGACGCAGCGCGGCCACACCGGTTTCATAGAGAAAGGTTGAGGCCGCAAAGGGGCCAGACTCGATTAGCGGGCGTTCTTTTTCGCTGAAAAAATGGGGGGCGAGATGGATGATCGTTGAATTGCTCATACTTTGTCCCTCTTTGGGTATGATTGAATTATTTTGTTGTTTTTGAATACCCACAGTTTAGCCTGTCCCATGTACAGTGGCAAGCGCTTGTAACATAGGCAGAAACGACAAAAACAGTGTGGTAAAAATGACGAGTGCAACAATTAACCCGCGCAAAGCAAATTGCTTAATCTGGGGGCTGGTTGTTTGCCTGGAAACCCAGTAACCAATCGCCAATACCAGCAAAACTGGCTCGGCCAGGAAGATTGGGTCGGTGATATAGGCCCAGAAACCGCCGTTGAGCACATGCGATGATGCCACCCCAATCATCCGCAGCGACAGGGGATAGAATAAGGGTGTACTATGTGACACAATATCTAGAAACAAGTGTGATAGTCCACCAATCGCGATTAAACCGATCAAGGTTTGGGCATAAGGCCAACGCCCGCTCTGCCAGACCAGCCACCAAATCAAGGCAATCCCCAAATGGACAAAAATGCTATGCGTCCAGAGCGTGCTGTGATTAATGAAGCCCCGAAACAGGGCATTATAGAACACATCGGTGTCGGGCGCAACGGTGCTGCCAAACGCCGCGGCCCAGAGCAGGGCGCGCTGTTTTCGATTCCACGTGGAAGGCCAAGTTACTTCTGAGTTGACGCCAGCAAAGTACCCCGGCACAAGATGAGCCGCTAACATATTTGAACCTCTAAGCCACCGAATGAATTCGGCGTCTGATATGCAAAACCCGTTGAGTTTTTTGTATCAGACGCTGAATTCATTCACCGTCAACTATACCTTTTCATACTGTCTCTAACAATTTTGGAAGTTCAATCCACACGCGGCAACGCCTCAATCGCGTGATGCAACGGGCGCAACGTATCATACAATTTTGTATACACATCTTTGAATCCTGCGTCGTAAAACCTTGCCTCTGCCGGTACAGGCTTTACTTCCTCCTGCGTGTACTTTAACTGACGCAGCGCTGCCGGCAAATCGGCATAAACACTCGCGCCCACGCCGCCCAACAGCGCCGCACCCAACGCTGTTGCTTCTTTGACACTGACGACGGTAAGCGTCTGGTTCAAAACACTGGCCTTGATGCGCATCATCAATTCATTGTACGCGCCACCGCCAGTCACATAAATATTCTGGGCACAGGGCAACCCTACATGAACGAGCAACGGTTCTAATGTACTCCGAATTTCGTAGGCCAGCCCTTCGAGCACGGCGCGAAAGAGCGCCCCTTGCTTGACGTCCGTGCGTAGACCGATAAAAGAGCCGCGCGCCAGGGCGTCTAAATGGGGTGGATTAGCCATGCGCATATGCGGCAAAAAATAAGCGCCCAAGCTACCCGGCGGCACTTGTTCGGCGGCCTGGATCAAAGTGGCATAATCGGTGCCTGCCGTGTAATTTTCCCGAAACCAATCGACGCAGGCCCCAGACGTATACATACCGCCAAAGACATAATACGCGCCACCCACATGCACGCCTTGCGAATAACCCTGCGCACCCACTTGTGGATCGGTCAATGGTTTGGCCAATGGCAGAAAAATCGCCTCGGCTGTGCCCATCGAATTGAGCACATCGCCCGGCGCGGTGACGCCCAACGCCAGCGCGCCACACACATGATCATGGCCACCCACGGCCACTTGCGCGCTCGTTGGCAACCCAGTGGCGGCGGCTACAGCTGGCAAAATTGGTCCTAGCCGTGTGCCGCTTGGTTGCAAAGGCGCTAATAGGCTCGGCGCAAGGCCCATGACGTGAAGAATTTCTGCTGACCATTGACGGCGATGCAGATCCAGCCCCATCATGCGCGAGGCCAGCGAAAAGTCTGTGGCCGGTACACCGCATAAGCGATAGGCAATATAGTCCGCCATGTTCAGCCAGAGACGGGTGCGCGCAAAAACTTCGGGCTGATGGTCGCGCAGCCAGAGCAGTTTGAACAGTCCAAAAATTGGTTGGAGCGAAATACCCGTAATCGCAAACAGTTGATCCGGCGAAATGCGCTGGGCCAGCCATTCAGCCTGCGCAGCAGTGCGATTATCAAACCAGGCAATCGCTTCTGGCGATGCGGCTTGACCGTGCGCATCCAGTGGAATGCCGGTTTCGGCAAAACTGGCAACGCCAATGCTGACAATCTGGGCTGGCTGCTCAAGTTGTGCAAGCGCGGTGTGCAATGCCTGCACTGTTGTCTGCCAGATCTCCTCAGGCGCATAATGGGCCCAACCTGGGCGCGGATAGTGCGTGGGCGTGCGGATGCTCGCCTGGGCCATGGTCTGACCCTGGGTGTCAAAGATAAGCGCTTTGATGCTGGTCGTGCCAATGTCTAGGCCGACGAGGAGGGGAGCAGCAGGCATAAGGCGTAAGGGTCAATGCTGAATGTTGGATAGGTTAAATGCGGAATGCGGAGTGATGAATGCGATGATCACTCCGCATTTTTTACGCCCGACTATCGCTCTTTAATTCCAACCACGCGATCTCCGCCGGCGTCAATTTCGTCGTCATTGCCGCCATGTTCGCCTTGAACTCGTCAGCGGTATTACAGCCAACCAGGGCGAAGATGTTGAGCGGATAGCTCAGCACATACGCCGTGGCAATTTGCGGGATGGTCATACCTCTTTCGGCGGCCAATGCCTTGACGCGATCGAGGCGCTGGAAATTATCTTCGGTGCAATAACACTCGACACACAACTTGTCGAGATAAGTGGTAAAGCTGTCCAAATTATCGCGCTCGAAGCGGCCACTAAAAAAGCCGCCGGCCAAGCTTGACCAGGTGAAGAGCGGCATATTATGCGCTTTGTACCAGGCGCGATCTGTTTCGCCAGCGGGACCACTAATGCTGACACAGTTGGGCCAAGGGGCTTTCAACTGGACAGCCAAACTCATATTCGGGCTGCTGGCGACAAATGGGATTAGATTGTGTGCCGCTGCATATTCGTTGGCCTCCTGAACGCGCGCCGCTGACCAGTTCGAACCACCAAAAGCATGAATGCGCCCGGCGGCCTTGTGCTCGTTCAACACCTCGACAATCGGCCCGACCGGTTTGCTGGGGTCGTCACGGTGCAAAATATAGAGATCGATGTAATCGGTCTTCATGCGCGCCAGCGAATCATGCAGATCGGCGGTAATGTCGAAGGGGGTGACGCGTTGGCGATCCTGGCTGTGATGCGCGCCCTTGCCCAAAATGACCACTTGCTCGCGATTGCCGCGTGCTTCCAGCCAGCGGCCAAAGGTGCGCTCGACATCGCCATTGCCGTAGCCATGCGCGGTGTCAAAGGTGGTGCCGCCCATCGCCAGAATGCCATCGAGCAGCGCAAAACTTTCGTCTAATTTGCTCGTGCTGATCATGATCGTGCCCTGCACCAGCCGCGAGATTGGCTTGGTGACACCCGGTACATTTGCGTATAGCATATGTAAATTACTCCTTAATTGGTTGCGCTTGATTGAATTGGGGAGCCTACCCGTGAAGTAGGCACTAAGCAGGCAAGATTATACTCGGTAATTCATAACACTTGCCTATCCCCTACTTCCTAATCCTTACTACTTCCTACCATTATCTCATATTGCCGCCGCCGCGACCAGATTAGAACATCTTCCGAGTAAGCCTTCGCTCGTGGCGGCGGGCTGGGTGGTAAAAAGCACGCAGGACAATTCACGCGCAGGGTCCATCCAAACCACCGTGCCGGTGGCACCGCCGTGACCATACGCTCCCGGCGCAGTCAAATTGCCCAAATAGGACCAGCCAATCGTTGACTGACGCCGCCAACCCAAGCCCCAGGATTGTCCCATGCGCACTGACTCGGGAAGCGCAGGCATCGCTGAGGTTTGATCTGTCGTCATGGCTTGCACGGTGGCGGGACCCAGGATGCGTAGACCGTCGAGTTCGCCGCCGTTTAGAAATAGCTGGCAGAAGCGGCCCAGATCACCAACCGTTGCGAACATGCCGCCCCACGGCGCACCAAAATTATGCCAATACGGCGTATTCCAACCCCAGTCTTTGCCCTGCATCTCTTCGTCGATATTCACCTGAGCCACGCGTTCGGCGGGCAAATTTTGGATGCCAAGCGCCGTGCTTGTCATGTGGAGCGGACCAAAGATCTCGCGCTGGAGAAAGGCGGGCAAGGCTATTCCCTCCAGTCGTTCGACAAGCGCACCGAGCATCGCGGTGCCACAACTTTGATATTGAATATTCGTGCCAGACGGAAAATCGAGCTTGAGCGTGCAAATCCGCTGCACAAATTCGGCCAGCGGTGCATGTTGGCTGCGCAGGGTGCGATCTTCGGGCAACATATCGGGCAGACCAGAGGTGTGCGTCATCAAATGGCGCACGGTAACTTGTTCTTTGCCGTTGGCGCCAAATTCGGGAATGATCGAACAGACGGGGTCATCCAAAAGTAATTTGCCGCGCTCCACCAACAACATCACCGCCGTAACCGTGACTGGTTTGGTGACGGAGGCAGTCAAAAAGATCGCGTCCGTTGGCATGGGGGGCGAATCCAGCGTTAGACCTAGGCGACCAAAGCTGCGTGGTTCGCCGGCGATGCCATGGCGCGCAAGCTGGATCGCTGCGCCTGGAATTTTGCCCGTTTGCACCGCTTTACCTAAAAATTGATAAACACGTTCCAGCCGTTCTGGTGAAAAACCGTCATGTGCGGGCGCTGAGGTTGTCATTTTAGTACTCCCATGAAAATAACATTAGGGCCATGCCGAAAAAATAGATATCCACGCTTTAAGCTGTTTCCTCGGCATGGCTGGGGCTTTTCCGGTTGAAGATGGCTATTTTATTTTTCGGAAAAGCCTAGATTGTTGGCAGAAGTAAGATTTTATCCAACATTCCGCACACCGCTTGAATCGGTCGATTGCACCAAGCATCATACTGGCTTGGGGATTTCATAATTCAATTGCCAGATCGAGTGGGCGGGCGGTGGTTTATCCGGGCCAACTTGCATGGTCTTGAACGCTGGCAACTGGGGCAGCACTTCATTCGCCCAGAGCTGTTCAACGGCCATGAAACTGAGCGGTTTGCGCGTCGTTGGCTTATGTTGCTCAAAGTCATTTAGCAATTCCGTCGCCTTGTCACCCAGCCAGCGTACTTCGTCTGCCACCATCCGCTCCCCAATGCGCCGATCAGCTTCGCGTGCGTTCGGCCCCATTGCAAAGTGGGGATGCGGGACATCTGGCGTGGGAAAACGCGAAACATCGACACAGTCTGGTTCAACGGCCCAAAGCAACGATGTTTCGACCTTGCCCGCATGATCGCCGGTGGCTTTGCCGTCTTCGTCGAAGCCTGGCTGGTTGGCTTCAAAGTCAGGCAGACCGTAGATGCGCATGGCAAAATGCGGCTGCAAGAGTTCGATCAGCGTCTTGAGGTCTTGCCAGTTAGGCCCATAATGACCGGTCAACAAGATCGCTGCGTGAAAACCGAGCGCATCGGCTGCCCGCAAATGGTAGCAGACATTCTTGAAATGAACCCAAGGCGGCACCGCCGTCAACCAAGGGCGCGCCTCGCCAGACCATTCAGACGCCCAAGCGCCGTAGAGTCCAATTTCGTGAATATGCCAGTAGTCGGGCGGCGCAACGATGCCACCGTGGCTTTGTGCTGCCCGGCAACAAATCGCGTGGGCCTTGAGCGCATCCAGGCCAAGCGTGTTTTGTGGCCCATGCGGTTCGCAGAGCCCGTAGGCAAAATAGATCACCGGACAGGCCGCTATCGCGGCTTCGAGTTGATCGGGAAACATCCGTTCCCAGCGTACTTCGGACATGGGGATCTCCTTTACGAGGGATAAGGTGGTGTTAGCACCGGCGCATTAGTAGGTGTAGGTGCGGTTTGTAACCGCACCTACACTATCCTGTCTATGTCACCAATTCGGCCTTTTCAGACCGTTTCTTAGATTAGCTTGGTGCAGGTGAGTGCAACACACTGGTCAATCTGATCTTTCGAGTATGGGGAGTTGTTGTGACCAGTGCAATGCACTCACGCCTGAAAACTAACTTTGGCAAATTACTGACAACTCTCGATCGAAACAGCATCCGCATACATGGCCGTTTTACCGTTACGGCCATCGTTATAGACGCCGAGGATAAGCCGGATGAGTTGGCCTTTGAGCGGAGTTAGATCGTACACAATTGGTTCCCAAAGCTGAGCATTGCTGAGCCCAAAGAAGACTCGGCGCGGTCGTCCGTGTTGCGGATCCGCGATCAAATATTGGAAGTCGCGATTCGTGGCCGTGCTTGCCCGCCAGACCACTGCCTTTAGCGTGATGGTTTTGACATTGGCGGGCAATTTAATCAACTGATAACCAGTGCTGTAGGTATAGCGATTGGGATCGTTATCCAGTAGACCAACACGCAGGCTGCCTGCGCCATCAAAAGCACTGTCCGTGCTATAAACACCGGTCTGGCCGGTAACGGGGAGGCGCCAACCGGTGCGCTCTTCAAAATTACCATTGACCACTAGTTGTTGACAACCGCTTGGTGGCGGTGTCGTGGTGATTGGTGCTGCTGCCGCCACGGGTGGTGTTGTGGTCACAACGGGTGTAGTTGTAACCACTGGTGTTGTCGTGACTGATGGCGTTGTCGTGACTGATGGCGTTGTTGTGACTGGTGGCGTTGTTGTGACTGGTGGCGTTGTTGTGACGGGTGGTGTCGTTGTAACGGGTGGTGTCGTCGTTATAGGCAGCACCATCGTTACGGATGTGGTCGGGGTGATGGCTGGCGTCGTGGTCAATGTAACGGTAGTTGTCACCGCCAGCGATGAGGATAATGTGGCGGCAAAAGAACGCGACAAATATGGCGGTTGAATCGTGGCGTTGGCAGGACGAGCCATCCAGAGTAGGCCAGCTAGGCCAACCGTCAGAAAGATCATCAAATAGGTGATTATGCGTTGCATGGTGCTTTGTTTCCTTTCTGTGGAATGAGGGTGCCTATGACAATCGCGGCCCGATGATTGATAGCAACTGTTATCGTTTGTCGGTCATCGGGCCGCGTAGCTCACATTTAGCCGGTCGAGCCCTTGACGCTCCAGACCGAACCAGTGGTGTAGGTATTGCGTTCGGAGGTGAGAAACTCAACGACTTCGGCCACTTCTTCGGCGTCCGAATAGCGCCCAATCGGGTTACCAGGGTTGGCGAGGAATTCGGGTGTGAAGCGCGGCACCACCATTTCGGTTAGCGCGCGGCCTGGCTCGACGCCATTAATAAAGACATTCTCTTTAGGATAAGCATTACCCAACGCACTGACCAGCGACCAGACTGCGCCTTTGGAGACGCCGTATGGAACTTGATTGGTCGCGCCCAGACGTGCCCCCGAGGTGATCGTAACGCAGCGACCCCAACCGCCTTTGAGCATATGTGGCAGTACAGCTTGGTGCGCATGGTAAACGCCGAAGAGATTAATGCGCAGTACTTTTTCAAACTGCGCCACTGACTGTTCCAAAAAAGTCGCTTCCTTACCTAAAATGCCCGCGCAACAGACGAGAATGTCCAGCCGCCCGAACTGTTCGACCGTTTGCGCCACCATCGCCTGCACTGCGGCTTCGTCGGTCACATCGGTTTTGATAAACAGCGCCTTTTGACCCAGCGCTTCGATCTCTTGCACCACATCAGGGCCAGTGTCCAAGAGATCGGCAATCACAATATCGCGTCCCTCTTCGGCAATGCGTAGTGCACTGGCGCGACCAATGCCGCGCGCCCCGCCAGTAATAATTGCCACGCGTCGTTCTTTAGGCGCGGCAAAACGTAAATTTGGCATAATAACATGATCCTTGAAATTTTAATTTTGTTGTGACCGAGACCCCTCCCGCTCCCCTGCAAGGAGGGAGCCGTCACAGGACGGACAAAGTGACATGTTTTGTCCCTGATCGCACAGCGGGCGCAAAGTGCCATCTGTTCCCTCTCTGCTGGGGAGGGGTCGCTCACATTTTGTTCGGCAAACGCTGGATCCTTATTTCATTGAAATGGCCTTAGGTAACGTTTTGCCAACGCACTGGTGTCAACGCAGTAGGTTGTCAATGTGCTCCTCGATCTTCGTCAATGAGTTCGTCTGTGGGGCGTGTACCTGGAGGAAGTGTGCCAAGCTGCAGCAAGTCTTCAGCCGATAACGCAATTGTCCCTTCTGGTGCATAATGGGCCGTACTCAACAGGCCGGCCGCTATCAACTGTTTGCGTAAGTGTTCCCGTTTTTCGGCCCAAGTTTCGCTCGGTTCGCCATGCGCGGTTGATGACTCTAGAATTTCGGTTTCTCGGCGCGAAATCTGCACATCGACCAGCCCGACGGGTGTGTCCGCTGGTAGATCGATGATGAGCTTCTTATCTTCGCCTACCCAGACAGCAAGTTTAATCGCATCCATCATCTGTACTCCTTTCCTACTTGTGCTTCCATGCTGCCTGAGAGTGTAAAAGTTGTTCAAACATTTGTCAATGACAAAATAAAGTGGTAACGACGTAGGTGGGGTTTTTAACCGCACCTACGATTACCAGAATCATTGGTTAATCCTCATCAACCATCTGTAGAGCCGTTGTTTACGCCTTGTCATTCACATCCAACACGCGAATGCCCAACTCTGTCGCCGTCTTGTGGAAAAGCTCGCTGACAAAAGGTAATTCCTCGGTGCTGTTACCTTCTGAGATTACCGGATAGTCGGGGTCAAGGGCTTCCATGCGCCGGAACAGAGTTTTGAAATCCATCAGCCCCTTGCCTGGACAACCATCTTGCAAGTGCAACGCCAGCCGATTCTCAATGTTGATATCTTTGGCGTGGCAACTGACAATGTGCTTGCCCATCACGTCAAAATGGTGATTGAGCGCCGCCTCTGTATCGAAAACCGTCTCCAATGTGATCCAGTTGGCCGAGTCATAGTCGTTGCGCACCCAGGGCGAATTCACTTCGTCGAGAATCTCACGCGCGATTTCGGGGGTCTTCAAGGTGACCAATTGATGACATTCCAGGCTCAAAAAGACGCCGGCATCCTCCGCCGCCTGTTTACACTCATTCAGCGTCTTCACCAATTGGCGGCGGCTGGTCTTCGTCCAGTTGGCGGGATGGGGAAACCAGGGGCCATCGGGATTCATCGAACCAGGGCCGGTGTCGATGCC
>JBBQBY010000072.1:0-19189 GCA_038318235.1 Caldilineales bacterium
GATTGGCAAGTTCGGCATAATCCTGGCTCATCATCCCAACAAAAACACCGGTGGCTGTGCCGCGCAGGCGATGGGGTGCAGTGCCGGCGCGCTCAAGTGTTTCCCAACTGACAGTTGTGTTTGTTGTTACTCGCAGTGACACTACACACTGGAGTAGAGACGGCGCCCGTCAACTTATCTTACAAGGCTTTGGCCTGTTCATCTCGATCGTCCCAGGCCAGGCCGCGTCGCAAAGACTCTCGGCAGGTTGGTGTGCATGGGCAGATTGCCATCGGGATCGTTGCCTTTTATCGGAGAAATTTAGTTGATGGTTGCCTCATTTGGCTGTTATTGATAGCATTGATAGTCTAGTACACCCACGGGAGGCGAATGTGGCGTGAACGTGGCGCACCGTCGGATAAGCGGCTTGGGTCTGAGGAAAACAGGAGAAAACTCCGCCCTCACGCCGTTGGTAGCACCCGTACACAAATCCGCCCCACCAATACGATATCAGCCACCGTGACCCGGTCGCCCACGGCTTTGCGCAAACCGCACGCCGTGGATGACACGGCTTGCGGCCGCAGCCAGGCCACACCCTCAGTAATCACGCCATCGACTGGTGATAGCTCACCGCTGTGGAGGAGCACTTGGTCGCCGGGTTGGAGGGTGGCGGTCGAGACCACACACGTGGCGCCATCTTGCCAGCGGTGCGTCGTGGCTTCGAGTGAGCTCGGCCGAGCGGTCGGCGCCCATGTGTCTTGGTGCTGGGCGGCTTCGCTTGGTCGCTGCGCCGCTAACCAATCCTGGCCCCCATAATAAAGCCAGAAGCCGAAGGCACCCACCCAGTAGTAGCCGCCGGTCAGGCAGACCGCCAACGCTACCGTTTCGGTCAATGCACGGCTGGGGCGTCCGTCTACCCAAAGCTGCTCATAGGCGGCCTGGGCTGGGGGGATACCCATGTAGACGAGCAAGGGCAGGCCGGCGATTTGCAAGGGCGGAAAGAAGAGATGCGCGGTCGTCGTCACCCCCAGGGCCAGCGCGGAGGCGCGCAAGCCATAGTGGATGGCGGCGTTGGGGTCGTGACGGTCCGTCGTCAAGGCCGGCGCTGGCTCGTCAGCCACTGGTGGCGCTGCGGCTAGTGTGTCGCGCTGGGTAAAGCGTTTGATACCACTCTGCAAGGTCTTTTGCACAGTTTGCCAGGGTGCTTGCCACCAGGATTGCCCTGCGGTTTGCTCTGAGCCATTGTCCTGGCGTCTCTGCTTTTTGTCCTCTAAACGCTTGTGCGCCCAAAGGCCGGCCAACGATGCACCACCGGTCATGGTTAATCGACTCACGATCATTCTCCCTTCCAGATTACCAATCCGATGAAACCCGTATCATCGAAAAGCATGAGTCTAGCAGGCGAGCGTGGCGTAAACGTGGCATCAACGTGGCGTGCAAGCTGAATAGAGACCGCAGATTGAACGACATAGGACAGTGAATCAGTAAAAACTGTCCCCAGTCCTACTCATTCACTGTCCTACTCATTCACTGTCCTACTGATTCACCATCCTACTAAGGCTACATGGCGTGTTCTGCCAAATAGGCCACCAGCAAGGCGGGCAATTTGACCTGAGCGCCGATCTGCTGCAGTAGAAAGGCGCGCTGCAAGTTTTGCAAAGCGTGGAAATAAGCCGATTTGGGGGGAGATGGTGTTAATGTCGCCCAGAGCGTCTGCCGCGTGAATGGTTGTTCGACTTGCGCCAATTGTTGAAGCACCTGCTGTTCCAGGGGAGATAACTGGGCCAACTGTTGGGTCAGCGCTGCGCCGATGTCGCCCAAAAAGAATAATTCTTCCTGCAAAAAAGCCGCGGCGGTGCCGCCAAATAGTTCGTAGATCAAATTGGCGGCGCGGTTTAGCCACTGCGGATTGCCAGCATAGCGGTGGTGAAACTGTTGGTGAATGGTGGGGTCGCTGGCCAAACCATGCGCCGCCAGGAACGCGGCCTGGTCGGTTATGCTGAGTCCATCTATTTCTAGACAGCGGAACGCGCCATTGCGCTCATCCAACTGCGTCAAGGCAGCCGGTCGGATCTGGCTCGTCAGCAGCAAACAACTGCGGTGGTGGCGCTGAAAAAATAAGCGAAAGAGCGTTGCATAAGCTTCGCAGCCGGGGCGATAGGTGTCGGTATGCCCATCGTCTGACGCTGCGGGCGTGGCCAGGACTGCTTCCACACCATCCAATACCAGCAAACAGCGGCGTGTTTGGAGGATGGCAAAGATGCGGGTGATCAGTTCGTCAAAAGGCAACGACCGCACCTCCCCTTGTCCGGCTTCAAGTTGTTGCAACCACCCATGCAGAATGGCTGTACAGGAAGGCGCGCCCTGCAGCGAACGCCAGATCACTTGCGTAAAACCATGCGCAGGGTGTTGCTCATCCTCGATCACATCATGGACAAAAGCGGCGGCTAGCGCTGTTTTGCCCTGACCGTTCAGCCCCAGCAAGGCGACCAGCCGACTATGTTCTTGTCCGACCCAACTGTGCAGGGTGGTTAATTCCGCTTGCCGCCCATAGAAATGCGCCGCAGCGGGCATGGCGCCCAGATCAAAGCGTGGCGGCGTTGCCTGGGGTGGTGGCGTCGCGAGCGGCGCAGGGCCATTCGGCGGCGTGGCTGGCCACACCTGCGGAAAGGGTGCTATGGCGATGGGCAGATGGTGGCCGTTCGTCGGGTGGGCGGCAAACCATTGCCCGGATTTGATCTGTTCGTAGAGCGTGGTGGTCTGTGGCATAGGTGGCGCATCCAATTCTTCGGTCAAGGCTTGGCAGCAACGGGTGTATTGTTGGAGGGCGGCGCTGCGTTGACCGCTGTGGGCCAAGAGCAGCATGCGCTGGCGGTGGGCTTCTTCGCGCCACGGTTCCAGTGTGAGCAAATAATGATTAAGCGCCAACCCCTCTGCATATTCGCCGTGCGTCAGGTGTTGGTGGGTGCGCAGTTGCAGCCCTTGTACGAGCAGATCTTGCAGGTGGCGGCGTTGGGCTAGCAGCCAGGACTCAAAGACTGGCGCCTCCTCGATCTGAAAGCCAGCCAGGAACTCTCCGGTATAAAGCTTGAGCAGTTCAGCAAGGATGCCCGGTTCGTTGCCGCCTGTGCCCACCGTCCCGGCCGGCGTCAGATAGGTGGTAAAGGCGGATACATCCACCCAGTGGAGCAATTCTTGATTGAAGGTGACGGTATCACCCTGGGCCACCACATAATCGCCCACCATTTTGCGGAGATTACTCAAGAGGTAACGCAGGTTGGCTTTGACATGTGATTCTGCTGTATTTTCCCACAGCAAATCTGTCAACCGCGCACGGGACTGCGGTTGGCCTGTGACGGCCAAATAGATCAACAAGGCGGCTGCTTTGCCGGTGACCAAGTGGGAAAGCGATTGATTATCTAATTGAAATGTCGGAGTACCAAGTAATCTTACAGTTAACATTGATGGTTAGCTCGGTATGATAAGATTCATTGTCAAGCCAAATATCCTACCTGATGTTGGTGCCGCCTTGCGTTGGCACCTAGTTAGGCTTTTGCAGCAACCGTTGCTACAATGGCAATGGTTAATCCTGCTTTGAATGTTCCCCAAACTGATCTGAAAATAACATACACAAAGCCGCGGCTCGACTTGGTTCGACAAGCGTTCGCGCCCAATGGGCACCCGGCTCACGCCGAAGTCTCACCAAGCGGGTCCTGAGCTTGTCGAAGGACGCTGAAGTCTCGCCACACGTCAAAGGCCGCAATGAAACTGGCGACCAAAGGCCGCACTTCTATCTGCGCAATCCGCGGATGTATTTTTATTGCTTCGGCGCAATAATTGCCTTGGGCACGCTCAGATGGGAACTGCATGCGAAACGGCAAACAGTATTATGTTTACCAATACCTTCGCCAAATTAAGTTTTGAGCGAAACTCATAATTTTGGTGGGACAACAAAGGCAAAATATGGGCAATTTTAACAGTTTTTATCCTATTATTAGCTGATTTCCCCAACGATGTGGATCAAAATCTTTGTCGGATGTCCATTTTTGGCCGTTCGTAAGGTATTGGCGAAGGTATTGGTTTACTATAGTGGTTTAAATTACTATAGTGGTTTAAATTACTATAGTGTAATGTAACTAATGCTTGTTGAAAAATCGTTGAGAGAAGCGTTGAAAAAACGTTGAAAATCAATCAAACCTAAATCCAATGGCGAAACTTGAACTTTTTTTATTAGGCCGCCCTCAAATCTGTGTGGATGGTCAAGCGATAATGAACTTTAACACGCGCAAGGATCAGGCGTTGCTGGCCTATCTCGCGGTGACGGGTGCGGCACATAGCCGCGAAACATTGGCCGGCCTCCTCTGGTCAGAATTGCCGGAAGACAAAGCACGGCGCAACTTGCGTCACGCCCTTTCGCATCTGCAAAAGACGATCGGCCCGCCGTGGCTCACTATGGAACGCGGGGTGGCGCTGACCCAAGATCAGATTTGGTCAGTCGATGTCCATACCTTACGGTCAACGATAAATAACCTTACGGTAAGCCCTAGCCTGGAAAGGCGTAACGACACTCAGGTGATCGATGCTCTCGATCTAGTGTTGCATTTGTACCGGGGAGAGTTTCTGCAAGGCTTCCATCTGCATCACGCTGCGCCCTTTGAGGAGTGGGTGTTGGCGCAGCGTGAGGAATTGCGCCTGTTAACCTTGCGCGGGCTGGAAGCATTGGTCGAACGCTGCCTAGCGCAAGGCGCGTATGAGCAAGGGCTCGCTGCCACGCGCCGTCTGCTCCAGTTGGAACCGTGGTCGGAGCCAGCGCACTGCCTGCAAATGCAACTGCTGGCGCACAGTGGGCGCCGGGCGGAGGCCGTGGCCCAGTATGCGCGCTGTCGCACGATTCTAGCCGCTGAACTGGGGGTAGCACCGCTGTCGGCCACGACCGCGCTCTATCAGCAGATTCAAACAGGGAGATATAACGGCCTAGTCGTGCCTAGCCAACCCGAGCTGTCTGTGGATTCAGTACGCGAGCCGCCAACAGCTAACGCGATTGTGATGGTCAAATCCACTATACCGAATAACCTGATCACCCCGCTCGCTGCGTTCGTCGGGCGGCAGGCTGAACTGGCTTTGATCCGCCGGCGGCTGGGAACAGCCGACTGTCGCCTCTTGACCATTGCCGGGCCAGGCGGCATGGGCAAGACCAGCCTGGCCCATGCCGTCGGCCAACGTATGCTACACACAGAACATGCCGTTTTTCCCGATGGTATCTATTTTGTGGCGCTGGCCGGTCTTGAACCAGAAAAAAACAGTGACAAAAATGAGGAGAGGGATAACGATCAAGCAGGTTCGTTGCTGACAACTTCGATTGCCGAACGGATTGGGTGTGATTTGCAGTCTGGGCTGCCACCACAGCTTCAACTCCAAAATTATCTACGCCACCGACGACTTTTACTGATCTTGGACAACTTCGAACACTTGCTTTCGACAACTGATACAATCCTTTCTCTGCTCACCCAAGCACCGGCGCTGACCATGCTAATTACCTCGCGGGCGCGCTTGAATGTACGTGGAGAAACCGTGCTGGTGCTCGCCAAATTGTCGCTGCAGACGGCGACATATGTCACCCCAGCAGACAGTGCGCAACCCAATAGTTCACCCGTCTCCGTAGATGAGGGGCGGCAGGCGAGTGAAGCGGTTGCCATGTTTGTGCAGCGCGCCCAGTGTGTCGATTCGCAATTTACCCTCAACGCGGCCAATCTCGGCTCGGTTACGCAAATCTGCCAATTAGTCGATGGCTTGCCATTGGGGATCGAACTGGCCACCAGTATGTTGCCGTTGTTGAATTGTACCGCGCTGGCAGCCGCGCTCACCAGGAGCCTTGACTTTTTGGCGGCAGAGACGCACGATTTACCCAGTGAGCAGCGCACACTGGGCGCAGTCTTCGAGCGTTCTTGGCGGCTGCTCCCGCCCGAAGGTCAACAATTGCTGGCAAAGTTAGCCATCTTTCCCGGCTCCTTCAGTCGCAGCGCGGCCGAGCGCATTGCCAGCGCCTCCATCTCCCTGCTGCGGCGTCTGCTCGACCAATCTTTGCTCAACAAAGTGGGGGACGAACGCTATGCCATGCACCGCACGGTCCACGCCTTTGCCCAGCAGAAGCTCCAACAGTGGCCTGAACAAAGCGCAACGCTGCCCGATCAGTATGCCCATTTTTATCTGGCCTTCTTGGCGCGCCTGGAACAGGAGCAGACCGAGGATGTGTATGCGACCGTTACCGGAGCGATCCAGACTGATCTAGACAATGTGCGCACGGCGTGGCGCTGGAGCGTGGGCCCAGGGCAACCTGGCCTTGCTGGAACTAGGTGTGGCGAGTCTGCAAGAATTTTACCGGCTGGCCGGCATCTACCCAGAAGCGATTCAGCTTTTGGAGGCAGCGCTGCCTACGGTCCGCCACGCGGTTGCGCTTGCCCCCGCGTCCACCCAAGCCCAGCGGCTACTGGCGCGCTTGTTATGTTACACGGCTCAGTTTTATCGCCTTTATCGCCAGTCGGGCCAGGTAAAAACTGCGTCAAATAAGCATACAACAAACGTCAAGGAGAGCGGGTAGGCCACGGACCAAAAAATAATCGTAATCCGTTCAGGCTGACAATGGCATACTGTCTGGGGGCCACTTGATCAAAAGCTATCCGTTACTACCTGTGAAGCGTGCGACCAACAACAATGCTCGACGGCTATACATATATAACCGTCGAGCATTGTTAAATGTGAATTCCAGCTAACAACGGACCTAATAGACGAAACAAATCAAAGGCATACAAAAGGTAGGTGCGGATTTTAAACGCACACCTTGGGAAAACCAGCCAAGAGCGGTTAAAAACACCACCAACGCTTGTCTGGCATTTACATGGTTTCTCGTAACTACCAAGCCACCCCCTCCTAACCTCCCCCAAACAGGGGAGGAACTGTCACAGGTCGCGCGAAATTCTCGACGCGTCCCGTGACGGTTCCCTCCCTCGTTTGGGGAGGGTTAGGGTGGGGTTAGCAGTTACGGTTTCTCTATAAGTTAAGCCGCGAGGTCACTGGCTGTTTGCTGATCCAGCATGTCTGCTGGGCCTACCTGCTCGTTCGCGATGTCAGCTTCTGCCATCGCGAGCGGTCCGGTGGTTGGCGAGTTGGTCGCGTCCTCTTGGCGGTGGCGTTGCATGTAACTCCAAGCAACGGCCCCACCGCCGAGCGCACCGATTGTCAGGGCAACAGGCGGCGCGGCCAACAGGGCGACGACGGCTAGCACACCTTGGGCGCCGGCGGCCAGGATAATGCCACCGATCACTGCGCCAGCTGCGGTGGCGCTAAAAGTTTGGACTTGAGCTGGTTGTTGCTTACCCGCTTCTGCTAGGCGGTCCAGCGTCTCCTGCCCACGTGTTTTGAAGGTTGTTACGCTTTTCATGTGTTTCCCCTTATGATTGGATTGTGAAAAACTATATAGATTGTCCCAATTACGCCCACAATAAAGGGATACGGGGGCGCAGCCACCTGGCTAGCCAAAACTCGCTATCGCGCCTTCTTTGATCGGCGGATAAAGTGGGCCTCCGCACCGACTGGTGGCATGACGATCATACCAGGGTTTGCCCTGCCATGACAACATTTCTAATGGCCGTCCGACCGTACTATCAATCATGTCAAAGTAATTCCGCCACTGGAATATGGCAGCGAATGAAATGCCCTGGGGTGGTCTCCTGCCACGGAGAGACTGTCTCTGCACAGAGGGCGCCCAAATGTTGCGGACAGATTGCCTGCGCAGGACAGCCACGCCCGGTTGGCGCTTGTCTTTGCCCAGGCGTTGATGTCGGTTTTCCTGCAAATTGGATCAAGGCCGCCTGTAGTAGCAATTCCGTATATGGATGGTAGGGTGGCGCATATACCTGTTGCGTTGTCCCTATTTCACACAAGGTGCCTTGATAAAGCACCGCCACGCGGTCGGCGATGGCGCGTACGACGGCTAGATCATGGGCGATGAACAGGTAAGCCACGCCTCGTTCTGCCTGAAGCTGGCTTAATAACGCTAGAACAGTTGCCTGTACTGATACATCTAGGGCCGAGACCACTTCGTCACACAAAATCAGATCCGGTTCGGCGGCAAAGGCGCGCGCAATCGCCACGCGCTGCTGCTCGCCGCCAGACAGTTGGGCCGGAAAACGGGCAAGATATTGTTCGCCCAGCCGCACTTGCTGTAATAATTCAATCGATCGCACCTGGATCGCACGTTGATCTAGGTGAAAATAGAGCCGTAACGGTTGGGCCAGAATCTGGGCCACAGTATGGCGTGGGTTGAGTGAAGCGTCGGGGTTCTGAAAAATCATCTGGATGCGCCGGCGTTGCGTTGGCAAGCGCTGATCGACCAGCGGTGGCAAGGGCGAGCCATCCAACCGGATCTCACCGGCGCGCGGGGCCAATAACCCCGCAATTGCCCGCGTGATCGTAGATTTGCCACTACCCGATTCACCCACCAAGGCCAATGTTTCGCCTTTTTGAATTTGCAAGGAAAGATCGCTTACCGTGGCTGGCGATGCACTCTGCTGCTTGAACCAACTGCTCAGGAAGCCAGGTCTGTGGTAGCTGATTTGCACAGCTTGCAGGTTTAACAATGGCGTCGCGCTTGGCTGGGCATGGGTGGTGCGGCCAGGACCAGCGGCGATTGGGTTCGGTGTCGCACGGACAAGCGACCAATGGTGGCAGCGCACTTGATGCGGTGGCGCATCTGGGCCGATCCCCTCCAACATGGGGCTAACTTCGTGACAAATTTGATCCGCAAACCCACACCGTGGCGCAAACGCACAGCCGACGGTGACGCTGCCAATCGCTGGTGGCGTCCCTGGCAATCCTGTGGGTAAACCTTGCGCCTGCAACCGTGGGATCGAACGAAGCAGACCGCGCGTATAGGGATGGTTTGGCTGCATGAGTACGGTCTGCGTCGCCCCCATCTCCGCAATCTCTCCGGCGTACATCACGGCCACTCGGTCACTCACGCGCGCAATCACAGTTAAATCGTGGCTGACGTAGACCATCGCCACCGCGGTCGCTTGGCTCACTTCGCGTAGTAGGGTTAAAATATGCGCTTGCGTCGTCACATCTAGCCCTGTGGTTGGTTCATCGAGCACGAGCAGATCGGGTTCGCCTGCCAATGCCATTGCAATCGCCACCCGCTGTTGCTGCCCGCCAGAAAGTTGGTGCGGATAGCGGTGCAGGAGTTGATCGGGTTGGGGCAAATGCACCTGGACGAGTAGTTGGTGGGCGCGCTGTTGCACATCGCGCGCGGCCAGACGCGTGTGGAGTTGAAGCGCCTCGGCAATCTGTTGACCGATGCGCATGGTGGGCGTGAGCCATTGCCCAGCATTCTGTGGGATCAGAGCAATTTTGCCGCCGCGCAACGCTTGTAAAGCTGACGGTGCTGACTGGAATAAATCTTGGCCCGCATAGCGTAGATTGCCGCCTAAGACCCGACTGCCGGCGCGCAGATAGCCGAGCATCGCCAGCGCCAATGTGCTTTTGCCGCTGCCGCTTTCCCCTACGATGCCAATCGTTTCTCCGCGCGCCACGGCTAGATTGATGCCACGCAACACCTGGGCCGTTGCGCCCCGTTGATTGCGATAGCCGATCGATAATCCTTCGATTTGCAACAGGAGTGTCCGCTGATCCACGGTTGTTTGCTGGTTAGCACTCATACGGGTGCGCCCTGGGAGCGATCCGAGCCAACGGCTTTGGCGAGCCGCATCGGCGGTGAGATTGATGCCGATGATCAGCGACGTGAGCGCGGCCAGCGGCCACAGGGTCGCCCACGGCGCCACGGCCATAATGCTCCGATTTGTCGCAATCATCAGACCCCAATCGGGCGTCGGCGGTGTGACCCCAAAGCCCAGAAAGGAGAGTGAGCTAAACGACAATAACATCCAGCACATTCGGCAGTAAACGTTGGGCTAGGAATTGGAGCATGGTGAAATCCTCTCTTGACAGTAGACAGAAATTAGAGGACAGAGGGCAGAAGAACAGAGACCGTCTACTGTCTTCTGCCCTCTGTCCTCTGACTCACTTTCCCACTGTCACCTGCTCCCAACGGATGTTGAAAGGCCCGACCGCTGGGAAGTTTTGCACGCGTGCGCTTAACACATAGGTGCCAACGCTGAGGGTGAACGGGATAAAGGTGCCGCTTTCGTCCCACAGCAGTTGTTGCGCTTGGGCGTAAAGCGCTTTGCGGGCGTCAAAGTTCAACTCGCGGTGGGCCTGGTCCAGCAAACTGTCGAATTTTTTATCCGCCAAGTAACTTTCGTTATAGGGCGTACCACTGCGGAACATTTCATTCAACGCGCCATCCGCTGTCCGATCTTCCCAGGCGGTGGCGAAAAAGGATTGCGCCATCCACACATTGGTCCAATAGCCATCCGCCGCATCATTGACGATGTTGACGTTGATGCCCGCCGCCGCGGCTTGGCGTTGATAGATTTCGGCCATCGGCGCCCAGCCGGCAATCATCGGCGCAATGTGCAAATCAACCGTGATGCCTTTGGCATAACCGGCTTCCGCCAACAAGGCTTTGGCGCCCGCCACATCGGCTGGACACTTGAGGTCGGCGTAATAGGGGTCATGGGGCGTCACCGGTTGGTCACAGCTCACGGCGCCGTTGCCTTCGCCTACAGTTAATTTGAGGAATTCGGCCCGGTCGGCCATCATGCGCAATGCTTTGCGTACGCGCACATCATCAAATGGTTTGGTGTCGGTGCGCATGACAAAGCCAAGCCAGCCGCCGCTGGGAAAAGTTTGCAACTTGAACTGGGGATTATTCTTAAACCGCGCCACCTGTTGCGCCGTGACACCGAGCCAATCCAATTGCCCAGCGAGCATCGCCTGCAAACGCGCTTCGGCGTCGGGAATGCTGTTGATGTCGACTTGCGCCGCCCCTGGTTTGCCATTCCAGTAATTATCATTGGCCGTCAGCGTGGTGATGCCGGTTGCATCTATCTTTTTGAGGATGAAAGGGCCGGTGCCATTCCCACTCTTGCCAATCGTGTCGCCGCTGCCGTCTGGGAGGATGCCCATGCGATAATCGGTCAAGGCCAGTGGGAAATCCGCATACGGTGACTTCGTTTTATCACGACGGTATTCGCATCGCTGGCTTCCACCGTGTCGAGCATGGCAAGCCCCGCCGCGATCGGTGATTTGAGGGCTGGATCGATCATCCGTTTGATGCTGTAGACGACATCCGCCGCTTTGAAATCTGCGCCATCGTGAAACTTGACGCCGGTGCGCAGTTTGAAGGTCCAGACGTTGGCATCCGCGTTGCTACTCCAAGGGGTTGCCAACCCTGGCGCCGGCAACCCCTTGGCATCCACGGTGACGAGTTTATCATAGACCATGAGGATTGCTTCCAAGAAGCGCGTGGGGACGTATGGGTCCATGGATTCTGCGCCACCCAACGCCTCGACATGGGCAATGTGGAGCGTGCCGCGTGCCTGTGTGGCACCGGCAATGTTCATAAGTTGCCTTGATGCATGGGGAACTTTTCGTTGATTAACATCACCGGCTGTCCGCCGTTGATGATCCGGTAGGTGCGGCTGAGAAATTCGACGCCGGTCAACTGACGAATTTCGTCTGGCAGATCTGTCAACTGTTCATATCCATACCAAAGAATTTCGCGGCGGTTTTCGATGTGGCTGTTCAACAACACGCGCCCAATGCCAGCTGGCTCAGTTTCGAGCGCATGCAATAGTTCGACGGGCAGCCGAGTTGGCACCAGCAGCGAGACGGCATAGGCGTAGACCGTTGCACTATAGCGACCGCGCAGCAACACTTGGCGCCCGATTACTTCCGTATTTGCCGGGGTCTTGAGCCAGGCGTGCGCGCTGGCTAGCAGTTGTGTTTGTTGTTGCAAGCGCACCGACTCCACCGGCTCCAGGGCATAGGCTTCGATAAATTTGGTGACTGTCCCATCGATCACCAATAATGCGCGCTGAAAAGGCGTTATCGTGCGCCAGTCCGCAGGACGGAGAGATAACGGCTTGGTCTCCTGGCTGACCAGTAAATCGGTAAATGGATTGAATTCATGTTGACCCTTTAGCGATGGGGCGTTGGATAAGGTCAACTCGTGCGGTAACGTGATCATTTTTCCCACCAGCCACATGCCAGGGCAGTATATCCTTGTGTTCTTCCATCGTCTGTTGCATGATAACCTGCTCATTCATACGTGCGAAGGAACAGAACTTCACCCAGTAAGTATAACAGACAAACGTGAGATGAATGTGAATCGTCACGCCACAAACTGGCTGGGCATGGTGCGTCTCATCCTATGTCGATCTCTAGCCATCACTTTGTTCAGTGGGTGGAGATCGATGAGTTGATGAATTCGGATCTGCTATGCGCCCTTCCTGCACCGGTGCGGCCTGATAGCTGGACCGACAGGCTTTCACTCCAGCCACCAGGATGCCAACTTTGATCATCGTTGAACGGCTGTGCTTGCCAAGTGTAATGTGACGATAGATGACATGAGTCTCCTCTGCTAACCGCTTTCGGTGGCTATGCCAACATATTCGCTGTCAAGATCTGTGCCAGCATTTGCAAGAGCGCCTGGGGTTGTTGATTCAGATAAAAGTGATCGCCCTCGAACAGATGCAAGTTGAATGCGCCCCGCGTTTGCTGACGCCAGGCCGTCAACGCTATTTGTGTTCTCTTTTGTTGCTTCCAATCAAAAAAGTTCGGCTCTTCTGGAGCACATGTGCTAGACGCCCGTTTCAATGGGCGGGAACCTCAGATCCGGTTGAACCAAAAGTTCTTCGTCATTTGGTTTGTGTTATCCATTCATAACTCGCGCAACTGTCCTCCTTCTAGCCAGATCTGCCGCCAATCAGCGCTCGCCCAGCTTGTTTGTTGGATGGCGTTGTCGGCGGCCAACAAAGCCTGATAGCGCGAATCCGGTTGGGCGGCCAGCGCTTGGGGTGTGCCATCTTCGACAATGTGGCCGCCTTCGATCACGAGGACGCGGTCAAAGCCTTGTGTTTCCATCACATCATGGGTGATGCAGAGCAAGGTGGCGGCTTGCCAGTGCTGGCGGGCATTGGCGAGTAGTTGGTGTCGTTGCTGACGATCGAGGCCACGGAAGGGTTCATCTAGGATCGCCATACGCACATTCGGGCGTAACAGCGCGCGGCCGAGGCGCACCCGTTGACCCTCCCCGCCAGAGACCAAACCACCACTTTCACCCAGTGTGGTCTGCATGCCTTCTGGCAATTTCTCCAAGATTTCGTAGAGATTGGCCTGCGCGAGCACGTCATCCAGCGTCTCGCCTTCACCGCTGGCCACCCCATAGCGCAAATTAGTGGTCAGCGTACGATTCCACAATTGCACTGCCGGGTCCACCCAAGCAGTCATCCGCCGCAGTGTTTGTAACTGTTCACCCACGAGCGGCGCTCCGTCCACCAACAGTTGGCCCGCTGCTGGACGTTGCCAACCCAACAGCAACCCGACCAGGCTCGATTTGCCCGCCCCCGACGGCCCCACAATCGCCACGTGCTCACCCGCCTCAATCGTGAGATCAAGCTCCTGCAACACCGTATGCCCGCCCGCATGGACGACGATTCCCGTCATCTGAATCGCAACGCCCACCCTGGTTACCGCAGGAAGCGGTAGATTTGCGTGCTCCTTGTCTCCTTGTCTCCTTGTCTCCTTGTCTTCCTCTCTCTCCCCATCCCCCTCCTCCGGCGCGCCCAGCGGCTCCAACAGCCGGAGCAGATGGTTGCGCACCATAGGATATTGCTGCGCACTGTTGACAAGCGATTGACTGAGCGTTGGCAAGCTGAGCGCCCAGTAGAGCAAAAGCAACACACCACTGGCTTCGCCGCCGCCAGCGATGTAATGTAAAACAATCCAACTCGCGCTGCCCATGCCGACAAAAGCGACAACTGCTTGCAACAGCATTTCCAAATGGGCTAAACTCCAACTGGCCCGCACCCATTCCACCAGTAACATCTCGTGCTCCCGGCGCACTGCACGTTCAGCACTGTGCGCGCGAATCGGGAGCAAGCCGAGCAAAGCATCCAGGTAAAAGCGACTTAAGGCGCTGGTATGCGTACGCACCCGTAGATCGCGTTCCGCCAAAATTGGCTGGCTCAGGAAAGCTACGCTGGCCGCAAATAAAATTATCAATAGCGCTAGGGGGGCGCTGGTGGGGGCCAGCCAGACGACCCCCACGGCCGTGAACAAGAGCTGAACCCCCTGGCGTAACAGGTTAATGGCCAAACTCGGCAAGCTGTTCAACTGGCGTAGGCTGTAGGCGCGATGCGCCATATCGGAAATCAGCCGGCTGTGAAAATAGTGGTCGCCCAACCGTGGCAGCTTTTCTAAGAGCGCAATCCGCAGCCGAATTTCGAGTTGGCGCCCGATCCGGCGCACCAGGTTTGCCAACGGTGCTTCTAGCAAGAAGAGCGCCACGCTAAACACCAGCACACCCGCGGCCAACAGCATGCGTTGTTCCGTTTGCCCAAACCCATTGTTCACCGCCATCAACCCACGCAACAGCGCGGCCTCTAACGTCACACTCAGCGCGGCCATGATCGCCGCCACGCTTAAGATCCCCGGCGTGAGCAGGCCATCAGCGCGCAGGGCACGGATGAGGGCCCAGGCTGGGGATCCCCAATCGCCTTCTGGTTCGGCCAGCGCGGCCGCCAAGTCTGGCGCTAGCGGCATGCCTGGGGCGTTCATTTCGCTAGTTGCTGAGGTGTGCTCGGTTTGTTGATCGATGTGTCCGTCGCCGGCGGTATCGGGTCGCGGCAGTTGTCGCCCGCTCACGTGCAGTAACACCGCACCACGGAGCAAAAGCAATGCTTCTGCGGGCGTCGCGCCATCGGGGCTGGCTGGCAACGGTTGCACCGACCAAAAGGCAGCAGGGATCAGTTCTGGGCCAGTTGTTGACGTTTGCTGCGCCTGGGCAAAGAAATGTTCCACCAACTGGGTTGCCTCTGCGCCGCGCATCACACCCCGCGCCCGTATCACCGAGGTGACCAGACGCGTCGTGGCATCGAGCGCAGCCAACGGTCGCCAAGCCGACTCGGCCAGCGCGCCTTCGACCAGCCGCGTGATCGCCGTTTCGGTCAGGCCCAGATCGCGCAACCGGACGCGCAAGGGGTCACAAAAACCTGCCGAACCCGCCCACGTGCGCCAGGTTTCTGCCGGTAACCATAATTGATGGCGATAAACTTCTTGGGCAAAGCGGGCCTGGCTTACCCAGCGTCGCCCGGTTGCTGGATCCATCACCTGGATCCAGCGGCCGACTGTGCGCCAAACGACGACAAAATGCGTCGCACCACTGGGTTGCACGGTGACCACGAGCGCCGGCAAAAGGTTTGCCGCGGGTAAAAGCAGGTGATCCACTGGCGCCAGCACTTGTTGGGCTTGTAGCCCTAATTGCTGCGCCACATCCTCCAAGGTATCGATCGAGGTACCGTCCACATCCGTCTGGCACGCCTCGCGCAGACGGCCATAGCTGACCGCGATCCCAAAGCCTTCGAGCAAACATTTGAGCGCTGCTGGGCCACAATCCATCGCCGATGTCTGCACTACTTCGGGCGCAAAAAAATGCCGCTCGGCTGTTATGGTGTTATCCATCAAAACTCCTTGCGGGGTACCCCTGGCTTTAGACATGGGGGGTAAGCAAGCAAAACGTACTCGTTTTGGACATTTGTTGTAAGCGTTTTGACATAGACTTTCTCCTGTAATTGTGGTATACTATAGTTGCGCCAAAGGAACTCGTAAAATCTCCCCCGCGAGAAACGTTTACGGCGTAGCACGTTACCAACTGAAAATATCAGGTTGTCGTCAGTGGTCTTTGACGACGTAAAATTTTCAGAGCCAAGAACCTTCGTTCTTGTAAAACTCAACGGTAAGGCATGTCTTTATCGTTAGTACGGCTCCGTCAGTAGTCGTTTAGCATGAAAAGCCCGAGTCGTCTCTACGCGACTACGGGCAAGCCCCCGGCTTTAGCTGCGGGGTAACTGACTCAACGTGTTTGTGGGTTTACGAGAACGCCATTCGTATTTACGCCTTGCCCAGAGGCGCGCCACACCATTTGCGCCGGTGAAATATGCTCTACTTCCACCTCGACCTGACCTTTGAAGTCTTTTAGCAAATCGCCATTCGATTGTTGATCCAACAGGGGCGCTAGATCGGCCTGAATCTGTCCATTCACCACTTTGTTGCGGACTTCCATGACCAGGGCGGGAATGCCCTCGCCTTGTTTTGTCTGCTCGCTTTGGGAACGCAGCAAAGCCAATTGACCGGCCTGCACGCGGTCAACGGCCTGCGCCGAGAAGGTGGCTACCAGTGTCCCGCGCCGAGTGGTACTGACAATTTGGCCTGTTTCGTATAAGGTGATTGGCGCCCAGAAAAACCAAACCGCCCACAGCCCAAGCAAGAGGATGGCGATCACCAATACGGCCAGCGCGGGATAGGGGCGATCAGTATGCAAAGCACGGGTGGAACGTGCGAAAGGTAATGCCATTGATTCCTCTTGTTATACACGCCCCATAACGGCGCCTGGCTGTCTTGCAGCGAACAGTGCGGTACGCTGAAGGTTTGGGTGTCGCTTTTGTGCTGCCTGATGCAGACGGCTTGCAGCACTATACCAAAATCAGAACGAAAAGCGGAGAATTACCCCACCCGCGCCCCAAACGGCGGTTGCCTTCTAGGCGCGCTCCCCTGGTAAGGGAGGGAACCGTCACCCTGCACACGAAGCCTCAGTTCCTCCCCATCAGGGGGAGGTTAGGTGGGGGTCTGGGCTCGCCAGCCGACAAAACGCCGCTTTTCAAATTGACTTCAGCACTAGCGGCGATTATAGCAACCAAACGTGAGTTGAACGTGAGATGAACGTGAGTTGAATATCGAATCAATCGCCACCAAGCAGTGGCTGTAAAGCAACGAGTGATCGTTCAGAAGGATGATCGCCCCTTGGCCATGCCGCGCGGTGACTTATCCGGCTACCGGATCCGCTTCTTCCAGACAGACTGGCACATGGCTCGTCACTGCCTCGACAAAGGCGTCCAACTCGTCTTGTGTGGTATAAACCTGCACGGATAGGCGAGCCAGCTTATACTTGCCCCACGTGATCATCGGCATCTCGATCTGATAATGTTCGCGCAAAAGTTGGCTTAGTTTGCCCATATCGGTGTTATCTGGCAGGCGGATTGCGCAAAGCTGGCTGAACCAGTCAAATTCCTCTGGACAGATCGCTTCGGTGTGAAACATCTGCTCGATCGTGCGCTTGGTATCCAGCGCCAGCGCATGACAACGAGCGCGTACGGCTTGCCAATCATGCGCTTCCATATAATCAATCGCCGCGGGTATGGCGAGAAAGGCCGCTAGATCGCGCGTGCCGTATTGCTCGACATAGTCGATCAGCGGCTTACTTGACTGTTCGCCGGGATGCCAGCCATGCCCCACGATCAGCGGCTCGATCAGATGTTGCACTTCTGTTCTTGCATATAAGAAGGCCGAGCCTTTAGGGCCGCCCATCCATTTGTGACAATTGCCCGTGTAAAAATCGGCGCCGATCGCGTCCAAAAATAGATCGCGCTGGCCTGGGACATGGGCGCCGTCAATCACGGTTAAGATATTGGCCGCGCGCGCTCGGCGACAAATTTCTTCGATCGGAAATGTAAGCGCCGTGGGCGAGGTGATGTGGCTGAGATAGATGACGCGTGTTTGCTCGGTGACGCCAGCCCAGAAACGCTCGACAAACTCGGCTTCCGAATGGAGGGGCAGATCGATTGGGTAGTTGATATAGATAGCGCCGGTCTTTTCACAGTTGAATTGCCAGGCATGATTGCACGCACCATACTCATGGTTGGTGGTCAACACTTCATCCCCTGGTTTCAACCAACTGCGCAGTGAATGAGTCACAGCGTTGACGCCCATCGTGGCGTTGGTGACAAAGCATAGACGGCTGCTATCTGTATGTAAATAGGCCGCCAATTTGGCGCGCGCTTCATCCATCAAAACACCCCACCGGCCCACAAATTCGCCAGGATGAACCTCGAATTCCGTCTGCCACCGCTGATAGACCTCGAACACCGGTCGCGGGCAAGCCCCAAAAGAGCCATTGTTCAGTAAACGCCAATCACGGCGTAAAAAGAAATCATCGCGCACGCTAGGCGCGTGGGGTGGAATGGACAGGGTCATGAGTCTCTTCTTTTCTAAAATAAATAGTACACGGGTTTGCAAACCCGTGTACCGCTTAGGTGGAATTTTGCTCACCCTATCATATTATGAATGAGGTTTCATGGCAAGTGTACGGTGCAAGCGGCAGGCTTTGATAAGTCGCGCCAGTGATATAGAGATCGCCGCTTGTTGCGGCGCGCCGCACCGGTTTGGGCGATGGCCGCGCAAGGGACGGCGGCGCTGCTCCAGCGTGCGCACGCCACCTACTATCTAACGCTGGCCGAAGCGGCTGCAGCCCAATGGGACAGCCCGACGGCCGAGGCAGCCATCGCGCAGCTTGATCGCGCATACGCCAACCTGCGTGCTGCGTTAGAGTGGGCGCGCGACGGCGGTGATCTGACGCTTGGACTCAGGCTCGGCGGGGCGCTCCGCAAATTCTGGCGGCGCCGCGGTGCGATCAGCGAGGGGCGTGTCTGGCTAGAGGAATTGCTGGCGTTGGACGACCCTACTGCCGACGCCAATGCCCTAGCCGCACGCCTAGGTGCGATGCAAGCGGCCGCTTGGTTAGCCTCCGACCAACACGATTACGCCCGTGCTGCGCAGCTCTTTGCGCAGAGTTTGACCCTGCGCCGTGCCCTGGGGGAAGCGGAGGATGATACACATCTACTTGTCAACGCGGCACTTCAGGCGCGCGGTGGGGCAATATCAGCAAGCGACGGCGCGCTTGGAAGATGTCTTGGCGCGGCAGCGCGTCTTAGAGGACCGCTGGCGCTTTAGTAGCGGCGGTTTAGGCCGAACCCTCTTTCTGCTGGGGCTGGTGCGCCGCGAGCGTGGCGACTTTGCGCGTGCGATGGCACTGTTCACAGCGTGTGTGGAGCTTCACCGCGCGCTTGAGGACCGCGAAGGCCTGGCGATCGGGTTATTGGGCCGCAGCGATGTGGCGCGCGACCAGGGTGATAGCACACAGGTGCGCCTATACGGTGAGCAAAGCCTCGCCAGCTTGCGGCAGCTTGGGGTGCAATGG
>JBBQBY010000073.1:0-19066 GCA_038318235.1 Caldilineales bacterium
TCATCGCTTTCAGCGTGACAGACATGGTTTAACCAACCTAATGAGGTTTGCCATCTGCGTCACGCTGGAAGCGATGACCTACAATTTACCACTTATTAAAAAAGTCCACCTTGCACAAACGAGGGTTCCTCATCGGGCTGCGCGGGTTTGGCGTCGATGGCTTCCAGCACAATGCCTAATTTACTTTCTAACCATTCGATCTGGCGGTGTAATTCCTCAATCGTACACTGATTCACCGGTTTGCCGTACCTTTGGAGGAGCACGGCGTTCGTCTGGCGGATCGTGTCGCCGTTGACTTGACCATAGAGTTTCGCGGCATATTGGCCCACCAGCCCTTGCCGGCGCCGGCGCAATTGTTCACGTTGCTCTTTATCCGTGATCGGCAATCGATCATCATCGGGCTGCGCCCCATCGTCAGCTAAATCCTCGGAATAACCGTTATGACCAAAACCGATGCCAGAGATGCTGTCAAGCGTCACGCCATGATAAAGTAAGCGTGGCCCGTCGCTCTCCCCCCCGCCAATCTCGTTTGTTTCTTCTACTGCTTCGGGGGCCTCGGCCAGCCGCACCATCCGCTCGGCCTCATCGCGCTTGGCATTGACATAACGCCGCATGGCCAAATCGTTCATGCTGAAGATCCAAGCCGTCTGTTCACTGGGCGGACGATTCGGCAACACGCGCCCGGCGCGCATCGTGAACTGATCCAGCCAATTATACTCGCGCACGCCATTCAGCACCGCCGCAACGGCAATTGGCTTATAGTCGTAACCGACATGCGCCATGCCCACCGTCACCAACATGTCGCGCCCGCCACCCTTAAATAGGCGCAAATTAGCGTGCGCCTGGCTATCATCCGAGACCGCCAGCAAACAGCGCGCGCCCAGCGATTGTAGATATTCCATCACCTGCCGCGCATGATCCTGATTGGCACAGCCCGCAATGCCACAATAGGCGGGCCATAATTCTTGTAACTCCTTCACCTTCTCATACGCGTGCCGGGCGGCGATCTCCCAGAACTGCGGATCAGTGGCGACCTTGGTCAGTTGCTGCGCGGTATAACGCAGTTCCACCGTCTCTGTGCGATAGTAGGCGTTGCCATTTCTTTGGTGGCGGCGCGTCTGCGAGAGCGTACCATCGAACAGTGTAGCGTCAAAAGGGCGCAGAAAACCCTGGGCAACCCCGTCACCATAGGTCAGTTGGATGTCCGCTACGATGCGTCCTTGGTCATCATATTCGGCGAAGACAATCGGATTCTCATCGGCACGATAGGGCGTGCCGGTCATCACGAGCTTGAATGCGGCATGTTCGCCCAGTTGCGCCAGTAGCTTAGCGGCCTGGGTGGTGTCACCGCTGCCATATAATTTCTCGCCCAGATAATGGGCTTCGTCACAGACAATCGCCAGCCGCCCTGTATGACGGCGAGCGAAACGTTGGTGTACAGTCGGGTCGGCGCACAAGGATTGATAGCTAGTGATATAACCAAACGCCCGCAAACTATCAAGGCTGGCATTTTCCCGGTGCACAATCGCGCCCATTGCCCCCGGTTGAAAGTACGAGCGGACATCTTTCCAGTCCAGTTCAAACTGCGAGCAAAGGCCCAGGCGCGGCGTAAAGACCACAGCCGCGTCGATGCGGCCAGCCTTGCGTAAAGCATCGAGCACGGACAAGGCGAGGATCGTCTTGCCGCCGCCGGGCGGGATAACGGCCGTCAATGTGCCATTGTGCGACTTAGCCAGCGCAGCATTGACCGCCTGTTGTTGATGTTGACGTAGAATAAACATAAGCCTTACTTGCCAGATCATTTGATGATAGTTTTTATCAAGACGCCAACCACTGACGATCAGTGATCGGGAGTGGCGTCGGTCATGCCTAATCGAACACGATAAAACCGTATGGATAGCATAACGCAAATTCGGCGCGAATGGAATTTAAACGTTTGCAGACGGAAACGCCGGAAGCACAATTCATCCCACAAAAAGTGCCAGCATCGCCTGCATTTTTCAGCCAGTTGAGTGTGCCGTTGCTTTATGATATGATAATTCGACAACGGGTAACGCAGACCTCTCCCCCCGCCCTCTCCTGCTGAGAGGGAGCCTATCACGGGACAGAACGCCCAGCCCCCTCTCCTGAATCAAAGGGCAGAGTTCAGGAGAGGGGGCTGGGGGGTGAGGCAAGCAGTTACACTTTTTATAGCTTCAAAAAGGAATCATTTGTGTTAGCCCAATATCGTACCAATAGTCATGGCACTCTATCACCGGAGCAAGTTGCTTTTTATGACAGCGAAGGTTATCTAGCGCTCCCGCATCTTTTAGATGATGCCGACATGGCGGCGGTGATAACATCGATGCAACAAAAGGTTGCTGAAATCGCCGATGACCTCTATGCCAATCTGTTGATCACCGATAAACTGGAAGACGAATCGTTTGAGAACCGCCTGGCCCGGCTCTTTGAGGGCAAAACTGATGTCGAATTCTTGAAATACGGCCGCAGTTGGCGCGACCGTTTGCCCGGTTACTTCGATCTGATGGCGAATCCGAAGATTATCAGTGCAGTGGAATCGCTGATTGGTGGTGAGATTTTTGCCAACCCAGTCTACAACACGCGCCCCAAAGTACCCAAGGTTGCGGCGGGCACTGTGCCCTGGCACCAGGATCGCTCGTATTGGCCTGATGCCAACGCCAACCCGGTGATCACTGTCTGGGTCGCATTGGTTGATGCCAATTTGGAAAACGGTTGTCTGCATTTCATGCCACAGACGCACCGCCAACAGTTGCTCTCTCATCATCGTGAGGAGTACACCAGCACCCAATATACGGAGATCGACCAAGAACATTTGGTAGGCAAAGAACGGGCAGTCGCCCTGCCGATTGAAAAGGGTGGTGTGATCTTGTTCAACGATCGCTGTGTCCATATGTCCACACCCAATTATTCCAAGCAGGTCCGCTGGAGTGTTGATCTGCGCTACCAACCGACGGATCAAGACCCGATGCCACAGCATGGGGCTGGTTTCCTGGCGCGCAGTTACAAGTATCCAGAGCGAGTGGCAACGTTGGAAGATTGGTTGGCGAAGCGCCCTGAACACAAACTGGTCGCGCAACCAGCCTGAAAAGTGGCCAGCGTTCGATTTATCCGAGGGAAAATATGGACGAACAATTAATGCGCCTGCAATTGGATGGCTGGTGTGTCCTCGAAAATGTGATCCCAGCCAACGAGGTCAGTTTGGTGCATGACAGCATTTTGGCAACCACGGCGCAACAGCGCAACCCTAACGCACCGCAAAATATCGGTCATGTGCTGGGCGTGATCAACTACGATCAATCTGTCGCTCCGTATCTAGCCGATCAACGCCTACGTGACTGCTCGAAACACAACTAGGCCCGCACGTGCGCATCTCGTTCACCACGGCCACGATCAATGAGCCGGGCAACGCGCGTGGCGAATGGCATGCGGATTGGCCTTTTAATCAACGGAACGCCGGCTGCCTGCCTGCGCCCTATCCAGATGTCGTCATGCACATGACAACGATCTGGATGCTTTCGGATTTTAGCGTGGCAACCGGCGGCACGCTCGTTGTCTCCGGCAGCCAGCGCATGAATAACAATCCAACGGGGGCGAACAGTTGGCATCCATACACCCCTTATCCAACCGAAGTCAAGGCGGTAGGCAAGGCAGGCAGTTTGCTACTCTTAGACAGCCGCTTGTGGCACGCCAACTTGAACAACTACTTTTAATTTCTAAAATTACACATCCCGTAAATATTATTTTCAACCTGTCATCTGAAGCTCTATTCTATTTTCACTTATGGCTTATGGTTTAGCGACGTGTTTTCAGGAAAGGAATCATTAGCTCATTATATGCTTTCCCCGCGCGGGCCAGTTTGCCGCTTGGTCCGATTATAAAGTCAGATCCGAGCAGCAGCAAGGTAGAAACTTAAGACTAGGCGGTCTGATCAAACTGTTTGATTTGCTCCAGGATTCGCGGTTGAATTCAAAATTGGTTCGGCTTGACTGGTATTCAGTCAAAAACCTTTGCTAGTACAGGGCGGCCTAAATGAGCCAATAGTAAAACAAGTAAGGTAAACTGAGCATAATCGTAGGATGTAACCAATTAAGGCCAATCCAAATAAATATACAGGTGAGCCGCTTTTAAACTTGCTGGCGTCCGACCTGACAGGTGAGGCTTTTTCCACCTGTCAGGTCTCGATCCCTGGATCGTTATTTATTTGGATTGGCCTAAGTGAAAATAAGGGTTAAAAACAAAAATGCCTGATCCACGACCAGTTGCACTAGCCTTAGACAATGAGACTCGGGCTACGCTGCAAAAAGTGCAGAGCCAGTATTCAACCGCCCAACAGTTGGCGCAAAGAGTGCGAATCATCTTGTTCGCCGCCGAAGGGAAAAACCATCGTCAGATCAGTCAAGCATTTGGCATATCAATCGACATGGCTCGTCTATGGCGCAATCGGTGGTCAAGGTATGCCGCCATCCCACTGAGCGAATTGAGTGTGAGTGAGCGCTTGGCCGATGCACCTCGTTCCGGCAAACCTTCGGCGCTCAGTGCGGAACAGGTTTGTAAAATCGTGGCCCTGGCTTGTGAAGCGCCCGAAAAATCGGGCCATCTGATCAGCCAGTGGACCGCACCCAAAGGGTACCCGGAAATTGCCGATGAAATCATGCATCAAGACATCGTGGCGATCATCTCGCCCAGACACGCACAACGGATCCTAAAAAAAGATCTAAAACCTTACCAGATCCGCTATTGGCTGACCGCACCGGCTGAGCAGGATGCGGATTTTGACGTTAAAGTCAAGGCGATTTGTGAAGTCTACCATCAGGCACTAGACCGTTATGCACGAGCGGAACGAACGGTCAGCACGGATGAATTAACCGGTGTTCAGGCGCTGGAACGGAAACATCCAGGCTTACCTATTGCACCGGGCAAAATCGAGCGGCGCGAGTTTGAGTATATCCGGCACGGCACGGCCACTTTTATCTTGACCCGCGATGTCGTCACCGGCAAGGTCATTGCGCCCCAAGCCGGTCCTTCCCGCACGGAAGCCGATTTTCTCGCCCATGCGCAGGCGGTGGTTGCCACTGACCTAACCGCCTTGCGCTGGCATTTTGTGGTCGATAATCTCAATATTCATCTTTCGGAATCCCTGGTGCGCTGGGTGGCGAATGAGTCCGACCTCGAAATTGACCTCGGTGAGAAAGGCTGCTCTGGGATCTTAGCCAACCAGCAAACCCGCGCCGCAAATTGCTTAGACGAGCTTCCTTTCTCTCCATTGATGAACTTAAAGCTAAGGTTTTGGCCTTTGTTGAATACTATAATGCTACGATGGCTAAACCTTTTAAGTGGACTTATCAGGCTAAACCCTTGCAAGCCTAGCTATTGGTCTATTTGCGCCGCACTGTACTAGCGCCGGTCACGATGAAGAGTGGCAAAATTCGCATCGGCTCGTCGTGTTCGCATTCGGGACAACGGATTGATTGAGCCTCGACATTCACTATCGGCTGAATATAGCTGCCGCAACCGTTACAGACAACCGCCATAAGCCCGCCTCAAATTCTTTTAGCGCCTTTGCGTTAAGTTTTGAAAATGCTCGATATAACGCTGTGCTAGATGCGGCCAACCAAGTTCCTGCTCAATCCGCGCGCGCGCCGCCCTCCCCATTCGCATGCGTAACTCCGCACTGTCCACCAATGTGACCAACGCCGTCGCCAGTGCCGCGGCGTCTTGTTCCGGCACAATCAAACCCGTTTCACCATCCACAATCGCCAGCGCATTGCCGGCCACACTAGAGCCGACCACCGGCTTGCCACAACTCATGGCGTCAAGCACGCAGACATTCAGGCCATCTGCCGGGCGACTGACGGATGGATTGATCAGCACGTCGGCCAGATTGTAATAGACGCCAATCTGATCTTTAGGCACGTTTCCCACCCACTGCACACGGTCGGCAATGCCTAGCTCAGCTGCCAACGTTTGCCATTCCGCTTTTTGATCACCGTTGCCAATCATCAACGCAACGACATTTCGCGCGCGCAGCATTGGTTCGGCCAAGGCGCGTAACAGAAAATCAAAACCTTTCTTATAGACCATCCGCCCGACACAGAGCAATACTATCGTGTCTGGCGACAGTGCGAGGCGAGCACGCAATTCGGCGACGCCGGTGGCAGCCGGACGTAAAATGTTTGGATCGGTGCCATAGAGGATCAGATCAAATTTGTGCGGATCAGCGCCAATCTGCACAACACTGTCCCGCAATTCGGCGCTATTGGCGGTGAGCAAACTTGCTTGGCGAAAGGCGAAACGCGCCATCGCCCGAAACAGTGGATTCTTGCCCGCCACCTGCGCATCCGAACCGGGCACCGAAACAACTAGTGGAATGCCCAACAGACGGCTTACGACCGCGCCGATAAAGCCATTCGGTAACACCCAATGGGCGTGCAACACATCGGGTCGCCGTAGGCGGGCCTGGCGCAACACTGTAGCGATCCCAGAGGCAAACAAGGCTGGACTGAGCAGATACGTATTTAAGCGCAGATTTAGATCCGATTGCATGGTGCGCATGTAGCCCAGTTGATGCAGCGGATCTGGCCAGACATAGCGATAAAGCTGGAGATTGACTGTGTCGTGCAAATTCCGGTTATAAGCTGGATCGTAGGGGGCCCAGACCGTTACTTGTTGGCCTTGGGTGGCAAACTCTTCGCACAGCGCTTCGACAAAGGTGCCACTAAAGTCGCCGGGGAAACGTGGATAATTGTGGGTTAGGACGCCGATATGCATAAAGTGATTGTAATCTAGGATAATTAGTATTGTCCAGCGATAAATCTACGCTGGTGTAGACGCAATTAGCCGGTTCGCGTGCGTCCAATTCGCAACAAGATAAGGTATAATTAGCAAGAATCGGTTGGACGTAGCGGGCTATTTTCTGGGTCTTCTATCGACAGTCAACCAAATAATTCAACGACTGAAGTGTATGTTGCCTACCGACAGCACAATAAAATGATGCATATAATGGCGTCGTGGAAATTAAAATTACGATCAAAGGCGCTTGTCTGGTCTTTTAACAAAGCAGGTTCTAATTCTTGTCACCTATTTACCCCGATCAATCAAAGTTGCCAAAATAAGCCTACAAAATTTCTATACGAACTATCCTGAGGAACTCTTGAGCATCAACCAACGCAAAGCTGACCATATCCGTATCAATTTAGAAGAAGATGTCAGCTTCCCTAGCCTAACCACCGGTTTAGAGCATTTCCGTTTCGTTCATCAAGCCCTGCCAGAGCTAAATTTGGGCGAAGTCGATCCTCAAATCCGCCTATTTGGCAAGCAGATCACAGCACCAATTTTGATTAGCTCAATGACCGGCGGCACAGACCAGGCGCATCAAATTAACCGGACGTTGGCCGCCGCGGCCCAGCAACATGGCCTTGCCATGGGGTTGGGCAGTCAACGCGCGGGCATCGAACATAGCGAGATTGCCACGACTTTTCGAGTGCGCGATGTTGCGCCCGATGTGTTGCTTTTTGCCAATCTGGGCGCAGTCCAGTTCAATTATGGCTACGGCATAGATGAGTGCCGCCGGGCCGTTGAGATGGTGGAGGCCGATGCTCTGATTTTGCATTTAAACCCGTTGCAAGAAGTGCTTCAGCCGGAAGGCGATGTCAACTGGCGTGGCTTGCTGGGCAAAATCGAACAAATTTGCCGCGCGCTAGGGCGGCCCGTGATCGCCAAAGAGGTGGGCTGGGGGATCAGCGAACAGACGGCACGCCGGTTGATTGAGGCGGGCGTCAGCGCAATTGATGTGGCGGGGGCGGGTGGCACCTCTTGGAGCCAAGTGGAAATGTATCGCGCCCCCACCGAGCGCTTACGCCGGCTGGCGGCGGCTTTTGGCGATTGGGGAATTCCCACCGCCGACAGTTTGCTGGCTGTACGCCGCGCCTGTACGACGATCCAACGGGACGACATTGCGCTCTTTGCCAGCGGCGGTATTCGTGGCGGGCAAGACATCGCGAAATGTGTGGCGCTGGGGGCGGATCTGGTTGGGTTGGCCTCACCTTTCTTGAAACGGGCGGTCGAATCGGTTGAAGCAGTCAGCGAAGAGATCGAATTGCTGACGATGGAATTGCGCATTGCGATGTTCTGCAGTGGCGCCGCGACAATTGAACAATTGCGTCAACCTGGAATACTTGAAAAAACAGGGAGTAGGGAGTAGGGATTAAGGAAGTAGACAAACGTGTTTCCTAATCCCTACTTCCTACTCCCGCCTCTAAACCGCTTTATTCTAATTAACAGAAGGTGCTTTCTTTTATGTCTAGTCAAGAATTAAGTAGTTTTATTGGTCTCTGGTTACCCAAGCTCGAAGCTGAGATGCGCGACATGCTGCGCCATGATGAAGCGGCGATTGCCGCCCATTATGGCATGATGGGTTATCACATGGGCTGGCTGGATGATCAATTTAACGCGCAGATTTCGCCGAGCGGCAAGCGCCTGCGCCCGATGCTCTGTCTGCTGGCTTGTGCCGAAATGGCCGGCGACCCGATCCAAGCCTTGCCGGCGGCCACCGCCATCGAATTACTGCATAACTTTTCTTTGATCCATGATGATGTAGAAGATGGCGATGAGACTCGTCGCCATCGTCCAACGGTTTGGAAAATTTGGGGGGTGCCGCAAGCAATCAATGCCGGTGATGGCATGTTTGCGTTGGCCTTTGCCGCCATGCAACGGCTGGTGCGCCGCGGTATTTCTGCGGATCATACGCTACAAGCGCTGAGTTTGTTTACGCAGACCGCGCTTAAGCTCACGGAGGGTCAGCATCTAGACATGAATTTTGAGCAACGTATGGTTGTGTCCGTAGACGAGTATATGCGTATGATTCACGGAAAGACCGCGGTCTTGGTGGGTGCTAGCGTGGCGATTGGCGCATTGATTGGCGGTGCGGCCGCGCCCCAGGTAGCTGCGCTCCAACAATTTGGTGAGGCGATTGGGTTGGCCTTTCAAATTCAAGATGATATTTTGGGGATTTGGGGTGATCCAGAAGAGACCGGCAAGGCGGCGGGCAATGATATTTTGCGCCGCAAGAAGAGCTTGCCCATTTTACATGCGCTCAATCATGATCGGGTTAGTGAACAGTTTGAAACCTTGCTAGACCACGACTTAAGTCCTGAGCAATTGCCCAAAGCGTTGGATTTGTTAGAACAGGCCGGCACACGCCAGTTTGCCGAAGCCGCCATGCGCCAGCAGCATGAACTTGGGTTGGCGGCCTTACAGCAAGCGCTAGGGGAACGCGCGCAAAATTCAATGCTGCTGGCGCTAACGGATGGGTTGCTAAGCCGGCGTGCGTAGACCTCTCCCCCGCCCTCTCGTTCGGCAGCCCTTCGATAGGACTTCGGCTAGATCAGTCGAGCCGTCGAAGGGGTCGAACCGCACATCGAAGCCTGCTGGGAGGAAGCCTGTCACGGGGCACAACGAACTCACTTTGTTTGTCTACCAAACAGTTCCCTTCCTGTAGGGTTAGGGAGGGGTCCTTGTTAGAAAAACCAAGCGGAGCGGAGCGGCTGATTTGGTGCAAATCAGCCGCTCCGCTCCGCTTTACTCGCAATTTGCTTATATTGAAAAACGCTAAAACAACTACGATACTAGATGTTTAGCGCGCACTGCCGCGGCGGAACAAATTCACAATGCCGAGCAAGATAATCGCGCCGAGAAGCGAGACCAATAACGAGGCAATGCTAAAGTTATTCTGGTTGATCGTGCCCACACCAAACAACGGGGTCAATACCAACCCAGCGACAAAAGCCCCGATAATGCCGACGACAATGTTCAGCAATGTCCCTTGCTGTGCATCAGTGCGCATGATCATGCTTGCGCTCCAGCCCAGAATTGCGCCGACGATAATCCAAATAATAAAGTTAATCATGGTCTAATTTCTCCTTTTAGATATTCAATGCTCTGTTGTAAATTGTCGATAAAATCAGCAGCTTGGACTTGAATTATGTACCGTTTGCTGCTGTTCGGTATGCGTCTATTATACCCAGCGCCTGACTTGCTCGCTATAGGTAAAAGTCACATCGTATTATCAGCCACTTCCCATGCGATTGTCAGTGTTTGTCTGACAAAAAATGGTTACACACTTATGTAACGGACAGCCATTCTCCTACAGAGTAACAAGTCTTTGCCTGATAGAACTGTAGAGAAAATCAGGTAAGCTGCTTGATAAGCGCTAGATTAAGATTAGCCATAAAATCAAAGCAAAGTGGGTGCTCCTGAAACCATAGGCCCACGTAATCCATTTGGCGATTCAGCTGAATTAACCCAAGCTTGGGGCCAGTTGTCAAGCGGTCCGCTAGCTGCCAATCACTTCAGATCTACCACAAGGAGAATGTTCTATGGCACAACGTTCGATTACAATGCGTCAAATTATGGACTGGCGGGCCGCAGTCCTAGCCGGAATCGTTGCAGGCGCGGTTTTTCTCGTCTTGCAAATCGCGATTCTGGTCAGCTTGACGGGTGGCAGCAGCCCGTGGGTTGTCCTGCGCATGATAGCAGCGATGGTGATGGGCCAAGGTGTTCTGCCGCCCCCAGCGACCTTTGATCCAGGCATCACGGTGGTTGCCTTACTGATTAATTTTGTCTTATCAATTCTGTTTGCGCTGCTGATTGCCTTCGTCTTGCACCGCTGGGGCTTATTGGTTGGCATTTTTGGTGGCGCCTTGTTTGGGTTGGCGCTGTATGCGATTAACTATTACACGTTTACATTGTTCTTTCCCTGGTTTTTCCCCATGCGCAGTTGGCTTATCGTGCTGTCGCACATCGTCTTTGGGGCCACGGCGGGTGGCGTCTATGAAGCATTTGAGCACGAAGAATATGTAGCTGAGGTGAGCAACTAATGTACAGCAGACAGCGCTCAAGTTCGGGTTGCGGATTGAGTGGGGGCAGGCTGATTGTGGGTTTGGTGATGGCCGCCTTTGCCCTGATCTCCTATTTCGGTTCCCAAGCGTATAACCCGATTACGAACGAAAATCAACATATCAACATATCGCCGCAACAAGAAGTGGCGATGGGACTCCAGGCCGCGCCCGAAATGGCCCAGGAGTATGGTGGATTGGCCAACGATCCACAAGCCCAGGCCAAGCTTGATAAGGTCTGCGCCAATTTGACCAGCAAAAGTGACGCAGCCAAGACAGATTGGCCGTTTGAGTGCCATTTGCTCGCCGACGAGCAGACGATCAATGCCTTTGCCTTGCCGGGTGGACCGGTCTTTATTACGATGGCGCTCTTCCAAAAATTGGAGACAGAGGGCGAACTAGCTGGGGTGATGGGTCACGAGATCGGCCACGTTGTGGCGCGGCATAGCGCGCAACAGATCGCCAAACAACAACTGACCGAGGGCTTGACCGGCGCGGCCGTGATCGCTTCGTATGACCCCAACAACCCGCGCAGTCAACAGACCGCGGCGGTGGCTGTGATGATTGGGCAGTTGGTCAATCTACGCTTTGGCCGCGAAGATGAATTACAGTCCGATCAACTTGGCGTGCGTTTTATGGGTCAAGCAGGCTATGACCCCCGCTCAATGATCAAGGTCATGCAGATTCTTGAAGCATCGAGCGAGGGCAATCAACCGCCAGAATTTTTTAGCACCCATCCTAATCCAGAAAACCGCATCACCCGCATTCAAGAGGCGATTGAAAAACAATATCCTAACGGTGTGCCAGCTGGCTTGACACCATAGGCATCCTCTGGCTTATGGCATTGTCGGTATTTGAAGAGCGACCACAGAAGTGATCTGCATCAAAGATCTAGTACAGCGTTGGCGAAGTTTTGATGGGAATTCGTAGGTCACCGCTTCCAGCGTGACAGAGATGGTTATACTCGAAGATCAGGGGGCTTCCCTCGGCTTGTCACGCTGGAAGCGATGACCTACGAATGACTAGCATAATTTCACCAACGGTGTACTAGTAGACTGCGGTGGAAATAGTGAGACAGCAAGACAGTAGGATAATAGGACAGTTTTACTAACTTACTGACTTACTGACCTACTGATTTACGCCCAACTGTAGTAGCCGCTGTGGTCACTCATTTATTGTTACGTATCCATACGGAATTGATGATTATTTATGGATCTTAAATCAGATTACCCTTTTTGGCTGGTCAAAAATGGCCTACTGCACACCTATCCAGCCCTGGAAAACGATCTTGCGTGTGACGTTGCCGTGATCGGCGGCGGCATTACCGGGGCGCTGGTTGCCTATCATCTAGCCGAGGCTGGCATCGACACCGTTGTATTGGACAAACGTGATATTGGGTGGGGCAGCACCTGTGCTTCGACTGCCCTATTACAATATGAAATTGACACACCCTTGTACGAATTAATTGAACAGGTTGGCGAAGCTCATGCCGTACGCAGCTATAAAGTTTGTCTGGAGGCTATTCATAAACTGGAAGACTTGGCGCACAAGCTCGACGATCCATGTGAATTCGTACGCAAAAAAAGCCTCTATCTAGCCAGCCGCACCGCCGATGTAAAAGACCTTGGGCGCGAATTTGCCTTGCGCAAAAAGCATGGCATTCAACTAGATTGGCTAGATGAACAGGCGATAAGTTCTATGTTCTCTTTTAGGCGGCCGGCAGCCCTGTTATCCTATGACGCCGCACAAATGGACGCGTATCGCTTTACGCATAGTGTTTTACAAAAGGCCATGCGTAATGGTTTGCGTGTCTTTGACCGTACAGAGGTGCTTGAGTTTGCCCATAACGAAAATGGCGTGCGCTTGTCCACCACGCACAACGGCCACATCCAGGCCCGCAAGATCGTCTTTGCGACCGGCTATGAGTCACTCCAATACCTAAAACACAAAGTGGCCAAGTTGATCAGCACCTATGCGTTGGTCAGTGAACCGTTAGAGGCGCTGCCCGGTTGGTATGAACAATGTTTGATCTGGGAGAGCGCCCGACCTTACACCTATCTACGCACCACCATCGATGGCCGCGTCATGATCGGCGGGGAAGATGAGGATTTTCGTGATCCGGCTCGGCGCGACCGACTGATCGCGCGTAAAACGAAGAAACTTCAGCGAAAATTCTGGGAGTTTTTCCCCCAGATTCCACTAGAAGTAGCCTTTACGTGGGCTGGTACGTTTGGTGAAACTAAGGATGGGCTGGCTTATATTGGGGCGACTAAGGATTTCCCCGATGCGTATTTTGCCTTAGGCTTCGGGGGTAATGGCATCACCTATAGCATCATTGCCGGCGAGATCATTCGTGATGCGATCTTGGGTTGTGTGAATTCGGATGGGGAATTATTTCGCTTTGAACGATAAGATCGGTAAAAGCGGTAGGGAGATTGCTGCGCGTAATGCTCCCTGCCGCTTTTACCGATCTCAGAGCTGGCCCGATTTTAAAGATTCTTCTCCCAGCATTTGGCGGGCATACATCGCGGCATATTGCCGATTGCCCACGCCCAATTTATTAAAAATGTTATGCACATGATTCTTAACTGTCCCCAACTCAATGGCGAGGGATTCGGCAACTTCCTGATTCGTAAAACCCTGTTCAATCAGTTTTAGCACCTCAAGTTCGCGAGCGGTCAGTTCAGTTGAAAGGCTGAGATCAGCAGCTTTGAACCCATTCAATTGCATAGCCAGCTGCTTTAATTCAGCAATCCGCGTAATCAAAGCGGTGGTCATGCTGGGCGAGATGATAAATTCATTGCGCCCTACGGCACGGATTTTGGTCATGAACTGATGCCACGGCTCTGCTTCAAGCACATAACCACTAGCACCCTCTTCTAAACAGCGTAAAACTATATTTTCTGAATCGACCACTCCGGTCATCAATACCTTGCCAGGCAACGGATTCTGCGTCCAGTCACGCAATAAGCGATAGGCATCGTTATCCGGCAAGTTGATATCGATCAAAACTAGATCACAGGGGATTTGGCGAAGCTGCAGTAAAGCCTCGCTTGCGGTATTGGCAGAGCCAACAATTTGAAGATCTGGTTCAGCTTTCAGGGTGGTAGCCATTAACTCGCTAACAAGGCGAACTGCCTGCACAAGCAATAGGCGAATCATGCAAAACTCCTGGGAGAATGTAACGCTAAGATTTTGGCCGCGCTAACCAAAGCAATATCCGAGCGTGCAGATAAAGTAAAATTACCAATTTTCATCGCTAGTCAGCTTCGTAGAAACAGAACCCGCATTTTGCGCTACTTGCTATGCTAGTACAGCGTTGGCGAAATTATGCGGGTTTAGCCGTAGGTCAGCGCTTCCAGCGTGACAAGCCGCGCAAAACCTGATCTCTACTCGAGCAAAAGACGTTTCGATGAACATTGTCACGCCAGAGGCGGTGACCTACGAATTCCCATCAAAACTTTGATTACACTGTACCAGCCGAGAACACAGATTGTTTGGCTAAAAACTTGTAGGTTCACCACACTTTGTCATGCGCCTATGCGCCCCAGGTTTGTAAGACTAAAATCCGTGACTAACCATATCTACCAAAGGTCGAAAAGGGTTAGCCAGGGGCTTTGGGCGCTAGCGGCAGATCTAAATTTAGTACTATGCTGATATCAATTTGAAAAGCGGAGATTAACCCCCTCCTAACCTCCCCCAAACGAGGGGAGGAACTGTCGCTTCGTTTACAGGGTGACTATTCCCTCCCTTGGTAAGGGAAGAAACAGTTACTGCCATTAATTTAAGCGAAATGATGGGTAACGTAGGTGCGGTTTGTAACCGCACGTGCTCGGGTCATCCTGACTTGTGTGGTTACAAACCGCACCTACTCATCCTTAACTTAATAGCAGTGAGGGCTAGAGTGGGGTTAATCTCCGCTTTTCATCCTGACTTGAGTACTACAAAAATGCTGCGAACCGCTATCGTGATGTTGTCAACATGTACAACCAATCAGCGATCTAGCGCTGAGCGGCATTCTTTACATTTCTAGCCGCATCTTTGAGATCATCGGCTGCATCACGCAGATGCGATTTCGCCTGATCTGAATCGTTGCCATATTTATTCACAAATTTATCCCATTCACCCTGGGCTTGGTCTTTGCTGTAACCATAGCGCTCTTGGAGGACGCCGAGCATCTTGTCCGTGCTGCCTTCAGACTGCGTCAAGTCATCATCGGTCAGCTTACCAAAGGCCTCCTTGACATTGCCGCGCAATTGTTTCCATTTACCTTGTAAGATATCGCTGTTCATCATTTATTCTCCTTTGAATTGATGTTTCGCATTCTGGATTGGTCACGCTCTTTAGCACTGGTTGTGCCGGTAGAACAACTAAGAGTGTGAATACACTATAACGTAGGCGAGCGGCAAAAAATATCAGCCTGAATCTGAGGACATTGTAGGAAAAAGCAGATCAGCGTGTAAGTATCTGTCTGACAAACAATCACCCATCCCCAAACAGCCCTGGGTCTGAGTCGCTACGGGGGTAAACAAAAACGGAGCCGCGTTTCGCGGCTCCGTTTGATTTTTTGGTTCAGAAAATTCAGCAGATCCTGGCACTTCTGCGGAGAAGCAACACATTCTGGCCCCCAACCTGGGCACCAAGCAAACCCAAACCTTCAGGCTGGGGGTGGGGTTAGTCCACCACGCTGCATCGCTTCGATAATCGCACCGGGTAGCTTATCGAATTCTCGCGACTTATCAAAAAAGAAATCTGCGCCCGCTTGTTTACATTCAGCGCTATACCGTGCATTCGCATGGTTGGTCAACATGATGACCGCTGCCCCTGGGGATAGATTTTTTAGTGCTTTTAACACATCGATCCCATTCTTCAAGCCATTGCTGCCAGGAACTTTTATATCTAGGATCGCGATCTCTGGTTTATGTTGATTAAAGAGCCGAACCGCCGAAGCGGCGTCCTCAGCCTGAAAAATTGTAGCGATGTCTTTGATCTCAGAAAGCAGATCGACGATCAGTTTACGAACGACGGACGCATCGTCCATAATTAAAACATTAACTGGTTTCATAGCGCGCATCAATCATAGATAATCACTTAGGCTACGCAATTGCTTAAGTTGCAAGCGCGTTATAGCAGGTCCTATCTAGCAAAAAATGGATAAAACGGACTAGATCCGCTATGGAACAATTTTTCCATTTGAACCTGCGACTTATGCTATCAATGATTACTGATAAAGTCTGTAGGGCGGCTACGGCTGATTATGTCAGCTTTTGTCCTACAAGCGCGCTAAGTGAGTTGATTATCAATGACATAGCGGATCAATTCGGCATTAGATTTGAGGGCTAACTTCTCTAACACGCGCGAGCGATAGGTGCTGACCGTCTTGACGCTGAGCGCCAATTCATTGGCAATTTCACTGACCGATTTGCCAATGCCGATCATGAGCAACACACTATACTCACGATCCGACAACACTTCGTGGGGCGATTTGCCATTCCGACCACTAAGCTCAAAGGCCAACTTTTCTGCCAGGGTTGGGCTGACATATTTGCCGCCGTCAACGACCTTTTGGATCGCCCGCACCAATTCGTCGAGGGCGCAATCTTTGTTCATATAACCCGCAGCCCCGGCCTTCAGCACGCGGATGGCATACTGTTCTTCGGGGTGTACGCTCAAAATCAGCACGGGTAGATTGGGTTTACTGTGCTTCACTTCTTGTAAAATATCCAGGCCACTGCGCTTCGGCATCGAAATATCAAGCACAAGCACATCCCAATCTTCATCGCGGATTTTTTCAAGAACTTCTTGCCCATCTACAGCTTCATAGACCTCCATATAGGCGGCCTGTTCTTTGACAATTTGCCGTAAACCTTTACGCACAATCGCGTGATCGTCGGCAATGAGCACTTTAATCATGGGCTTGTTCTCCAATTTTATTTGTATCAGGCAGGGGTAAAGTGAGGGTGACCATCGTGCCTTCACCAGGTATCCCAACCGTTTCCACCGTGCCCCTTAATTGTCCTGCGCGTTCACGCATCCCCAATAAACCAAGTGATTTGGAGCCGCGCAGCTCCGCTTCCGTAATCCCACGCCCATTATCGGCTACTTCTAAGGTGAAAGTTGCTTCATCACTGAGCAAGGCCACCTTCACTTCCGTGGCCTGCGCGTGGCGCGCGACATTAGTCAGGGCTTCTTGCAAAATACGAAAGGCCGCCGTGCCCATCTCTTCATCCAGGCTACTTTCATTGAGCACCGCAGTTAGTTGCCAATGGATGCCGGTGTGCTTTTCAAATTCTTGCAACTGCCATTCAGCCGCGGCTTCCAGACCAAAATCGTCCAGGATCCCTGGTCGCAGCCCAGTGGCAATGCGGCGCACCATTTGAATGGTTTCGTCGACTTGGTTAGAAGCACTACTCAGTTTGTCACTAATCGTAGTCTGGTTTGGTTCTAACAAGCGTCTGGCCATGCTCAATTCCATCTTGACAGCCGTTAGCGCTTGACCTAGTTGATCATGAATTTCGCGCGAAATGCGGATCCGTTCTTGCTCAGCCACTTGCATCAGTTGCCGGGAAAGTTTGCGTAATTCGGCATGCGAATCGATCAATTTGGCATTGGTATTCTGCAACTGGGCTGTGCGTGCCGCCACTCGTTGCTCTAATTCTGCATTAAGTTGTTGTGATTCTTCAATCAAGCGATTATTCTCTTGTTCACGTTGTTGCAATGTACTGGCCATCGTATCAAAAGTATAAGCCAATTTGCCTAATTCGCTTGCATCATACTTGAGCCCGGTGCGAGCTGATAAATCGCCCTCGCGCAAGCGCAATGCGGCGCCGGCAATCCGCTTGGTGCGACGGACGATCACAAACTCGGCGCTGATCCAGGCCGCAATCAGCGCAGCCAGACCGATCACACTCAGGCCAAGCAAACTACTGCCTAACGTTCGGTTGATACCGGCATAGATATGATCCGGCGAGATGCCCACGACCACATAAAAATCTGGCGCATTCGCATCCCCCAACGCGGTAAACGCATAGAGCCGTTTTACACCATCTAACCCGACCGCCTCTATTGTGTTTTCGCGCTGCTGGAGCACATCTTGGATCAGTGGAGACGCTAGCGGCTTTTGTCCGATCAAGTTTTCTGAACCTGGATAGTGGACAAGGATAGTCCCTGCGTGGTCGATAACCAACAGGGCAGCGTAGGGAGGCAATTGGGATGCGGCGATCTGTTGGTTCAATTTTTCAATATCCATACTAACACCAAGCACAGCGCGCACACCACCGGTCGTATCTAAAATTGGATAACCAAAACTTACAACCGGTTTATTAGTGATGCGACCCACTTGAAACCCACCCAAAACAAAATCTTTTTTTTCCACCGCCCGCTGAAAATAGGGCAGCGCAAGACTGTTAAGCACCGTTGTGGATGAAGTAGTCGTGGATGAAGTAGTCGTGGGCGCATTAGAAGGCGCCAAGCAATCAATATCCCCGTTCGGGCGCGCCAGACTAAAGCCGGTATAATTCTGAGTCTGGGCAAATAATTGACCGAGGCGCGTCTGGCAGGCGGCCACATCATTGCCTTGGATTTCGGGAAAATCTGTCATCCAACGCATCAACTGTTCTGTCGTGGCAGTAGCCTGTCCATATTGATTTTTGATAAGATGCGCCATCGCCATTGCTTCAATGCGGGCATCGGCCAATGCACGATTGCGTTCAATCGCGCTAACACTCAAAATTAAAAAAAACGCCGGAATTAACGTCAAGAAAATAATCGCCACCAGGCGTGTACGGAGGTTCGAAAATAAATGGGTGGGCAACATGTCAATCCATTTGATCAAAGAACGCTTTTCTAATATTTATTATACCCGATCGAAAAAGCGTGCATATCTAGGCCTAGAAGATATGTATCCTATCATGTATATCACAAACTTAAGTCATCGACAAACAATTGGCTTTTTCGGCTTGAAAGCTGAAATTAGCAACGCTGTCCTCGCCCTGAGCCCCAGCGTACGGCGTGAATTGATCGGGGGAAACATCCACAATCGAGCGACCTATCTATACGCAAGCTGACATCAAAGGTTTCTGGTGGCGCAAATCCACCAGAACAATTTTTCTCTGAGCAAATTCAGCGCGTATTCAGATAATAATGCCAGAGCA
>JBBQBY010000074.1:0-19057 GCA_038318235.1 Caldilineales bacterium
TCGGCCCGATGGGATATTTAGGTGGATCAATTTCCCAGACGTGGACGTGCGTATCGACGATCATCGCGCGCGTCCTTGGTCTTGGTCACCCAGATAGGCGATACCATCGATCTCGACCAAGATGCCTTTGTAGAGATCGCCAGCGCCGATCAGCCGGCGCGTGGGCATCCGCCCGTTGAAGTAACGCATATAGGCCGCGTTAAAACCGTCGCGATCCGCCATATTCAACAAGAAAACGTTGATCCGCACTACATCGTCAAAGGTGGCGCCTTCGCTTTCCAACACGGCTTTCATCAAATCCATGGTAAAGATCGTCTGTTCTTCGATATTCGTGCCGACGATGGTCAAACTTTGATCCACCGGCCCAAAACCGGACAGATAGAGCGTATCCCCGGCCCGGCGCGCCAGGCTGTAAAAAGGCTCAGGGCTTTTCTTTGTGGTCATTAATTTCTCCTTTGGTAAACAATCCGGAATAGCCACCACCATTTAGCGAATTTTGCCCCGTGCATAGATTGGCCAGACGGCCTCAACTTTGCCTTTGCGCACGGCAACCAACTCGTTGTGCTCGTTGACGCAGGGACAGGGGTGTACCGGCAACACTTGCACCCGCTCACCGATTACAGGTTTTTTGGTGCAGGCGGAGACATCCACATGGCCGTGCTCCTCTGAAAAAGCGTAGAAGCGCGCATCGGGATATTCGACAATATAGCCGATACTCGGGCCTTTGTCGGTCTGCATGATCGATGCGCTCATCGTCTTGCTGCCGCCGTCAAGGACAACCCGATCATCGTTCGGGCGGCTGACCACCGTGGCGATCACGCGCAAGGCGCATTGTTCCACCGTGTGCCGTCCGGCGACTAAATGACCATAGCCGCCCACGGGATATTCACCGCTGCGATATTCAGTCAATTCGGGAATTTCATGGGCTTGCATGGCGTAACCCGTGCTGCCACCGCTCACAATCGGGTGGGGCAGACCATGTTGATCAAAGAGGGAGAGAATTTCCTGGATCAAAGGGCGCACGCTGGGCGCAGTCGGGAAGCCCATGATGCCGCGCAGTTCCAGGCCAGGTGATTTGTCGATCAATTGGCCTAATTCAACGGCCTCTTGCGCGGTTACGCCCGTGCGATTCGAGCCGGTCTCGACCTCAATCACAACGCCCAGCGTGACGCCATCCGCCGCGGCTGCCGCTGAAAGCCCGTTGATCGTGTATGCAGAATCCGCTGCCACGGTCAACTTTTCTGTCCGGCGCGCCAGGGCGGTTAACCGGTCTAATTTTTGCTTACCAATAATGTTAAACGGGATCAGAATATCCTTGTTTAAGCCACCGCCGACCATCACTTCGGCCTCGCCGAGCTTCTGGCAAGTCAAACCAATCGCGCCTTTAGCCATTTGCATATGGGCAATGGCCAGGGTTTTGTGCGTCTTAATGTGCGGGCGCAGACCGATGCCATGTTGCGTGTAATAAGCTTGATAACGGTCGAGATTCGTCTCTAAGGCGTCCAGATCGATGGTCAAAACGGGGGTGTCGAGTTCGTCAATGTGCATGCGGTTTGCTCCTTTGCCGTGCGAGGAAATTAATTGAGTTAATGCCCGATAAGTATAATCGAAGCCGGCCATTCGTTCAACCCGTCTTTTGTGAAAGGGTACGCCCTGGGTGAATATAATCCGCAGAAAATCGTGTTCCTCTTCTGCTGCTTTCTGTATCGCAAATAGCGAGGGCTTGTGTATTCCAGATTCCTTTGGAATGGACAAGCCCTCGCTATATCATGCTTTTGAAAATGATGCAGAATTACCCTGGTGGGTGAATATTCAACTACCGAGCGATCTTCTCGCCCGGCACGGTCATTGCCCCAGTCATAATCGCGACTACGTCGGACATGCTAATGTCACTGGGTTTGACGACGCCGGCGCGCCGCCCCAAGCGTTGAATGTGGATGCGGTCAGCGACCTCGAACACTTGTGGCATGTTATGGCTGATCAGGATCACGGGTAGGCCGCGATCGCGCACTTGTTTGATCAGTTCGACCACCATGTGCGACTCTTTAACGCCAAGCGCTGCGGTCGGTTCATCCATGATCACCACATGGCTGGCAAAGGCTGCGCTGCGCGCCACTGCCACCCCTTGGCGCTGACCCCCCGATAGGGTTTCCACCCGTTGGTTCATCGACCGGATGCCAATCTTCAAATCCTGCATATAACGAACGGTATCTTTGAGCATTCGTCGTTTATCCAGCATATGGAAAAGCGACCCCAATAGACCAGGCCGCCGCAATTCACGGCCCAGAAAAATATTTTCCATAATATTGAGTGCTGGTGCTACCGCCAGATCTTGATAAACGGTTTCGATGCCTTGGCGGCGGGCATCAATCGGGCTATGAAAGCGCACCTGCTGCCCATTCAATAAGATTTGCCCTTCGTCGGGAATGATCGCACCAGACAGCACCTTGATCAGCGTGGACTTGCCCGCACCGTTGTCACCGATCACGGCCAAAATTTCGCGCGGGTAAAGCTCAAAATCCGTGCCATCAAGGGCCGTCACGTGGCCATAACGCTTGACAAGGCCACGCGCCGCAAAGACGGGGCTTAGATTTTGTTCACTCATGCTTGCCCCTTATGCGAGAGTTGATCGACGGAGACGGCAAGAATGACGAGGATCCCGGTGATGAGCACTTGATAGATTGACGGGATGCCGATCAACTGCAAACCGTTACGAAAAACGCCAACAATCAGCGCGCCCACCAACGTACCCAAAATAGTGCCACGCCCGCCAAACAAACTGGTGCCGCCGAGCACCACAGCGGTGATGCTATCGAGGTTCGAGGTCTGCCCTGCCTGTGGATCACCGACACCTGTGCGCGCGACCAGCAGCAAGCCGGCAACCCCATAGATGAAGCCAGCCAGGGCATAGACACCGATCAACAAGCGTGTGGTAGAGATACCAGCCAACCGAGTTGCCTCTGGGTTATTGCCAACGGCATAAAGATGGCGTCCCCAAGCCGTTTCGCGTAACACAAACCAGATCGCCAAAAAGAGGATTAACATCAATATAGAACCATAGGTGATGGCGGTTTTGCCCAGCGCAAACGTTTTTCCCAATGCGATAATGCTGGGGGGCAGATCTGTAATCGTGGTTGTGGTATAGATACGCGTGACGGCGAAGGCGATGTTGAGCGTGCCCAGTGTCACAATAAAAGGGGGCAGCCGCACCAGTGTGATCAGCGTACCGTTGAGCAGGCCAAACGCCGTGGTCACGAGCAGGCCGATGACAATTGCAACGATCGGGTTCATGCCATAGTCAACCGCAAAACTGGTCATGATCACGGAGCCTAAGGCCATTACCATGCCATTCGATAGATCGATGCCTGCGGTCAGGATGATCAAGGTCTGGCCAATCGCCAACGTACCGACAACCACCACTTGTTGCACGATCAGTGATAGATTGTGACCTGTCAAAAATTTATCTGTCCGCCAGGTGAAGAAGGCGCTGGCGATCAGTAGCGCCAATAAGGGACCAACGGCAGGCAAGGATAATATTTGTGTGATGCGAGAACGAAGTGACAATGGCGGACTTGCTTCCGGTCGCTCTTGTGCAATAACGTTGCTCATAATGGGTCTCGAATGGGGATGCCAGCGGAAAGAATAGGATGATCAACTAGTACAGCGTTGGCGAAGTTATGCGGGTTTAGCCGTAGGTCATCGCTTCCAGCGTGACGAGTTGGCAACACCCGAAGATCAAGGGGCTTCCCACTGCTTGTCACGCTGGAAGCGATGACCTACGAATTCCCATCAAAGTTTTGACAGTTTAGTGGTAGGTCAGCGCTTCCAGCGTGACGCACAATCATAACCCTACGATGTGGGTCTCACCAGGCTTGTCACGCTGGAAGCGCTGACCTACGAATTCCCATCAAAACTTCGCTTACACTGTCCTAGCCACTTGACCAGGCCCACTATCCATCCTCTGACCAGTTATGAATCTCCTCTGATGCCGGGCGCATTAGGGGAGATTTTGTTTTACAGTGAGATATAATTTAGCAGATACCTCACAGCAATACAAGCGGTGTGTCAATCATTGGAGAAGCAGACATGACGAACCCTGCAAGGCGTGAAATCGTGACGATTGACGGCAACGAGGCGGCGGCCTATGTTGCCTATAAACTAAATGAAGTGATTGCGATCTACCCGATTACACCGGCATCACCGATGGGTGAATTGGCTGATTTGTGGAGCACCCAAGGCGAAAAGAACTTGTGGGGGGCCACGCCTTCGGTGGTGGAACTGCAATCCGAAGCCGGTGCCGCTGGCGCTGTGCATGGTGCTTTGCAGACCGGCGCGCTGGCGACCACCTTTACGGCCAGCCAAGGCTTACTCTTGATGTTGCCCAATATGTACAAGATTGCCGGCGAGCTAACCAGCGCGGTCTTTCATATTGCCGCCCGTTCGCTGGCGGCGCAAGGGCTTTCGATCTTTGGCGACCACAGCGATGTGATGGCAGCCCGCAGCACCGGTTGGGCGATGCTCTTCGCCAATTCGGTGCAAGAAGCCATGGACTTTGCCCTGATTGCCCACGCCACCACGTTGGCGGCGCGCGTGCCGTTTTTGCATATTTTTGATGGTTTTCGCACGTCGCACGAAATCAACAAAATCGAGAAACTGAGTGAAGACGACATCCACGCCTTGGTTGACGACAACTTGGTGTATGCCCACCGCGCGCGCGCCTTGACCCCCGATGCCCCTGTGATCCGCGGCACCGCGCAAAATCCTGATGTCTATTTCCAGGCGCGCGAAACGGTCAACCCGTACTATCTGGCCGCACCAGTGCTGGTCCAACAGATGATGGATCAACTCGCAATGCGCACCGGACGCGCCTATCATCTGTTTGATTATGTGGGCGCGCCAGACGCCGAACGGGTGATCGTGCTGATGGGTTCGGGCTGCGAGACCGCCGAAGAGACGATCGATTATTTGGTCGCGCAGGGCGAAAAGATCGGCATGGTCAAGGTGCGCCTCTATCGCCCCTTTGCGGTTGAGCATTTCCTGGCGGCCCTGCCGGCCACGGTCAAATCTATCGCCGTGTTGGATCGCACCAAAGAACCGGGCAGCGCCGGCGAACCACTTTATCTAGATGTGGTGACCGCGCTGGTGGAAGGGCTGGCCAATGGTCAAGCGCCTTTTGCGCAGATGCCGCGCATCATTGGTGGGCGTTACGGCCTCTCTTCTAAAGAATTTACCCCGGCCATGGTGAAAGCCCTATTTGATCAACTGGCCAAACCTGCCCTCAAGAACCATTTTACGCTGGGCATCATCGACGATGTGACGCACACCAGCCTGGATTTTGATCCTTCCTTCGACATTGAGCCGCCGGATGTGGTGCGCGCCCTCTTCTGGGGGCTTGGCGCGGATGGCACAGTCAGCGCCAACAAAAATTCGATCAAGATCATCGGTGAAGAGACGGCGAACTATGCCCAAGGCTACTTTGTCTATGACTCTAAAAAGTCGGGCGCCCGCACGATCTCTCATCTGCGCTTTGGCCCGCGCCCGATCCAGAGCACCTATCTGATCACCCATGCCAACTTCGTGGCCGTGCATCAGTTTGGCTTTCTTCAACTCTACAACGTCTTGGAGGCAGCCGAAGAAGGTGCTGTTTTTCTTTTGAATGCGCCCTATGCGCCGGACAAAGTGTGGGATCAATTGCCCCGCCCGATCCAAACCGAGATCATCAACAAACATTTAAAATTTTACGTGATCGACGCCTATAAAGTCGCTGACGAACTGGCGTTGGGCGGCCGCATTAACACGATCATGCAGACCTGTTTCTTCGCGATCAGTGGGGTCTTGCCGCGCGAGGATGCGATTGAGCACATTAAGCAGGCGATCCGCAAAACCTATGGCAAGCGGGGTGAACCAATTGTCCGCAAAAATTTTGCCGCGGTCGATGCCACACTCGCCCATCTCCATCCAGTGACCGTACCCACCGAAGTGACCAGCGTGATTGAACTACCGCCCACGGTCTCCGCCACCGCGCCTTGCTTTGTGCAAGAGGTCACGGCCAAGATGATGGCCGGCCAAGGCGATTGGTTGCCCGTGAGCGCGCTGCCGGTGGACGGCACCTATCCCAGCGGCACCACGCAGTGGGAAAAGCGCAATATCGCCCTGGAGGTGCCGGTCTGGGAGCCAGATTTGTGCATTCAATGTGGCAAGTGCGTGATGGTTTGCCCGCACGCCGTGATTCGCGCCAAGGTGATGGAACCGTCTGATCTAACCGGCGCACCCGCCGGTTTCAAAACCGCCGATGCGCGCTGGCGTGAGTTCCCGAATAAGCAATACACGTTACAAGTGGCCATCGAAGACTGTACGGGTTGTAACCTGTGCGTTGAAGTCTGCCCGGCCAAGGATAAAAGCGCGGTCGGTCGCAAGGCGATCAACATGCAGCCGCAATTGCCGTTGCGCGAAGAGGGGCGCAAGTTCTGGGAATTTTTCGAGCAGTTGCCGGAGTACGTGGATGACGGCGAAATCAAATTGACCCAGGTGAAAAATGTGCAATTGCTCGAACCACTCTTTGAATTTTCCGGTGCCTGTGCCGGGTGTGGCGAGACGCCCTATTTGAAATTGCTCAGCCAACTGTACGGCGAGCGCGCCATCATCGCCAACGCCACCGGCTGTTCGAGCATCTATGGTGGCAACTTGCCCACCACCCCATGGACGAAGAATGCCGCTGGGCGCGGGCCCGCTTGGTCCAACTCGCTCTTTGAAGACAACGCCGAATTTGGGCTGGGGATGCGCGTCACGTTGGATAAACAGGTCGAATATGCCAGTGCGCTGGTCAGCCGTCTGCGCACCGTGCTGGGCGATGAGTTGGCCGATGCGCTGCTGAACAACGCGCAGCCCGACGATAACGCGATCCGCCGCCAACGGGCATCGGTGATTGAACTGAAGCGCAAGTTGGCAACGGTTGACACGCCGGACGCACGGGATCTGCTCAGCCTGGCCGACAAGTTGGTCAAGCAAATTGTCTGGATCGTCGGTGGTGATGGGTGGGCCTACGACATTGGTTATGGCGGGCTGGATCATGTGCTGGCAAGCGGGCGCAATATCAACATTCTGGTGATGGACACCGAGGTTTACTCGAATACGGGCGGGCAATCGTCCAAGGCGACCCCCTTGGCTGCGGTGGCTAAATTCGCGGCGGGTGGCAAATCTACGCCCAAAAAAGACCTGGGGCTAATGGCAATGAGCTATGGCTCGGTCTATGTGGCGGAGGTGGCGATGGGTGCCAATGACCGCCAAACCTTGCAAGCTTTCCTGGAGGCAGAAGCCTACGATGGGCCGTCGATTATCATCGCCTATAGCCATTGCATTGCCCACGGCATCAACATGGCCAAGGGTATGGAGCAACAGGCCTTGGCGACGCAATCCGGCTACTGGCCGCTCTATCGCTATGACCCGCGCCTGAAAGCGCAAGGCAAAAACCCGTTCCAGCTCGATTCCAAAGCGCCACAGATCGATTTGAAAGCATATGCCTACAACGAAAATCGTTATCGCGTGCTCTTGCAAAGCAACCCGGTGGCGGCCGAACACTTGATGCAAGAGGCGCAGGCCGCCGTCAAAGCACGCTGGCACAAATATGAAGAACTGGCGAAACAAGTGGCTTAATCATTTACGATTTACGATTTTTGATTTACGAGGCGACTTCGTAGACACGATCCTTCGTAAATCAAAAATCAAAAATCGTAAATCCTATATTGGGAGAAAAACCATGGACCTTTCCACCACCTACCTTGGCTTAAAACTAAAACATCCCGTCGTGCCTTCTGCGTCGCCACTTTCCCAGAATTTGGACGGCATCCGCCGTTTGGAAGATGCCGGCGCGGCGGCGATTGTCATGTATTCGCTCTTCGAGGAGCAGATCGAGGGTGAGAGTCATCTACTGGACCATTATCTCAACTACGGCACCGATAGTTATGCCGAAGCGCTCGATTATTTTCCAGAAATGGATCATTACAATGTTGGACCAGGCGCTTACCTGAAACAGATCCAGAAGGCGAAAGCGGCGGTTGATATCCCGATCATCGGCAGCTTGAACGGCGTCTCGACCGGCGGTTGGATCGAGTACGCCCGCCACATCGAAGAGGCCGGCGCCGACGCGTTAGAACTGAACATTTATTATATCCCCACCAACCTGTTGATGACGGGCAGCCAGGTCGAGCAGATGTACCTAGATGTGGTGCAGGCCGTTAAACAGACCGTCTCGATCCCTGTGGCGGTGAAGTTGAGTCCTTATTTTAGCGCTTTTGCCAATATGGCCCAGCGTCTGAGCGCGGTTGGCGCCGATGGACTGGTGCTATTTAATCGCTTCTATCAACCCGATCTGGATCTGGAAGCGTTACGCGTGACACCCAACCTGGTGCTCAGCAGTGCCCACGAATTGCGTTTGCCTTTGCGCTGGGTGGCGATTTTAGCCGGGCGCGTGCCGGTAGATTTTGCCATCACCAGTGGCGTCCATACCTATGAAGATGTGCTCAAGGGCCTGATGGCCGGCGCCAAGGTGACCATGATGGCCTCGGAATTGCTGCGCAATGGGGTGGGGCGCATCGGCGAAATTACCGAAGCCATGGCGCATTGGCTGGAGGAGCGCGAATATACCTCGGTTGCACAATTGCAGGGCAGCATGAGCCAACAACATGTCGCCGAACCGGATGCCTTTGAGCGCGCTAACTATATGAAAGTTTTGCAATCCTGGCGCTCCGACCCGATTGATGTGCTCATGCGCTAAGGCCATTTCAAAGAAATAAGGATCCAACGTTTGCCGAACAAAAGCATGCGTAGGTGCGTGCTTGTAGCCGCACCATTGGGGTATACGCAGCACGTGCGGCTACAAGCACGCACCTACTGGATCCTTTATGCTTTGATGGCGCCTAAACAAAGGAAGCCGATGGATGAAACACCATCAAGCACAAATTCAAGATTTTATGACGCCCAATCCAGTGGTTGTGTCACCTAATATAACGCTCAGCGCTGCGTATACACTCATGTTTGACCACAAGATTCGCCACCTACCAGTTGTAGAAAAAATCAATTGATCGGCATGATCACACTCAGCCATATTCAGCACGCACTCGCCCCACTTTTTGATAAAGACGTGGCTGTGACAACCCGGCAAGCGTTGGTGAATCGCCCGGTGCATGATATCATGCGTTGGGAGCCGGCGACAGTCGGGCCAGAGGATCCAGTTCAGAAAGCCTCTGCCCGTATGCCTGAGCACAAAGTAAGCGGCCTCCCCGTGGTGAACGATAACCATGTCGTCGGCATCATTACCGAATCGGATATTTTTAAGCTGATCGTCGATGCCTAGGCGCGGTTAACATTTCATCGGCGTGCGTTGCTCTGGGCCGAACCACCTCTATACGCCAACCGCGATGACCTACAGCTAAACGATAATGGCTTTAGCTACAGTGTACACTGTAGCTAAAGCCATTATCGTTTATAATCCACCTGATTATGTTGTTATTAAGGCGCGATCAAAGCATAAAGGATCCAGTAGGTGCGTGCTTTTGTTCGGCAAACGTTGGATCCTTATTTCTTTGAAATGGCCTAAGTGGAGTTTAATCGATCAACCGTTAGGTAAGCGCGTGCTAGCCAGCTGGTAACAGTAATTTACAATGCAAAGGGACGCTAGATGAACAAATGGCATCAATTGAGCGCGGATGAAGTGGTGAGCAAGGTCGTTAGCGATGTTGAGCAGGGGCTGGATACGACCGAAGCCCACCGTCGGCTCGCCGAAGTTGGCCCCAACGAATTAGTCGAGCGCGCTTCCAAAACACCGTGGCGGATCTTGTGGGAACAAGGAACCTCGACTTTGGTGCTGGTGTTGATCGTGGCCGCGCTGATCTCGGGTTTTCTGGGTGACTTCAAAGACGCCGTCGCGATTCTACTGATCGTAATTTTGAATGCGGTGCTCGGTTTTCGGCAGGAATATCAAGCCGAACGTGCGATGGCCGCGCTCAAGCGCCTAGCCGTGCCGGTGGTGAAAGTGCGCCGTGATGGTCACATTCAAGAAATTTCGGCGCGCGAACTGGCGCCGGGCGATATTGTCCAACTGGAAGCCGGCAACCTGATCCCCGCCGATGGCCGGCTGTTGACCAGCGCCAGCCTGCGCGTGCAAGAAGCCGCCCTCACCGGGGAATCCGAGCCGGTGGAGAAGGTGGCGCTGACGACCTTTGCCGCTGAGCAGCCACTGGCCGAGCGGCGCAACATGGTTTACCGAGGGACGCTCGTCGGTTATGGGCGGGGCGAAGCCATTATCACAGAAACGGGCATGCGCACCGAGTTAGGCCACGTGGCCGATTTAATGCAAGCGATTGAAAACGAACCGACGCCCTTGCAGCGTCGCTTGGATCAACTTGGTCGCAAACTGGCCTTGGTTGCCCTGTTGCTTGTCGCGGTTATCTTTGGCTTTGGCCTGTTGCGCGGTGATAATTTGCGCATCTTGTTGCTAACCGCCGTCAGTCTGGCTGTGGCCGCTGTACCAGAGGGTTTGCCCGCAATTGTGACGATTGTTCTGGCGCTGGGCGCGCAACGCATGTTGCAACGCCATGCCCTGATCCGCAATTTGCCTGCCGTTGAAACGCTCGGTTCGGTCACTGTGATCTGTTCGGACAAGACCGGCACACTCACCGAAAATCGTATGACGGTGACGATGCTCGACGTGGCTGGCGAACGGATTGATTTCATAGCGCAAGTAAACCACGACCATAGCAACATTATCTCTGGGCTGGAAAGCGCCAGAAGTGAGACGCAATCAGCCGTGGCCTTGTTATTAACAGGCAGCGCACTCTGCAATGATGCCACACTCCAAATTGATGAGCAGGCACCGGTGCCTTTTCGCGTGCTCGGCGATCCAACCGAAGCGGCATTGGTTGTTGCGGCGGCGCGCGTTGGGCTGCTGAAACAAGCATTGGAGCAGCTTTTTCCCCGCGTCGCTGAGGCGCCCTTTGATTCACAACGCAAGCGGATGACCACCGTGCACCAACGGCCGGCACTGGATATCCCACTGCCGGCTGGGCTCGCCACGCTCCAGGGCCTGCCGATCATGACGAATGCGTCCGCCTACACCGCGATTACCAAAGGCGCGCTAGACAGTCTGCTAGAGATTTCGACGCGAGTTTGGATGAACAATCAGGTGCAGCCATTGCAGCCTGCGCAGCGCGCACAGATTTTGGCCGCCCATAACGACCTTGCCCAAAAGGGCATGCGTGTGCTTGGGGTGGCGCTGCGTGGTCTGGCGACGATACCCGCCCCTGGGCAAGTTGAGGCAATCGAACATGAGTTGATCTTCATTGGCATGGTCGCCATGATCGATCCGCCGCGCAGCGAAGTGAAAGCGGCGATTCAGATTTGTCAGACCGCCGGCATCCGCCCGCTGATGATCACTGGCGATCATCCATTGACCGCGCGCCAGATTGCGCAACAACTGGGGATCAGCACCGATGATCGGTTGTTAACCGGCCGCGAGTTGGATAATTTAACGATCGCTGAGTTAGAAGACGTTGTCGGTGAGGTTGCGGTCTATGCACGGGTGGCGCCGGCGCATAAGCTCAACATTGTCGAGGCGCTCCAGCGGCGCGGTCAGATTGTGGCGATGACGGGCGACGGCGTCAACGATGCGCCGGCGCTGAAACGCGCCGACATCGGTGTGGCGATGGGCATCACCGGCACCGACGTTGCCAAAGAAGCCGCTGACATCGTCTTGCAGGATGATAACTTCGCCACGATTGTTGCTGCCATCGAGGAGGGGCGAGTGATTTATGACAACATTCGCAAATTCATTAAATATCTATTGAGTTGCAACTCGGGCGAAATTTTGGTAATGCTCGTCGGGCCGCTGCTGGGCATGCCGCTCCCGCTGCTACCGTTGCAGATCCTTTGGATGAATTTGGTGACGGATGGCTTCCCAGCCCTGGCGCTGGGCCTGGAGCCGGCTGAACGCAACGTCATGCGTCGCCCGCCCTATGCGCCTGCCGAAAGTATTTTTAGCCGCGGCGTGGGGCGCGACATCATCTGGATTGGGCTGCTAATGGGCGTAACGTCGCTCGGGCTCGGTTATTGGTATTGGCAAGCAGGCAATCCCGCCTGGCAGACGATCACGTTTACGACGCTGACCCTTTCGCAATTAGCACTCGCATTGGCCGTGCGTTCCGAACAAGATTCACTTTTTCAGGTCGGTCTGTTTTCCAACAAGGCAATGTTGGGGGCGGTGGGACTAACATTTGGTTTACAAATGGCTGTGATCTACGCCCCTTGGTTGCAAGATGTCTTTAAGACTGCGCCCTTGTCTGCCCAAGAATTAGCGGTGAGCCTGCTCTGCTCCACTGTGATCTTCTGGAGTGTCGAGCTGCAAAAATGGGTGCGTCGCAGCCGCACCCACAATTAGTTGATCCACCCACCGTATTTTTACCTGGCCACTTGGCTAGGTAAAAATTAGCCTGTACACTAGTTCATCATCTCTCCTGTCGCCCGGCGTGATTGGGTAGTGAACGCGTTATACTGAGCACAACTGTTCAACATAGACGAAGGGGGAAGGTATGTTTAAGAAAATTTTAGTGCCACTCGATGGTTCCAAACGGGCTGAACGAATTTTGCCGCATGTCGAAACATTGGCCAGCAAGTTTGGCGCTACGTTAATTTTGGTCTTCGTGGTGGAACCCATTCTGTCCGGTGTGTCGCCCTATGGCAACGGCAGCTATTATATCGCCGAGGAACTTGAGCGCCGCACCACTGAGGCGAATGCCTATTTGACGGCTTTACAGGCTACGCTCAGCGCCAAGCAGTTGGATGTTAAGATGATCGTTGAATATGGCCCGGCGGTGATGACGATTCAGGATATTGCCGAGCGTGAAGCGGTCGATCTGGTAGCCCTGGCCAGTCACGGGCGTACAGGACTGGCGCGCGCGTTTTACGGTAGTGTTGCGGCGGGCCTCTTACAGCGGATTGATCGCCCGCTGCTGCTTATTCGTGCGCAAGATTAGATGCGGGGTTAGATAGCGTTCGTCTGAAGCTGAAGTTGCCTTGTCGAAGGCCAAAAAGGAAAAGTGATTATGTTCAAGCGAGTCTTAGTGCCGTTGGATCGTTCCGACTTTGCCGAAAAAGTGTTGGTTCATCTGCCGCGTTTTATCGACCCCGCCCATACGGAGATCCTGGTCTTGGGGGTCTTGGAAACGCTGCGCTATGCCGCACCCGCATTTGAATATACCCCAGCGCTGATTAGCCAGATGTACACGGACTATGAAACGTACCTAAAAACAATTCGCCAGCAGTTGCACAATGCTGGCTATCGGGTGTCAACCAGACTGGTCGAAGGTGATGCTGCCGAACAAATTTTGGAAGTTGCCGCGCATATCAATATCGATCTGATCGCCATGGCGACACATGGCCGATCAGGCATTACGCGCTGGGCATTGGGCAGCGTGGCCGAGCGCGTGAGCCAAAATTCGATCTTACCAGTTCTTCTGCTGCGTGGCCAAACTGATCTGCCGCACAGCAAAATTAAACGTATTCTGGTTCCGCTCGACGGCTCTCGATTGGCCGAAAAAGCGCTCGCCAATGCCCAGCAATTGGCCCAAGCGAACGACGCAGAGTTATGCCTATTCCAGGGAATTCCGTTTATAAACGTTGAAGATGAGTTTTCCCGAATTGTAAGCCCACAACCGCTAGAGCATACGGATGGGCAAGCCTTCGAAAATGCCGAGACCTATTTGAACGGGGTTGCTTTGCGCCTGCGTAGCGAAGGCATTACCTGCCAAACGCTGGTTCTGCGCGGTGATCCAGCCCGCTTGATCTGTGATGTTGTCAATGAAAGCAAAATCGACGTAGTGGTGATCTGCACACATGGGCGCACTGGTTTCAACCGCTGGATGTATGGCAGTGTCACCAATCAGGTGATCCGCGGTGTGGATTGTCCTGTAATGGTGGTGCGCGGTGTGCAGCCGGTGGCGAGCAAAGCAGTGAGCAAAGAACCCGCCAAGATCAGTTTGAGTGAACCACTCACGGCTTAAATCGAAACTTGTGCGCCAGCCTGACCAGCACCGGCGGCCATCGCATGGATAGTGGGACAGTAAAACAGTGAGTCAGTACAAATACTAACTCACTGTTTTACTTTGTGGGTTCGATTCACTGATTCGCCGGTTTGGCGTTCAGAAATTTTGTATAGCAGGACTTAGGCAGAAATGGCCTCACCCCGGGGGCTGAGGCCATTCTTGCGTAAGTCCTATATAGATAGCTTCTGATGTTCTTCAATTCCGTCCGACTATTGGCTGTTGGGTGATTGGCCTTTGTCAGTTTGCAACTGGGCAACCAGCAGCGCCAATGTATCAGCCGCATCTTCGGTGACCAACTGGGCAATCAGAAAAGCTACCAGCGCTGGTAGATCAGCAAAGGTCTGTTTTTCGCCGCTGGCCGTGCTCTGCAATGAACCGTGCCAGGAACTGTGTGAATTGCTACGCCAGAGCCGCAAGAGATAAGATTGATATTGACTTTGTCGATCGATGTTCATGTGCGCTTCACTCTTTGTGTTTGCCTGGCTATAGCATAGCCCTCTGCCGGCATAAAAATGTCATAATGATCTGAGATGGCTAAACTAGCGCGATAACGGCGCGCAACTCAGCGTTTGGATCGTTTGCGGGTGCGCACGATGGCGACACCACCGACGACCAGGACGATTAGCAGGAATAAAAGCCCCACGCGCCCTGTGTTGCCCCCCCAAGGCCGCACCGGCGAGGGCATTCTGATTGATGATCGGCAAGAACAACTTTTGGAGCGCATCGGCGGGGCTCACGTTGGCTGGGTAAGCGTTCGGATCATTCGCGGGCGCTAGCGTCGCGGGCGGTGTTTGGGTGTCAACTACAGGTGCTTCAACTACAGCAGATACCGGATTGGTGTTTGTCACCGCGTCCGCGCTCGCTGCGTTGACTGCACCGGCTGTGCCCATGACGAAAGTCACGCTATTATCGCTGCTGGTCGAAGGCAGACTAGCATTTATAACATCGCGCCCTGCCCCGCCCCTGATCGTCGCGATGATTGTGCCCGCGCGCGATATCTCATCGAACGCCACATCGTAGGTAGTGCCATTATTGGGCGCAAGCTCGCTGATGACGACACTGTTGGCGCGCGTCGTCCCGCTTTGGGCAACGGTGGGCGGTCCAAAACCCGTCACCGGTTCGTTAAAGACGACCGTGAAGTGGATCGGGCCACTGCTGACTGGGGCGGCCTGACCCGCCGCCTGGTTGATCGTCACCGTGGGCACGGTGGTATCGATCGTGTAGACTTCACCGCTCGTAAAGTCACCCGCCAGTGGGTTATTCGCCCGATCTCGGATCGTATTGTTATTGCGCAGATCCAGGCGTGAGCATTTGTTCTGTTTCATTGGATTACTCCCCTGTGATTGATGGATAGAAAATAAACATTTTTGGTTCAAGCGGCATTCAGGGGGTTGACAGGTGCGCCCAGGGCTAAAGCCATCGGGCTAACCGAAGAGCAAGGCCGGTTAACCGGCCTTCGGTTGGCACTAGCCCTGTCCATGCAGGGCCGGGCGCTGTCAACCCCCTGAATGCCCATTGAACCACATTTTTTTTGCGATCATGCAGACCCAATTTGCCTATCAGCCCAGATTCGGGCAACATGAGTTTTTTCCGCGATTGAAGTTGGTCGTAGGCAACGATTGTTGCCACACTTTGTCGCCGGCCTGATGGAATGAATGAAAGCCGATGGCGCACCGTTGGCCTGCCTAGCTCTAGCATAGCGAGCCGCCGTCATAAATGTGTCATAATTTGGGCCACAGAGTGTCATAAAAACGTCATAAAGTGGGGTTGATGTTGTATAAAAAGGGTGTAGCCCCGAACTGCGGGCAAAAATCTTCCGGGAAGCGGTCAAGCACCCGCTGGTTAACGGATCAGACTTTGACCGCTTCCCGGAAGATCGGTAGCACCCTAAATGGGGAAGCCATCCCTGCGAAAAAATACCATTGCGATTTTTGCGCGATTTTGCTATAATGAGACAGTTTTGTCTGATTGTCTTCCCATCTATGAAATTTTGGCTGGCGTTAATTTCTGTTTCGACCAAATCGGCTTGAATTCAGCGAACTCCTTACCCCGGCCATAGCCAGGGAAGGTAGGCAAATTAATGCCAATGCGCCAGGTGATTGTCAGTTAAACGTAACCGCATTTCCCCATGCTGCGTTGTAAAATACTCGTGTAATACAGCTATTGATTACTGGGCAGGTAGCTCGCGCTGATCAGGTGGTTATGTGTCATCCAACCAGATTTATGGAAAAATTGCTCGCCTATTTGCGCACTGACCGCTACCAATACACCAAAGAAAACGTGGATGTCGCCCTGTTGCTCGATAATAAGGTCGCCGTTTCTGGCAAGCTGAAGCGCAGGTCATCCGCCCGCACTTCGGCCAGTTGATTTCGCACTCGCCAACGCGCCAATGGCAGCGGCGGATCGATGCGGCTGGTGATCACTAGATGGAAAGATGGCGGTAAATGTTCGATCAGAAAGGTTAACGCCTCATGGATCGCGTGCGCCGTGATCAGGTGATAGTCATCTAATACCAAGACGAACGTTGCGGCTACCAGATTGAGATCGTTGAGCAGTAGGGTCAAGAGTGCTTTGGTTGGGGGTGGTTGCGGGGGCTGCAAGGCCGCCAGCACATGCTCACCAAGCTGGTTGTGAACGGTCTGCAAGGCCGCAACCAAATAGGTGAGAAACTGGATCGGATCATTATCATCAACCACTGCATGTGTCGTTGCCAGGATTATAGCGATAACCCATCGATTTGCCAATTGCCAGAAAAAGCCGTTTGTTCAGTTATTGTCTTTATGCCAACTCGATAAACTGAGTCGTTAATTGTGCATACGTGTTCGTCGTTGAGCGATATCTCGCTTTCAACCAAGAGGAGTGTCAACCACTCGCTTCATCACGGGTGGTTGATTATGGAGCGAGTGTTGGAACGAAGCGCGTTTGTGGAAGAATTAGCCGGTAAGCAAGCCAAGTACGCGGGCGCGGACAAGGTTTTTGATCAGTTGGTTTCGATCCGTTGCACAGAAATTAAGGTTAGGCCCAGATCACGAATTTTGATCAGCACCCCGTGTAGGGCCGCCTGATCGACGACACTGCCGGTTAAAGATGTGCAGCCATCTGGATCATGGGTCAAGGTCAGTTGTTCAAGCCATTCTGACCAGGCTGGATTCAGATGACCTTCGACCTTGATTTGGTAGATCGGGTCTTGCACTTGTTGTGGCTGATTGTTCATGATTTTTCTCTTGCCTGCTAACGCTGACGCTTTGCCGTTTGGTCATTTTGTCGCCACCAAGCCACTGTTGTCTGAATGGCCGTGGGCAACGCTGTGGCTTGGTGGCCAAAAGCCTGGGTGAATTTGCCACCATCGACGACAAATGGTTCCTCAAATTGGTACACCATCTCCGCCACCTCGCGTACATCCGCATCGAAGAGGCCGAGCAGTTGCAGCAAAAACTTGGGCACCGTTTGGATTTTCACTGGCTTACCGATGGCCTCACCCACCATCTGGAGAAATTGGCGGCTGGTCACGGTGGTCGCACTGGGGATATGCCAGACTTGACCGAGCGCCCGCTCCTGTTCGCCTAAAATGACCAGCGCCTTGCCAATGTCGGGCATGTAGGTGTAGGTGTGCGGCAGATCTGGGTTGCCCAGCAATTGGACGGGTTTGCCCGCCAACACCGTCGGGAAAACCCGTTCGCCCATCGCCGAGGCCCTGACCCGTGGCCCGTAGAAGTCGGCGGCCCGCCCGATGACGACGCGCACTTTGCCCTGCTGATGGGCGCTGAGCAACGCTTCTGCCATCGCGGCACGCACCTTACCTTTACGCGTATGCGCCGCATAGGGCAAGGTTTCGATCAGCGGTTTGCCGCCCGTCGCACCATACATGTACAAATTTTCCATCGAAACCAACGTTGCGCCCGCCGCGGCAGCGCCTTCCAAAACACCGGCTTGCAACGGCGGAAAGTGCTCCACTCATTCCGTATAAGGTGGATTTGAGCATTGGTAAACTACCGTGGCGTCGGTGCAGGTTTGGCGTGTGAAGACCGGATCGGTCGCATCACCGCCTATGACTAGAACCCCCGCTGGCACAGCGGCCCGCCCACTGCGGTTGACCAAGCGCACCTGTTTGCCGCGGGCCAGTAATTCATCCATCACCGCCAACCCTACCGGACCACTGCCAAAGATCACGTGTAATTCCTGGTTTGTTTCTGCTTGATTGGTCATGATTCGTTCCTTAATCCTTATGCTATCGCTTTGAGGTTAACTACACCCCACCCTAACCCTCCCCAAACGAGGGAGGGAACCGTGAAGGGATGGACGAAAACTTTCTTCTGTCCACCAATCTTAATTTACCCTGTGACGGTTCCCTCCCTTCTAGGGGAGGGCTAGGGTGGGGTGGTTTGTCACTGCTACTGTCTGACGCCACTATAGCCTGCACTGGCGCAAAAGTGATCTACCCAAGGTCATATTGTGAGGTCATATTGATCAATAAAAAAGGTCATACTACCCGACGGGTAGTATGACCTTTTTTCTAGGGCTAATCCGGAAATTAAAGTAGCCAGTAGGTGCGTGCTTTTAGCCGCACAATGGCGCAAAGACCCCGATTGTGCGGCTAAAATCACGCACCTACGACATGTTTTATAACTGGCATAGTTAGCTTTTCTGAGCAGACTACAACAACCCTAACTCCTCCGTCCGGCGGATGGCGGCCCAGCGATTTCGCACCCCCAATTTGCCCAGGATATTGGTCATGTGATTTTTTACCGTGCCGACAGTAATCACAAGTCGATCGGCGATCTCCTGGTTGCTGGCGTCGGCGACCACTAAGCGGAGCACTTCCAACTCGCGCTCGCTGAGCGGCTCGACTAGGCTTTGGTTGGCTGTTTGGTTTCCTGTGACGTGGCTGGGGACAGAAGGCGTGACCACGGGCACCGGGCGATCACCGCCCAATGCGGCCAATATTTGATCCCGATAGGGCGTGG
>JBBQBY010000075.1:0-19040 GCA_038318235.1 Caldilineales bacterium
TGATAAGTGCAAATCATCGATCAGGCTTGTTTGTTTGGCCCAGTCGCGATAGTTGAGCACCTCACCCTGTTGGCGCACCTGTTCAATTTTGTGCAAATCCAATTCGGCAATCACCCATTGTGCGGCATTCAACTCACCCATTGCCAACACGCCGTCACCAGGAAAACCCGCGTCCACCGGTGAATAAATGCCCGCCGCACCAATATTAACATCCAGCGCCGGTGACCAATCCGTGACGCCGACCACAGGGGCCATGACCACATAACATTGGTTCTCCAGCGCGCGTGCGCGACACCCAATCCGCACGCGATTGTAACCGGCAACCGTATCCGTACAACTCGGCGCCAAAATTATCTTGGCACCCAATTCCACCTGCCGTCGGGCAATCAATGGGAATTCTGCATCATAACAGATCGTGATGCCGACTTTCCCATATGCCGTATCAAAGACTTTTACCTCGTCCCCAGGGTCGATACACCAGACTTCATTTTCAAAACGGGTCATAATCAGCTTGTCTTGAAAGTCATACGTCCCGTCCGGCTTACAGAGATAGGCGCGGTTGCGAAAACTATCGTCGCTCAGTTGAATGGGAAAGCTGCTGGCCACGATGTACAAATGATATTGTTGCGCCAGGTCACAGTGAAGCTGGATAAACGCGGCCAGATAGGTTTGTACGGCATCTAACTGTCGATGCATGTCGTGATAAATTTCTGCTGAAAAGAGTGATGCTAATTCTAAACAGGCATACTCAGGAAAGACTAAAATTTGTGCGCCCTGCTGCGCCGCCTCATCTACCATATGGGCTAGTTTTTGCGTGTACGCCGCCCAATTCCCCAAAAATTCCACGCCATATTGGGCGGCGGCCACCGTTACTGTGGAAAACTTATTCATCTCATAAAAAATCCTGTTGCGACTGAAAAAAAGTCAATTGCTTTTGGTCGACAAGCAAACAAGTATACAGGTTGGTGTCATCTGTATACCTGTTTACCTATTTATGAACTCGGCCAATCTCGTTAATGTCTATGCACGCGGTGATCGTAAATGAATTACATCACTTTCTGCAACTTCAACCAACCATTCCGCTCGGCATTGGCGGCCTCGAGCGCCTCTTGCGAACCCATGACCACCACGCGGCCTTGCTCCTTCACGGCATCAAGCACATCGGCGAAGGCGTGGAAATCATGCGCCGAGGTGGAAAGGATCTCATCGCGCGTCTGCTGACGGTCGGCCTCGGTTTCGTTAAGTAAGTAGCGCATCAGTGACGAATAGCCTTTGGCATCAGGCAGTTGATAACCGTCCATGCCCCCAATCGCACCAATAATGTTTTTGGTCAGTTCATCGTCGTTCAGGTCAGCCGTGCGCAAGATGCTGGCTGTCTGGTCATAAACGGCGAGGGTGTTGAGCAAGTTCGGATCGCGATAGGAAAGGAAGGTCAAAATACCCGACTGTTTGCTAAAGCTGGCAAAGGCGCCATACGCGCCGCCTTGCATGCGCACCTTTTCCCAGAGCCAACTGGTGCGAATAAAGTTGGTGATGACGTTGATCGAGCCATGATAACGATAGCCGAGATCATAGATGTTGGCGCCTTTGCCGACATAGTTGACCTGTGCTGGAATGATTAACCCTTCGGGCGCGCTGTCAAAGATCGGTGTCCAGCGTTGCTGCTGCGGGGCTGTGATGGGTAGCGTGTTTAAAAAGTCGCGCAGTTGCGGCTCGAAACGGGCAAAGTTGGTGGCGTCCAACGTTACGTTGCAGATCATGCCGCTGCGATTGAGCAGATGTTGGCGCACGGCCTCCAGCTTTTGGACCACGCCCGGCCAATTGGTTTCGATATCCTTTTCTAATTGGCGCAAGAAGAAGAGATAATTTAAGCCACCCATCTGCTCGGCGATCCAATCCGCCGTGTTAAACGAAGCGCGTAAACGGCCACTGACTACGCTATGCCCAGACGGCACGAGTGAAGACTCACTGCGCGATTTGGTCTTGAGCACGATCTGGCGGAAGCGCTCCTGGTTGTCGAATTTTACGGTCAACAACACATCGCGCATAATCGCCAACATTTCTTGCGCCTGGGGCATCGTGGCTTTGCCGTGCAAGAAGAACCAGGCGGCGTTATCGTCATCTGGCGTTTTGCGCAGCGACGAGATCATGGTGGAAGGGTAGACGCCACCGGTTTTGCGCCCAATCCGTTGCGACAACTTGACGTAATCTTCGGTTTCGGTGCCCATTTCCACCAACGAGCGCCCAAATAGATGGACATAAGGGAGCAACGCCTGCGGCAGCGTGTGCATGTTCAGCCCTACATCCAGATAAACGATGCCGTTGGTAAAGAGATCATGAAATAAAATGCGGCTATCGTGGGCATCAAAGAGATCAAGCGGAATCGTCTTGTTCGTCTTCTCTAAGTCGCCCAACTTCAATGTGGGCAAAGCCGCCAGCGTGGCTGGATCGTCGGGCGCTTCTTGCCGCTGTTTCAGATCCTGCATGTTTTTGATAATTGCCTGTACATCCGCCTCATTCATGCTCGCCCGGGCTTCCGCTAAGCGCGCCTTTTCGGCGGCATTCTGGCGCTGATTAAACTCGGCGTCGGGCTGCAAAATAACCGTCGTGCGGTGTGTGTTTTGTAACAGATAAGTGCGAATCAAATTTTGTAAGTACTGCGGATCCGCTTGTAGATTTGCCTTGAGCGCGGCCAGCGGTGCTTCATACGCCAGGGGCGCTAACGGATCGTGACCATAAAGCCAGGTGCTCATGGCCCGCATCATCAAGCTTAGCCCGCGCGGATAAGAGCCGGTGTTATTCTCGCGCAAATGGAATTCGGTCGTGTTAAGCGCCGACTCCACCATCTCCGGTTCGATGCCTTCCTCCGCCAACTTACCCAGCGTGTCCAGAATCAACTTTTCTACTTGATCGGCATCTTCCAGCCGAATGCCCTTCATGCCCACCGCAAATGTCATCTGGCGCAAGCCTGCGCCCAGACCACCGCCGGTCACATCTTCGCCCAAGCCGGAATCCAGCAACGCTTTGCGCAGCGGCGATGCCTGCGAGCCGATAATCGCATCAGAGAGCAGATCGAGGCCAAAGGTGAGCGCCGGATTATCATTTTCGGGCAAAAGCCAGTTCAATTGCACAATGGCTTTTTTGCTCGAATCGCTGTCGGCATCGACGCTATAGGTCTGCACCATGCGCCTGGGCGCGGCGAAGGTTGGTTGGAGCGCCACCGCGCCATCCACTTCGATCTGCTGAAATTCGCGCAGCACTTCGTCTAAGCGGCGCAACCGTTCTTCGGGATTGTCATCGCCGTAAAAGTAGAGGCGCGCATTCGATGGGTGATAATAGGTGGCATGGAACTGTTTGAATTGCGCATAGGTCAAGTTGGGAATCTCGCTCGGATCGCCGCCCGAATCGTAACCATAGATATTGTCGGGAAAGAGCGATTGCTTGCTATAACGATAGAGCATGCTATCCGGCGACGAATACGCGCCCTTCATTTCATTAAAAACCACGCCTTTGTAGACGAGTGGTGCATCGGAATTTTCCAATTCATAGTGCCAACCTTCTTGATCCAGATGGTGCGGCGTGATCAGTGGGTGAAAGACCGCATCCAGATACACATCAACTAAGTTGTAGAAATCTTGCAAGTTTGTGCTGGCCACCGGATATGCGGTGCGATCTGGGTAGGTCATGGCGTTCAGAAATGTTTTGAGTGAGCCTTTAATTAATTGGACAAACGGCTCTTTCAAGGGATATTTGCGCGAGCCACCCAGCACACTATGCTCCATGATGTGGGCAATGCCAGTGGAATCGGCGACTGGCGTGCGGAATGTGACGCCAAAGACTTTGTTTTCGTCGTCATTTTCCATTGAAATCAACTCGGCGCCGGTCTGCACATGGCGATAAATACGTGCCAGCGTATTTAGCTCAACAATTTTTTCTTCGCGAATTAATTCAAAACCGTGGGTTATCATCACAAGATCTCCTTTTATATTTTCTCGTCTACGAAACTTCAATGCATACACGAGCATTCTGGCAAGGCATCGACCAACCGAATAAATTCTGGCAATGCCTGCAACGTCATTTCCAAACCGGTGCGTAATTCGCCGCGCGGCTCAGTTGCGGGTTGATCAACGCTGCGTTCGCCGATGGTGATGAGCCCGGTATAGCAGATGCCCAACTCGTTGGCCAGCGCAACCTCTGGGGTCAGATTCGATCCGAGCACATCGGCGCCAAAGAGCCGGAACATGCGCGCCTCGGCCTGGGTCTCACGGCGCGGCCCATCGACACCCAAATAGACGACTTCGGGGAGGTGTGGTAGTACTTGATGGAGCGCTGCGATCATTTGTGGGCAAAAGGGTGGCTGTTGTAAATTGAATTCTGCCGTTTGCCGATCAATCATCTTCATATGTTTATCGGTGAAGAAAGTGGCCGGCTGATGGCGCGTCCAATCAATATAGTCGGTTGCGACTGTGGTCTGGCCGCGCCGTAAAATTGGGTTGATGGCGATGCCTTCGTCCCAGGTTAGCATCTGCTGCAAATTTAACATGCCCGCAGCAAAAAGTGTCGCGCGCGGGTCGGTGCGCGTGGGCAAGCCAGTATATGGCCCCACCCAAACGGCTGGCTGATTGGGCGCCACGCGTAAGGCAAGCGGCCCAAATTCGCCATACGGCGTTTGAATTTTTCGTTCTTCTACCACCTCGCCTAGCACATCAAGCGCCCTAGGCGGCAATAGGACAGCGATTAGAATGAGTAGTTTGGCATTTAGCATAATAATAGATACTTGATTTTTAGGATTAAGTTATAGTAGACGATGATGGCACTAACTTCAAGTACCTATCCTCCAATTAACAATTTTAGCTGACAATTTACCCAATCGTGGCGCAGACGCGACCGCTTGTCAAGCCGCCAGTAAAAATTGCTACTCTGCCCGCCAGATGGCGTACGCCGCCAGCGCACGGATGCCAAAACTAATCAGCAAGGCCGTGGAAAGATCGACCTCTTTGGCTAACCAAGAGCCACCGAGCGAACCGAGCAAAACCGCGGCATTGAGCGCTAAATTATACCACGCCAGATAAGCCGGCCGATCCGTGTTTGGCACCTTCTCCAGCAAATAATTACCCACCGCACCGCCGACAAGCGACCAAGCCGCGCCACCGATCAGTGACGCTAAGAGAAAAGCCGGTAGATTGGTGGTAAAGGCCGTGACTAAGGGATGGAGACTCATCAACAAAATCCCTGAGATCATCAAGGTATGGTTGCCCCAACGCTTAACCAGATGGCTGATCTGGAGTGAGCCAATTAGTACGGCAGAATTGAAGGCCGCCGAGCCGATGCTGATCGCACCATCCGAAAGGTGCAGCGAATTTACCCAGTAGAGCGGAAAAACGGCGGTTGGCAGGAATTGGGCAAAATGAAAGAAAAATAAAGCGCCAATCACTTTGCCATAACCACCGCGCAACACTTCGAAGCGAAGAAGGTTGGTGCCACGCGTGAAGGCGCGCAGGGCAACACCACCAAGTCCAGCCATCCCCGCGCCGCGCATATCGCCTGGCCGCGCTTGATCACCGATCACACCGCGAATCTGGGCTGGTCCCGGCACGGTTTCGCCAGTCACATGGCGCAGATGCCAGAGTTGCAACGTGCTCATCGCCGCCCCGCCAACGCCCAGCCAGAAGATGATCTGATAACCCAGTTGAAGCGGGGCATGGTCGAGAATGTACCCAGAGACAAGTGAGGTGATAATAAAAACCAGAGCGAACATCGCGTTGCGAATCCCGGCCACGTGGCCGCGCCACTCGATCGGCACGGCCGAGGCGTAGAGCGCATTGAAGCCCACCGCCAGCACCGTGCCAGGAATGGTCATGAACAAGACGAGCAGCAGATAGCTCCAAATTTGCCATTCTGGTTTCAGCAGGGCGGGTAAAAGCGCCCAGAACAGATAACCCGCTCGTGCCAAAAGCGCAGACCAGAAGACACTGCCACCCACCGGCCGATTGTGCAGCCAACGCCCAGCCGGTAAGGTGAAAAATAGTCCGATCAGCGCGGGGCCGGCATTGAGCAGACCCAAATGAAACGCATTGGCATGTAAACGTGTGGCATAAATCGAGATGAACGACAGGGCGCTGCCGGATAGAATCCCAAACCAGGCAATATCCCAATAAAGATACTTAAAGGTGGCGCGATACTCTGCCGGCACGGATTCTTTGGATTGAAAAGGTTTTGTTACAAATGCGAGCACGTGTACTCCCTCTCCTTAGAAACGGTCTGCAAAGGTTGGATTGGTCGCATAACTAGAATGTAGTAGGTGCGGTTTATAACCGCGCACGCCTAACTTAACCAGGACCGTGCGGTTACAAACCGCACCTACACGGAATTTTTAGACTAGTTTTTGCGTCAAACTTGTATATAATACCAGACAATAATAACAGACGGTGACGAAAGAAAACGAAAAATAACCACCTTTTCAAAAACAGAGCCTATGCCCCATCAAAATCGTGTAACCCCTTTCGGTGATATTATTGCCACGCCGGCACGCGGCACCCTCATGGGCAACCGTGGTTGCCTACATGATCAACAAGGTCGCCTTCGGCGACCCTATAAAACGCTGCGCTGGATTATTTGCCAACTCGAATTCAAAGGCGCCCGCCGGGCGATCATGACGCCGGGCTTGTGGACCGAACTTTTCTTCCTGGACGAAGCGACGGCGCTGGCGGCTGGGCATCGGCCTTGCGCGTATTGTCAACGGGCGCGGTTTGAACTGTTTCGGGAACTGTGGGTCGCGGCCAATCCAGAACAGGCGCATGGTGCCCAGTCCGCCGCCCCGGTGATCGATGCGGCGTTACATGCGGAAAGGATAACCGCGAGCGGTGCAAAAGTTAGCTATGCCGCAAAATTGAGCGAGTTGCCCACAGGCACGATGGTGCGCCGTGGCGAGAGTGATCAGGCGTTTTTGGTCTATAAAGCTCACTTGTTACCCTGGCAACCTGAGGGTTATGGCGCGCCAATTGTCTGTTCACCGGCAGAAACCAGGCAAGTGCTGACACCCCATTCGATTGTTCAGACCCTGGCCGCTGGTTATCCGGTTACGCTGCATGCGACCGCTTTGGCGCAACTAGCCATATAATAAGGATTATTGGTAAAACAATGATTTTATGGAACTAAATTTGGTATAACCGCGTACCGTCGTTACAATGGCGGGCACGCTCTGTGTTTGGGGTGGCCGCCACTATTGATAGTGAATCTGGATAAGTTGATGAAGTCACGCTTTTCGCGTTCCATCCATCGGGTCCGTGCTGAATGGCGCGATTTCCGAGTACTCTTTCATGAATCACGCACCTCGATCTTGTTTTTTTTGCTGATCAACTTTGGTGGCGCTGCGATCTTTCATTTCTTTTACACCTATCCAAATACGCAGCAGCATCCCGGCTTTAGCCATGCGTTATATGGCACCTTTGCCTTGATCTTTTTTGAAAGTGTGCTGCCATACCCACCCCAATGGTATTTGCAGATTTTATTTTTTATTATTCCGATTATGGGGCTGGCCATTGTGCTTGACGGCCTGAATCGGTTCGGGAGTGCGTTTTTTGATAAGCAGGCGCGTGGGCAAAAATGGCAGGTGGCAATGGCTTCAACCTATAGCAAACATATCATTATCTGTGGCCTGGGCAAGACTGGCTATCGGACTGCGCTGGAATTGCTCAAGTTTGGGCGCGAGGTCATTGCGATCGAACGCAATGAAAATGGACGCTTTGTGGAAAATGCGAAAGAGGCCGGGATTCCGGTGATCATTGCCGATGCGCGTCGGACGGAAAGTTTGATGAAGGCCAATGTGAGCAAGGCCGATGCCATTGTCCCTGCCACCGATGACGAGTTGACGAACCTAGACATTGCGCTAGATGCGCGCGAAGCAAATCCAGGGATTAAAGTTGTGTTGCGGATGTTTGATCCAGACTTGGCGCGGCGTGTGGAAAAGGGTTTCGGCATTCAGACTGCGCTCAGCACGTCGGCCTTGGCCGCGCCGATGTTTGCCGCCGCCGCCATGCGCGTGAATACGAAACACTCCTTTTATGTGGGTAAAACGCTGCTCAATCTGAGTGAGATAGTGATCAAATCCAGTTCAATTCTTGCTGGTTGGACCGTGGAAAAAGTTGAAAACCAACTGGATCTTTCGGTAGTCTCTTACCAGAACGGTCAAGTAGAAGACATCCATCCTGCCCCTAGCGTCCAACTGGGCGCGGGCGATAAAATTCTTGTTTTGGCTTCGTTGGATGCGCTGCACCAATTGAATGAACTGAACCAAGATCCAGATTAACGGGAATTAGCCATAGTCAGCTGTTTTCGACAAGCATGCCTTAGCCCTCGTTCAACCCACATCCGCCAGCAATCCTGCCTACTTGAGCCAGTTGACCCGTCATCTGATTGAACAAGTTTTCCTCCAGGAATAATCTTTACCCCCAAGCTTGTGGCCCGACAGCCCTCGTGAACATGCATAGCATGTTCACGAGGGCTGTGTCACCATGTCCTCACTTTACACTTTATCATCATGTAAGCCCAGCGGGCGCGTTAATGGCAAGAAATGGCTGCAATCTCTTCAAATGTTGGTTTAGGTCCGCGTGTTTTGCTTGGTAGCTTAATAAATTTTGTAATCTTCTCGTAATTTATCCGTAATGCTATGAGCGTATCTATTCTGTCCCTGAACGAAAGGCAAGCGGATATTCTCTGTCTCACATAAGCTGTGGGCAAACTATACATTCAAACTATACATTATAGTCACAGACGATGACGACGATGATGTTAACTAAGGATGAGGATGTAAACTGAGGCGGTAACTTAGTCAACGCTAATTTAGATCTTTTGAAGCCCGCTGTGTGCGTTGGGTGGCGCACAGTTAGCCCGCTCATCTGTTGTTATAACGCTACTAGCAGCGACGCAGATAGCTTTACTAATAAGACCTACTCTGGACATATTACTTGGTGTGGAGAATCTCTTCAAATTCATCCAGCAATGCCCGTACTTCCTCCATCGAGAGATTGGGCGACAGTCGGTCTTGTAATTGATCGTCGTCTTCATCAAACATCGAGATATTGCGTTCGTAGAATTGATTGTCTGATGTATTGCTTTTACTTGTTTCAGTCTGTTGCTTCATATTCCACTTCATATTTGGCTCCTTTTCATCAATTACCAATGCAGTAACTAATTACGATGACGAAAAAGATGGCCATGAGTTACGGTCAATTTAGCCAAATCTTATAAACTCCTCGCAATTTATGCCGTTAGGCAGACGGTGTTTTATCGGCGTTCTATCGGCGACAAAAAACATATAATCGAATAGCTCTGTAAGGAATTAAATAGCCGAATTAGGGTTTAATAACTTAGATGTAGATATTTATCCGGCGACTTTATTTCCTATCGGTACATTAGCTGCCTTGTATATTCCTAAGCCATGTCGATTCAGCCTTGGTCTAAGAAGATACCCATAAACTTGGATTGACTGCTGAGTACTATTTTGTAATTTTATAGAAATTTTTATATAGGTTAGGAGAAATCTGTGAGCAATCGCATCCGTGTCCTCATCGCTGACGACCATCGACTCATTCGTGCCGGAATCCGCGCCTTGCTCGAAAAAGAAGAGGAAATTGAGGTAATTGGTGAAGCCTGCGACGGTCTGGAAGCTATTGCAAAAACGCGTGCGCTTCACCCCGATGTGATTTTATTGGATCTGCAAATGCCGCGTAAATCCGGCATAGAAGCGCTTCAGACAATCAAAACTGAAGATCCGCAAGCACGGGTTCTTGTATTGACCAGCTATGCCGATGATGCGCGTGTGTTTATGGCGATCAAAGCGGGTGCTTTAGGTTATCTCCTCAAAGAATCATCCACCCGCGACTTGATCTTAGCAATTCGCAATGTCCATAGCGGGGAATATTCGCTGCATCCGGCTATTGCGCGTAAATTGATCTACGAAATGAAACGGCCCTCATCGATGGTTGTCTTTGATGAATCCCTGACTGAAAGAGAATCAGAAGTATTAATGTTGGTCGCGCGCGGTCTATCCAACCAGGAAATCGCCAACAGCCTTGGCATTCGCGAGCGAACGGTAAGCACCCACGTGAGTAATATTCTGAGCAAATTACATCTAGTAAATCGCACACAGGCAACGCTTTATGCCCTAAAAGAGGGGCTGGTCTCACTGGAACAAGTCCTGATTAGTTAGAAATCCAGTCTATGTGGTGATATATTCCCGCGACCAAAGTCGAAGGATTTTCGGGTCTAACCATCGCTAGCCGTTGGTGCTCTTTGATACGTTTCAAATTCTATGCATTGGACTACCCAATGCGTAAAATTTGAAGTTGTTAAGGAGCGATGGCGCTTCAGTAAAAGCGTCCCCGTCTCAATCTTTTCTACTGGGTAGTATAGCCTAGATTGGTCGTTGAATGTGTGACGGTTCGCTGACAAAATGCCCTGGCTCAGTAGAGTAAGCAACTGACGTTTCAGAATCGAAGCGGCTCCATCTCACAGGTGAAAACTGTGGGCTTTCTGCCGAATTGTTCGTAAAAAATTCATTGGTTTTGGAAAATCTCGGGTGCATCCCCAATTTTTGGTACCAAAAATTGGGGATGCACCCGAAAACATCAGGAATTCTAAATTCGGACGCGGATAAACGCGGATTTGCGCAGATCAAACGGTTTGACGATGGCATACGATATGTGAAAGGTCGAAAAACCGATTTTTTAGAAAAAAATCCGCGTTTATCCGCGTCCGATTTTTTGAATTGAGAATTGCTGCGAAAACATTTTACTGCTTGAAAACTTCTACGAAAACTGGTATACTGGGTGCCATGTGGCAACTGAGAGGGCAACGAACCTTACACAAATTTTTATATCGTCTGCTCACTGGCTTTATGGTGATCTGGCTGACTATATTTTATTCGGCCCTCTGCGAGTATCATGGGCTTATGTTGCCTTTTGGTCCTAGCCGCATGGCGCCTATGCCCGGTATGGAACATACGCACGACGATCACCCTGCTACAAATATGGCGATGCCTGCCCATCACGCCAGCATGACTATGCAAATCGACAACTTGGCGCGTCGTGATAACGACAAGAATGTTATAGTAATCCAGTTTAGTCATGTGCCGCTCAGCGCAGTTGCTATGAGTTTTCTCACCATCGCCGCTCCCACCGCTTCTACCCTAAAGCTAGTGCAGGAGCAAAGTTCGCTCATTGTTATTGATGTAGCCGTCATCCACCAATGCAACTTGTTTCCACCAGAACAACCTCCACGCTTGCTCCCTTTCGCGTAAGTCTTTCTCTAACAATTACAACTGAACAATTACAGAATGCCGTCGGCGCGTAGCGTTATAAACGCGAATATTTACTTGGCATAACTGCTGCTCTACTCTTTGCAAGTTTGTCTAAGCAAAGGGCTGTGCATCGATCTTATGTCCAGAATCCGAACTGCGTTCTGCGATAACCTTTCCGACCAGTGACTGCCGCCGACTTGATTAGACGGCACTGGTTCCGGTACACCTGGAAGCAAAAGTGTCTGATTTTGGCATGGAAAGGGCTTGTTGCCTGAGTTGTAAGCGCAGGCTGAACTTGCCAAGTTTGCAAATCCTGTTCCTTGTCCCCTGTCTAAGGAACATAGGCTCAATTTATCTACCGCATAAATATTTAATAACAGGAGAACATACGAATGAAGAAGTTGCATTTTATTGTCAGCGCCGTGGCTCTGACTGCGGTGGCCGCTTTGGTTGTGTGGTTTGGACGGCCTGTCTCTGCGCATGAGGGCCGCGAAGCCGGTGATGGTAAGTATGAAATCACCTTCGGCTGGCAGGCCGAGCCGGCCTTTGCCGGTGTTTACAATGGCCCAGAAGTATTCATCAAGACGCATGGCACGACTGAAGAGGATGAGAAGCCTGTGCTCGGCGCTGAGAAGAGGTTGAAGCTCAAGGTGACATTTGGCAATCAGTCGAAAGAATTGACCCTGAAGCCAGCATGGCAAGATCCAGGGCATTATGTGGCCCAATTGACGCCCACCCGTCCTGGTGATTATAGCTTCCAACTGATCGGGACACTGAATGGATCTGGCGAGATCAGCGCTACCGAAGTGGTCAGTGATACAGAGGCAGTCAGTGACACAGAGACCATCAGCACAAGCGCAACCATCAGTCCTAGTGAAACGTTGAGATCGACCGCGACAATCAGCCCAACCGTTATCAACGAAACGTTCACGTCTGCCGATGGCCAGTTCGGCACGGTTGAACCGTCTAGCGATGTGTTATTCCCCGATACAAAAGCCGACGCCGTCAGCCAGCAGGCGCAGCTCGACGCTCTGAAAGCTCAAATCAAGTTGTTGCAGGATGACATCGCTGCCCTGAAGGCGGCGAAGCCGTAAATATACCCTCCCTGCACCTAGTGGATATCCGTTGGGCGCAAGGGAACACGTTGCTGGAGGCGATTGTGATGAACAGGAGAATTCGATGGATTGGCGTAGCGCTTTGTCTATTGATGAGCTTATTGGTGCAGCCGGTATGGGCCCACGCTATATTGGCGCGTTCAACACCGACCATCAATGCTTCACTGGCGCAAGCCCCAAACGAAATTCGCCTTTGGTTTACCGAGCCAATTGAGCCCCGTTTTAGCAATTTTACGCTGCGCGATATCAACGGCGCTTCAGTAAAGACACCAAACAGCCAGGTGGATAGCAGTGACCCAGAGCAGATGTACATGAAGCCAGGCGCGTTGCCGAATGGGCTTTATACCGTGGTGTGGGAGGTGAACTCGGCGGCGGACGGTCATCACACAGAAGGCAGTTTTGCCTTTACAATTGGGCCGACTGTCGCTAGCCAGCCGAGTATGGCCGCGATCGATAAAAGCATCCCCTTTGTTGGCGTCTTGGTGCGTTGGTTCAATGTTATTAGTCTCGTGTTTGGTGTCGGCACGATTGGTTTTCTCTGTTTTGTATGGCAACCAGCCAACATAGGCGCCTGGCCCGCCATTGATCAGCGTCTACGCCGGATCACCTGGATCGGTTGGTGGCTGCTTGGTTTGAGCGGGGGGCTTTTACTGCTCTTGCAAACCTCGATTATGGTTAATGTTTCGTTGTTCAAAGCCCTGAGCAACCCAGCGCTTGGGCAGGTGATCCAGAGCACACGCTTTGGGCAGTTATGGTTTGCGCGCGTGGAGCTTTGGCTTGTGATTGGCGGCATTTTGCTATTGGCACGCCAACATGCAGGCTTGTACTGGCTAGCCTTACTTTTGGGCCTGGTGATCCTGTTACTCAATAGTCTATTTAGCCACGCTGTCGCCGCGCATGCTGCCTTGGCTGCTATTCTTAGCGATTGGTTTCATTTGGCAATGACCGCCCTTTGGATCGGTGGATTAGTCCAATTTTTTGGTATAATAAGCCCATTGCGGCGTATAGCCCCAGCGCCGGTGCTGGGCAAATTAGTCGGTTATTTTTCTAACTATGCCCGCATTACGGTCGTCGGTTTGGCTGTGACCGGTTTGTATGCAGGCTGGTTGCATGTCGGCTCATTGGCAGGCTTGTTGACGACACGCTATGGACAGGCACTGCTGGCTAAGTTAATCTTACTTGTGCCACTGTTGGGCGTTGCTGGGATCAACTTGCTGGTGACCCAGCGGCGTTTGCAAGCGGGACAGGCGCTATGGATAGGGCGTTTGCGTGGCTTGATTGGCGCAGAGTTGATGCTCGCCACCGGCGTGTTGCTTGCCGTTGGCCTGATGACCTCGATCAGCCCTGCGCGTAGTGAGTTGACCCAGCAGGCGATCCGTAAGACACTGGCGGCGTTACCAATCGCCCAGCCGCTGATGGATATGCAAGAGGCCGATAATTTACAAATCCACATGCTGATTGAGCCGGGCTGGGTGGGTGAAAATAAATTCAGCGTGATCGTTTCTACACCCGATAACATGCCGATCATCGATGCTTCACTCATTCGCTTGCGCTTTGAGAATCAGGCGCAAAATTTGGGGGAAAGTGAATTGAAGATCACGCAGCATCAGGGTAACGTCTATACCGCTAGTGGTGCCAACCTGAGTGTGGCCGGTGCGTGGAGAATTCGTATGACCATTCAGCGTCCGGAACAGTTTGATAGCGTGGTGGATTTTATGCCGCAAGTGCCATTGCCGCCGCCACCGCCATCCATCCCTGTGGTTGAAGCGAACCCACCACTGCCCTATCAATTGCCGGCGCTTTTGCTGACGGGTCTACTGGCAATTGGCCTTGGTGGCTATTTTATTGGCCAAAATGGGTTTCGCTTCTGGCAGGGTGTGGCTCCATTAGCTACTGGCCTGACTTTGCTCGGCGCACTTTTTCTCGTCACGGCCCTATTATAACATTCTTACAATAAGAAAAAGTCTAACACAAAGGCAAGCGCAAGTTTTTACTCGTTCCGCACGCCCTGCGTCAATCCGTAAGTTTTCGTAACGTGAATTATCCATGATTGATTTAAGTTGATATGGTGTCGCTCAGAAAAAACAGGTTTGTACATCAATTTCGAGTCGCTTATCGGTTGGGATTGTTGGCGCTTTTGGGCGCGGGTTTGCTTTGGCTGGCCCAACCGGCCGGCAACGCGAACGCCCACGGTGGCGCAATCATCGCCGATGGTTACACCGAGCAATACGAATGGCTGGTGGCCATCAACCCTTTTCCCACGACGCCAGGACAGACGGTCATTACCTTGCTGATCTACGATCTCAAGACCTACAAACCGGTGACCGATGCCAGCGCCGAACTTTACCTGGCGCCGCCGGGCAGTACAGAGCCATGTTGTCAAAAAGGGGTGGCTTCTGGCCCTTTCACCTTGACGACCGATCCTGTCCAATTCCCCGGTGATTATTCGGCGACGGTCGTGTTGGGCAAAGCAGGGCAGTGGCAGGCCAAGTTTCACGCGGTGACCAAAAATGGCTCTTTTGACGCGCTGACATCGTTCAAGGTCGACCCCGGTGATGGGACATATGCCTTAAATCGTGGTGTAAATTCTACGCCATCCCCAGCGACGGCTACCGCCTTTGCGCAAACGGTTGATGCGGCGCGCCAGGGTCAATCACCGCTGATCACGCCTGCGCCGAACAGCCAGACGACAAGCCCGCTAGCGTTGCCAGATACTGGACAAAATAATAGTGGCCAAAATAATAGTGGCCAAAATAACGGTGGACAAAACGCGGTCTTTTCAGATCGCCTGTCTATGCCGTTTGGCCGTTATTGGTGGGTATGGGGGATGTTGGCCTGTGGCCCGATTATCGCTATTTTTGCCTGGGGATTACGCCCAGAGGTAGAGAAATAAACTTGATTAATTCGCTGCAAAACCGGCGTGTACAAATTGACATTTTGCGCGTGCCGTTGTTAGGTCGTTTTTTAGTCTGGAAACATGGCCGTACAGCGGCGCAGATTGTGCTGTTTGCTTTGGCGGCTGCGATCATTGTCGATGGGTTGTTTGGCAGCCAGCTTGCGCCCAAAAATGTGGCAACCGTGGCCGCTTGGGTGCATTACCGGGGCTTAGTGGCCTTTGCCCTGTTGATTGCCGGCAATCTTTTCTGTGCGTCTTGCCCGTTTATGCTGCCGCGCAAACTAGCAAAGTGGATCGGCCGGCCAACGCGGCGCTGGCCCAAATTGTTGCGCAACAAATGGCTGGCGTTGATCGGCTTCGTCGGGATTATTTATAGCTATGAACTATTTGATCTGTGGGCCAGCCCGTGGTTGACGGCTTGGCTAACCATCGCCTATTTTGCCACGGCGTTTGTGCTGGAAGCCTTCTTTACGCGTGATAGTTTTTGTATGTATGTCTGCCCGCTGGGCACATTCAATTTTCTCTACAGCACGATTAGCCCGCTCAAGATTAGCGCCCGTAACTTAAACACCTGTCGCGATTGTAAAGGGCATGAATGTATCAACGGCAGCGCCACCCAACAGGGATGCCAACTGGAACTTTTTGTGCCGACCTTGAAGAGCAATCTTGATTGCACACTCTGCCTGGACTGTGTGAAGGCCTGTCCCTATGATAACGTGGCATTGGCCGTGCGTCCGCCTGGTGATGAATTATTTCGTCAAAACTGGCCGAATCGGTTAGACCTGGCGCTGCTGGCGATTTTTTCGGCCTTTCTGGCCACGCTCAATGCATTTGGCATGACGCCACCGGTCTATGATTTAGAAGCCAAACTGGCTACTTTATTGGTCACTTCGCATGAATCGATCGTGCTGGGGCTGATTTATATCATTGGTGCCATCTTGTGGCCGCTAACGTTGACCTATAGCGCAGCGTGGCTGAGTAAAACCCTGGTTGCCAGCCCACTTTCGCTTAATCGGCTGGTCATGCGCTACGCCTATGGCTTTGTGCCGCTTGGCTTTGCGATCTGGTCGGCCCATTATCTCTTCCATTTTCTCACGGGCTTTATGACGATTATCCCGGCGTTTCAGACCTTCTTTGCGCAAACGTTGGGCTGGGCGCTGCTGGGTGAACCTAATTGGGAACTGGCGCGACGCTTTGTGCCAACGGTCGACGCGATTCAAATTATCCAGACCAGCATTATCTATGTCGGTTTGCTGGCAGCGCTGGCGTTGACCTTCAATAGCGCACGTAAGGCGCATCGCGATCGCAGCAAAGCTTTGCTAGAGGCGTTACCTTGGCTGATTCTGGTTTTCCTGCTGATTTTTGCCAGCGGCGCGATCTTCCTTTTGCCGATGGAGATGCGTGGCAGTGCGCTAGGCGGGTGAGCACAACGAAGCGTGGTCAATGGTTATGGCAAGTTTGGTGAGTGGAGCATTTGTGAAAATAACTAGATTGAATACCAACCAAAGATGGCTGGTGAAGCAACTTATCGTGATCGGGCTCATTCTGCTGGCGAGTACTTCGCTGGTTGCTTGTGGGCGAGAAAAATCGACTAACACGGGTAATCTAAAAGTGACACTCATCCCTGCATCCGGTAAGGATGGTCAAGCGGTGACGGTTCAACTGACCGACGCCGACGGCCAGCCCGTCACCGCTGCCGTGGTCAGCATTGAAGGCAACATGCAACACGCCGGCATGGCACCTGTGATGGCCAACGGTGTACGCGATGAGGCAGATGGCGCGAAGGATGGCAAATATCCGGTGCCGTTTAGCTTTACTATGCTCGGTGATTGGGTGCTTACTGTGTCGATTCAAAGGGCGGACGGCACGAAAGTAGAGCAAGATATCAATGCTACAGTCAACGAGCAGGGTGTGACGGTAAAAACCACCAGTCAATAGTTGGCATAGAATTTACGCAAAACGAAAAAAATCGCACCCTTTGCGTGCCCACAGTTTTGAAGTTATTTTAAACGTGGCGCGCCGCCCGCTCGCACCCACAGTTGTTCGGCCAATGGAATGGCCCGACGGAAACCATCTTCGCCAGTCTTGCTGGCCTCCTCGACACTGACCCAATTGTCAAACCCATTCTGGATCAAGCGCGCAAAAATCTCTTGTACAGGCGCTACACCAGCACCCAACAACACCGGCTCAAAACGCCCCGCCTGCCGAATGTCGTTCACGTGCACGACCGCGACGCGATCTTTCACTTGATCTAGTACGGCTAGTGGATCGTCCCCTGCGGCCAGGGTATTGGCGGTGTCATAGAGCAGCTTAAGGCTGCTGCCTGTCGTGCGCGCCACAATTTCTAAGAAGCGGTCGGCCGGTTGCGAGAAATCATTATAGGTCCAGGCATAACCTTTGGTGTGATTTTCATAACAGAGCGTCACACCAGTCGCCGCGGCTTTATCCAGACAGGCCGTTAAACCGGCCACGGCCCACTCAATTCCATCCGCGCGCTCGACGCCCGGATGTGCTTGCCCGGCTGTAACCCGCATAAAAGATGCACCCAATGCTGCCGCCACGTCACAATAGGCGCGAATTTCTTCCACCTGTCGGGCACGTTCGGTGGCCTCAGGATGGGTAAAATCAGCGTAGGTGACCAACATGGCAATTTGCACACCGGCGTCCGCTGCCTGACGCCTGAGCGTCTGCAGATAAGCGGGCTGCTGACTTTGCAAATGGACAACGCTGACATCGGCGCCATCTAACCCCAATGCACCGGCAAAATTGAACCAATCCACGAGCGTGCGCGTGCCCGCCGTAAGATCTGGATAGAGCGAGACAGGGAGACAACTGAGCTTCATTCTTTAATCCTTACATGGGTTAGAATTTTAATTACTAAGGCGCGATCAAAGCATAAAGGATCGAGTAGGTGCGTGCTTTTAGCCGCACCATTGGGGTATACGCAGCACGTGCCGCTACAAGCACGCACCTACGCATGATTTTGTTCGGAAAACGCGGGATCCTTATTTAATTGACATGGCCTAAGTGGATCTGCAAATACCTCGGCAACCGATAGCGTAAAACTAGGCAACACATCACCGCCGGTCAGGGTGTCCCCTTCGAGCAGAATCTTGACATCGGCATCTAGGCTGTAGGCTTCGATAAGATGCTTCCGTGGATAAACCAACCAGACCAGTTGTACCCCACTCGTAAGATAATAAGCCGCTTTCTCGCGCATCATTTTTACTGTGTCATCGGGTGATTGGATTTCTAGGGCAAGATCGGGCATAAACATCACACTGCCACGCGTAACCATCGGTTGCCGCGCACTCGTGAATGATACATCGGGCATCCTGGCATTGATGGAATCTTCAGGGGCTCGATGGCGTGCTTCTACTGCTGCTCTTCCCAAACGTAGTGGTTTTGCAAAAATATTGATGGCAGTAATGATGTTGCTGCAATAAAACCATGCTCTTGCGTTGGCGTTTTTTCGACAATCGCTCCGTTGATGAGTTCGAGCAGGCGTTCTCGGTTTTCTGGTAAATCAACAAAAATCTCAAACTCGTCTGCTGTTATGCGACGTTCTGAAATTATCGCCGCTTGCGTTAGCATAATATGCTTGCCTTTCCCGCATTGTGAATAACGGCAGACCCTTCAATCAGTCGAGCAGATCATAGGCCGGAAATGTTAGAAATTCAACAAATTCATCATTGAGGATCAAGCCATCCAATAATTCAGCCGATTCTTC
>JBBQBY010000076.1:0-19018 GCA_038318235.1 Caldilineales bacterium
ACTCATCAAGCGCTAATCTCTATACTCAAGTCAGTATGAAAAGCGGAGAATTACCCCACCCTAACCCTCCCCAAAACAGGGAGGGAACTGGATTTTCGTAGGCGAAGGATCAGTGCCTCCCCTGTTTTGGGGGAGGTTAGGAGGGGGGTAAAAAACTCCGGTTCTCTATTTGACATCAGTATAGCTATAAGTTTTCCTTCTTTATGCTCGTCAGTCTAACAGGAAAGAACGATCATGCAGTCTGCCGCACAGAAAAAACCTGAGATTCCAGCGCTTGCACATTTTTTAGATATTCAATCATTGACCAACGACCAATTCTGGGGCTTATTGCATCTGGCGCGTCAGCTTAAAGAGGAGCGGCTGCGCACGGGCCACAATGCGCCAATTTTGGCCGGTAAGGCGCTGGCCATGATCTTTGAAAAACCGAGCTTGCGCACGCGCGTCAGTTTTGAGATGGGCATGCAACATTTAGGCGGCCATGCCCTCCAACTGAGTTCAGCGGAAGTTGGCCTGGGTAAACGCGAAAGCGCACCGGATATTGCACGCGTGCTCAGTGGGTACGTCAATGGCATTATGGCGCGAGTTTTTGACCACAAGCATGTGCTCGAACTGGCTGAGTGGGGCAGCATCCCGGTGATCAATGGGCTGAGCGATCTGTCGCACCCCTGCCAGGCGTTGACCGATATTTTCACTTTGTGGGAAAGATTAGGTAACTTAACTGGTTTGACCGTCGTTTATATTGGTGACGGCAGTAATAATGTCGCCACCAGCCTGCTCGAAGCGGGTGGCAAAGTGGGCATGGTGATGCGCATTGTGGCGCCGGTGGGCTATCAACCCGACCCGGCACTGATTGCCCAAACCGACGCCGATGTCACCGTGACCGATGATCTGGATGGCGTGATCGGCGCCGATGTATTGTACACTGATGTGTGGACTAGCATGGGCCAAGAAGCCCAGCATGCGCGCCACGTGGCCGATCTGTCGGCGTATCAAATTAACGCGCAATTGGTGGCGCACACGCGCAATCGTGACGTGAAAGTGATGCATTGTCTGCCGGCCCATCGCGGCGAAGAGATCACCGATGATGTGGCGGATGGCGTTGGCGCGAATAGTGGTGATAGCCTGCTCTTTGCGCAGGCGCATAATCGCCTGCATGCGCAGAAGGCAATTCTTGCCCATTTATTGGGTGGAGTTCCGTTGGGTTGATCTAGGTTACTTATGGCAACTGATATTCTGGCTTCGCTAAACCGTCTGTACGATCCCAAGAACCTGCTGGATGTGGTGCTGGTTTCGTTGATCTTTTATGGACTGTTGCGTCTGTTTCGCGGCACAAGGGCTGTGCAATTGTTGCGCGGCATTGTGGTGATTGTCTTGGCCGCGGCCGTGGTGAGCCAGACGGTGCAATTGACCGCCTTCAATTGGCTGCTGCGTAACAGCACGAATGTGTTGCTGGTGGCGTTGCCTGTGATCTTTCAGCCAGAATTGCGGCGGGCCTTGGAAAGAGTGGGGCGGTCTACACCGTTTTTAAACCGGCATGCCGAAGATACTTCGGTGCAACGGCTGATCAGCCATGTGGTAAAAGGCGTTGAGCAGATGGCGCAGCGCCGGCATGGCGCTTTGATTGTCTTTGAAGGGGCGACTGGTCTGGGCGAAGTGACCGATAGTGGGATTGTGTTGAACGCCGAAGTGACCGCCGAACTGTTGACCACGATCTTTTTTCCAAACACCGCCCTGCATGATGGGGCAGTCGTGGTGCAAGGTGACCATATTTATGCCGCTGGTTGTGTCCTACCCCTATCGCAACGTGAATTGGCCGATAACCAAATGGGCACGCGCCACCGCGCTGCGATTGGGGTGACAGAAGAATCTGATGCGCTTTCCGTGGTGGTTTCCGAGGAGACTGGCACCGTTTCGGTGGCTCGTAATGGGCGTATTCTGCGCATCGACAGCGATCGGTTACGCCCAATCCTAAGCGAATTTTATAAGACATAGTTGATCAGATCCTTCCCAGCCAATGGCGACCTTGAAAATTTTCAATTTTGCGCTATGATGAGTCGCGCAGGCGTCTGTGGGGATAGGATAAGGCAATAGTTTATCGGGTTGAGATATTGAGTTGGAAATACAGCTAATTCGCCGTGTACGCAAAGGATGGCGCCGTTTATTCGGGCACTTGGGTACACTACTTTTATCGATTCTAATGGGTTTGATCGTCTGGCTAATTGCGATTAACCAGGAAAACCCATTAGTTACACTAGAATTCCCGGATAAAGTTGCGATCCGGGTTCGTGGCTTACCCGACACATTGGTGCCGCTCCAAGATTTAAGTAAAGAAAGTGTGCGCTTGTTTCTGCGGGCGCCCCGCAATTCGTGGAGCACGCTAGCGGCCAATGATATCACGGCTTATCTTGATCTGTCGGGCTTGGGCGTAGGTGTGCATGATGTGCCGGTTCAGGTGAGCGTAACCACGCCCTATGTGACGGTCACCCAGATTCAGCGTGAACAATTTCGCATTCAACTCGATTCGTTGATCACGCGCACCGTGCCCGTACATGTTGAGGTGATGGATGCGGCGGCCTTTGGCTTTGATTCGTCACCACCGGTGATCACGCCGGCGACCGTGACCGTACGCGGGCCGGCCATGCAAGTTGACCAAGTGCGCAGCGCCGATACCCCAGTCTATTTGCGCAGCGCCCTCAGCCAAGTTGAGCGTACACAGGCTGTCGAGGTGGTGGATGAGCACAAACAACCAATCGCACAGGTGACGGTGGAACCGGCGCTGGTCAATATTGTGGTACCGGTGGAACGTTGGCCTGGCCGCAAAGAAGTGGCGGTGCGTGTTGATCTGAAAGGGCAGCCGGCGCTTGGCTATCGGCTGAGTTCGGTGAAAAGCGATCCTGATACGGTTGTCCTGCGTGGGAGCAGTGAGGTTTTGAACAAAATCCCTGGTTTTGTATCAACGGCTCCGCTTGCATTGGATGGCGCCAAAGTTGATATCTATCGACGGTTAAATCTGTTGCTGCCCGAGGGCGTCACGGCGTTTGAGGGCAATACAGTCTCTGTGGTGGCGGGGATTGCCCCGATTGAAAGCACGCGTACGGTCACGTTAAAGCCGGTCTTACGCAATTTGGGCAACGGTCGCCAGGCGATTGTTGCGCCGCCCACGGTCGACGTGATCATCAGTGGTCCTTTACCCATGTTGGCGTCATTGGGATCGGGTGACATGTTCGTCATTTTGGATCTCAATGACCTGTTGCCGGGGACGCATATTATTTCACCAACCGTGGCGCTGCCGGCGGGTGTTCGCCAGGTGGGTGTATTGCCGGCCAAGGTGGAAGTGGTGATTAATGCTATGCCCACGCCACCGGCGGCGGCGCCCGGTGGTACGATACCGCCGGCAGTGACGCCTGTTGCAACACCAGCCAAAGCGACGTCCGCCACGCCCACGCCCTAGTTGTGAATGGGTTATTATACTTGCGAACGTTACTGAGTAACATTGCAGGGAAGGGCCTCGGCCCAATCGGTAGAAAGGCTACGCGGTAGCCTTCACCCGACTAGAAGTGGGATTTTATCCCCATTGCGAGAGAAATTATGAAACAAAGAAAACCTGTTGTTGCTTTGGTCGGTCGCCCTAATGTGGGCAAATCAACACTTTTTAACCGGTTAATCGGCAAGCCGACGGCCATTGTCGAAGATCTCCCCGGCACGACGCGTGACCGGATTTATGGCGAGAGTGATTGGAATGGTGTCAGTTTTATCGTGATTGATACGGGCGGTCTGGAAGCACCATCCGACATGGGCGCGGCGCATTTGCGCCAACCGGGGGTCAAGGTATTGGCGCTCGATTCTGCACCTTTTGTCTCGCACATTCAAAACCAAGCCAAACTCGCGATTGACGAAGCGGATGTGATTATCTTTGTCGTTGATGGTCGCGAAGGCTTGACCTCCGCCGATCAAGAAGTGGGCGAGGTGCTCCGCATGGCCGACAAACCCGTCTTCGTCGCCGTCAACAAAGCGGAAAATAAGACGAGCCAATTAAACGCGGTTGAGTTTTGGAATTTGGGCCTCAGCGAACCTTTTCCCACCAGCGGCTATCATGGTGATGGCGTTGGCGATCTGTTGGATGAAGTCGTTAAGGCTTTGCCGATCTATCCAGAATATGAGGCAGCCGAGAATGACATTGGTATTACGATTGTGGGCCGCCCGAATGTCGGCAAGAGCAGTTTGTTAAATGCGCTCTTAGGATCAGAACGCGCGATCGTCAGCGATATACCGGGCACCACGCGCGACCCGGTTGACACGGAGTTGACTTACGACGGAAAAACGATCACCTTGATTGACACGGCTGGCATTCGGCGCCGCGGCAGCGTGTCGGCCGGTATTGAATTTTATAGTGTATTGCGCAGTTTGCGCAGTATCGACCGCGCCGATGTGGCTCTTTTGCTGATCGATGCCGTTGAGGGGGTCACGACCCAAGATGCCCATGTGGGCGGGTATATTCTCGAAAAAAATAAGAGTGTCGTGCTGATTGTGAACAAATGGGACGCCATCGAAAAAGATAATAACACCATGCTTGAATTTACCGATAAGGTGCGCGATGACTTGAAATTCTTGAGTTATGTGCCTGTACTGTTCATCAGCGCGCTGACGCACCAGCGGATTAATCGGGTGTTGCCCACGGCGATGGAAGTGGTGGAAGCTCGGCGTCATAAGCTGAGCACCAGTGAATTTAACCAGATTTTGCGTGATGCCTATGATGCTTCGCCGCCTGCCTCCAAAACCGGACGGCGGATGCGCATTTATTACGGCACGCAGGTGAACAACGATCCGCCCACGTTTCTGATCTTTGTGAATGACCCGGAATTGGTCCATTTCTCCTACCAGCGCTATCTGGAAAACCAGATTCGCATGCGCTACCCCTTTACTGGTACCCCGATCCGGCTTGTTTTCCGAGAACGGACTAGCAATAGTAATGAGTAGTCGGTCTAGGGCCGCGAAAGACAAGTCGACAAGGTTCCCGCAAAGAGGAAAGCCTTTGTCGACTTGTCTTTCGCGGTATAACCCCTGTGTCTACCCCGTGGTTGAACAACTAGAGTAACCCATGAAGCATTTACGCGCATATATTATTGAGATCATATTGGTCGTTGTCCTGGCACTGTCAGTCGGATTTTTCGGCTACCTTGGCTATGGCCTGCTGCCCTCTAACAACTTTTCGGGCGAACGGGCGTTTGCTAACGTGCAAACACAACTTGCCATCGGCCCGCGCGTGGCCGGAACCGACAGAGGTGTGCAGGCCAGCGATATCCTGACCAGAGAGTTGACGAGTTTGGGTTGGGATGTCGTGATTCAACCAATTACGCTGACCAATAGCACGGTTGCCCGCAATATCATTGCGATCCGCAAGAACACAGACCCCAGTGCGCCGGTGGCTATCCTCGGTACCCACTATGACAGCCGCGCCGGGGCTGATGCCGATCCTGATCCCGCCAACCATACGTTGCAAACGCCCGGCGCAAATGATAACGCCTCGGGCGTGGGTGTGCTTTTGGAATTAGCGCGCACCTTGGATGTGAACGCCACGAAACACGCGGTTTGTCTCGTCTTTTTTGATGATGATGACAACGCCAATCTAGCCGGTTGGGAGCCGATGGTGGGCAGCACCAATTTTGTCCGCTCCCTCAGCGATCCAACCTTTCCCTGCCACGCGCCCCAGTTTGCCTTGGTTGTTGAGATGGTAGGCGGTAAAGATCAACGAATTTTTATCGACACCAACAGCCATGTTGGCTTGAGCCGCGCGATCTGGCAGGTGGCGACCAAACTGGGCCATGACGATCAATTGATTAGCCGACAAGCCGGGCCAATCACAGGCGCCCATACCGCCTTTCTCCAGGCCCGTATTCCCGCCGCTATTCTCTTTGGCGCTGATTACCCTTTTCGCCATACCATGCAAGATACCCTCGATAAAATTAGTGCCGACAGTTTAGCTAAAGTTGGCAGCACCCTGGAAACTTGGCTGGAAAGTGGGGCACCCTTTACGCAAAATTAAGCTGGGTTCAGTTGACATTGCAATGACATCCGTTGTACTGGGCGAAATTATCTCCTAACCTTACCAGATTGACTACCTAGTGCGCTGCATGTGCTCGCGCAGGTAGTTTACCCAATCGCAACCGCTCCCAGTAGATTTCAGGTAGCTATATCAAATTGAACTCAGTATAGATAAAACAGGCATGTTGCGCTGTTTATGGGCTTTTCTGTTCTCCATCGCTACAATTCTTCGCAGATTCGTGATTTTTGTCCCCGATTTTTTCTAAATTCCAACCCAAAGTAGGACTGTTGTCTCAGTTGTATTCCCTGAAAAGTATAGTAAGATAATCTATGCAAGAAAGTGGTGGTAACTTTTATGTGAGTTTTGCTTGCTCCGTTTTGCAATTCATATGGTGGAAAAATTAAGATGGCTACACCGACATTGGAAAATAAGAATTGCCTGCGTCATATACTGATTGTTGATGATGAAGAAAAGTTGGGGCGCTTCATTAGTATGGTTTTAAAGCAGATCGGCTATGCTCCTGTTGTCTGCCAATCCGTAGCCGAAGCGCGCAAACAACTGGATGCCCGAGCTTGGAATCTTGTGATTACGGATATTGTTATGCCGCGCGAAAGTGGCTTTGACCTGATGCGTTGGGTAGGTAGTCATTATCCTATGCTGCCCGTCATCGCCATGACCGCCCACTCGACTGAAGCCATTGAAAACCAACTGCCAAAGCTTGGCTTTTCCGAAGTAGTTTACAAGCCGTTTACTATAGACACATTGCGGCAAGCTGTACAGCGCGTCGTACCACTTCGCTCCACCGTCGAAATGGCCCACTAACCGTTTAGACAACCAATGGTGTTCGCTCATCGCAGCCACGACTTAAAAATCGCTTTCGTATAAAATGTGTATGAGCTCCTGCCCAGTAGTGGATAAGGTCGGTTAATTTGTTTTGGCCGGCTATTGTGGCGTAAGCTAGATAACAGCGGCTAGAGCAATCTGCGGCTAATCATCCGCTTTAATATGCCCGATCCCGCTGCGTGGGGATCGGGCACGTTTGTAGGAAGATCCCTTTTTTTACCTGAGCTAGCGAGGAATCACACTTATGCCACAACTGGCCACGCGCAACTGGCAACCCGAACAGACCTGGATGTTTGTTGTCAGGACGTTACAATGGAAACATCCTGAACTGTATGCTAGGTTTCCGCTGAAGAACCGGCGCGACGCTGCGTTGGTACATTTCTTCGCCACCCAAGGTGTGCCGGCAGAGCAAATTCTCTATCTGCAAGATCAACAGGCTACCCTGCACCAGATCAACCAGGCGCTGACAACACACTTGGCCAAGGCTAAATCCACCGATCTGCTCTTTCTCTATTATTGCGGACATGGTTATAAACTCGATACGGGCGATGGCTGTTTTGCCTGTTATGATGACGGCGACGATGGAATTGATGGCTGGCCCGTGCAAGCCATTCCCCAGGCGATTGAGCGCCATTTTGGTGGCGCGCGGGCCCTGCTCGCCATCGATTGTTGTTGCTCCGGCAGCTTGACAGCGGCTGTCGAAGCACGCCATAAAAAGGTCGCCTATGCCTGTCTTACCTCGTCTTCGGCCAACGAATCTTCGACTGGCAACTGGACATTTACCGAAGCCTTGTTGGCCGGTTTGCGTGGCGAAGCCTACAGCGATGCCGACGATAGCCAGGTGATCACCCTGGCTGAACTTGCTAACTAAATTATCGACGACATGGCGTTTGCCGAAGAACAACGCACTTCGTTTCTCACGATTGGTGGCTTCGATCCCCATATGGTACTGGCTGTGGCTCGCACGAAACCAGATGCGCGCGTCGGCGAACAGGTAGAAGTCCATACCGAGAGCCGTTGGTACAAAGCGCGGATCATTGATGCGAACCCCAAAGCCGCCACCTACAAGGTACACTACTATGGCTGGGAAGCAACGGATGATGAGTGGGTCACCGCCAGCCAACTGCGTACAGCCCATCTACATTCAATAGGGGATTGGTGAAAATGTAGAGGTGAAATGGAAGGGGGAGTGGTATCCTGCTGTGATCCAAGGCGTGCAAGGCGCGGTCCACCTGATACACTATACCGACTACGCCGCGGCCTGGGATGAATGGGTCGCTTCTAAGCGCATTCGTCGCGTCAAATAAACTTCGTAAGAATAATTTCATCCATTTGACGGATGTAAATTTGAGCAAATTGCTCTATAGTGAAGCTAGCCTTACATTTACGTGCCAAGGCAACCAAACCCTTCGCTGCCTTAGCATAATTAATGGCCTATACAATTGATTCAATGACACATCACCGCATGGAAGGCTTACTCAATGCAACCGTTACTCACCAGCCTCCTTTGGGCTTTTTTCTGGCCAGTGAAACTTCCCATCTGGTTATGGCAGCATGAAACAATTGGCAAAGTATTCGCTACTTTGTGGCTCACCTGCTTAATCATGATTGGCCTTGGCTTTCTGCCAAGACAAGCCGCCGCTATCGCGCGTCCATCCGCCACGTCTAATCTAGCCGCCAGTCTACAATCCGCCCTGTTGACTCGTCTAGGTAATACCACGCTTTTAGCACCGCCAAACTCTGGGCAAGCAGCTACTGAATTAACCCTGACCCAAGCCGCGTTAGTTGTCGCCACACCAGTTAATCCGCCGCCCGCACCATCTACGGCAACTGACCTGCCTTTTGCTACGCTAGCGCCAGTAACAATAACCGCTTCAGCCGTTTTTACCACCACGCCGTTATTGACGCCAACTTCGACACCCTTGCCTGTACGAATTGCCACAGCCACACAAACACCCCTGTCCAGCGACATCGAGCAGCCGACCACGCTACCCGCCGTGCTCCCCACGGTTACACCATTCCATACGCCAACGCCTGAGCTAGCCAGCAAACCTGTCACTACGCCAACTGCGCTTGCGCCTGCTGCCACCAGCGCCACGCTTGTCATGCAGCCGACAGCCACAGCCCCCGCCCTAGCCGCCACCAACCCTGGTGGCTTTACCTGTGTTGGTGGTTGCAGCGAGGCGCCTGATCCAAGTTGTGCGATCAAAGGGAATGTCAACGCCAAAGGTGATAAAATTTATCACCTACCCGGTGGCAAAAATTATGATCTCACGAGGATCAAGCCTGCCGAAGGTGACCGTTGGTTCTGTACAGAGCAAGAGGCGCAGGACGCAGGTTTTCGGGCGGCAAAGGGTTATTAAGGCCATTCCGAAAAAATAGATATCCATGCTTTAAGATATTTCAATAAAATAAGTATCCAGTGTTTACCGAACAAAATCATGCGTAGGTGCGTGCTTTTAGCCGCACGTGCTGCTGGATCCTTTATTCTTTGATGGCGCCTTAGATATTTCCTCGGCATGGTTGGAGCTTTTCCGGTTGAAGATGGCTATTTTATTTTTCGGAAAAGCCTAAGGGATAGCGACCCGCCCCTTTGGCCTGGTAAAATCAGCCATTTGGCCGATGGAAATTTGCCGAAGCTTCTTTATACTAATAGCTGATGAGAATGGCTCATCAGTTAAAAGTTTTTGTTGCTGTTCAAACAGCAGATGTGGTAGCTCATTTGGGTATGAACTTCGTCTAATTTGCGGTCGCTGCCGACGCCAGTGCTTTATCCAATCTAGCCCACCCCAATCCTACGGAGTTAAGCATGGCGCGTATTCTGACGCTGATTATCTTACTTGCGGTCGTTATTACCGCCTTTACTCCATCCACGAGTTGGGCATTTCGACGTCACCCCAGTCGTGGTCACGTCATACTGCATGCCGCCAGCGATGAGCAGATCCTTCCTACGATCGACGCCATCCTGAAGGCGCGTCTGCGCGCGATCTTGGCTGATGGCTTGACCAAAGGCAACCAGGTTACGGTCTTTGCCAAGCTCGGCGATAGCATCACGGATTCGGCTTCATTTCTGAGTGACATCGGTTGCAGCGCCGAAAACTTGGGCGATCACAGCGAACTGGGGCCGACGATTGCCAGTTTCCGCGCCACCACTTTCCCCAATACCTATGCGTCTGTTTGGTGTGGTATTGCCAATTCGTTCACGCGCGCCAGTGCCAGCACCGCGACCAGCTGGAGCGCTGACCAGTTGCTGGGTCTGCCAGATGCCAACCATACGGAGTGCCAAGGTGGCGAAAGTGCATTGGATTGCGAACTGCGAGTGATCAAGCCGGCCATCGCCTTGATCATGGTAGGCACGAACGATCTAGAACGTTTTAACGATTTGGCGCGTTACCGCACAGATTTGACCCATATTATCACCGCAACAATAGCGGCTGGTGTAATTCCCGTGCTCAGCACGTTGCCGCCGCGGTTAGATGACGCCGACTTGGGCGCACGCGTCGCTCCCTATAATCAGGTGGTGCACGAGATTGCCCAGGGGCAGCAGATCCCATTGTGGGACTTTTGGCAGGCGACCCAGGGCGCCCAAATGATCAACCAAGGCATCAGTGCGGACGGCGTTCATCCGAACCTGGCCAGTTGTGACGCGGGCGTGTGCGCCGCCGATTTCACGAGCGATGGCCTGCGTTACGGCTATAACCAACGCAACTTCACCGCTTTGCAAGTGCTGGCCAAACTCAAACAGATCGTGATCGACGATGGCGCGCCGGATGCCACCAATAACCCGCTTGGCGAAACCAACACGCCCGTTGGCATAACACTTGCGGAGCCCAGCACCACAACGACCGCTACACCAACCTTCACGCTGACCCGCCCGCCCAATGATCAAGGGGACGGCGCCTACCTACCCTTGATTAGTAAATCAGTTAGTCGGCCCACGCTTACGCCTACGCCGAGCCTGGCTGCAACATCTAGCGTTGCCACACCAACCACGACAGCCACGGCGCTTAGCCTTTGCGGCGCGCTGCCTGCTGGACCAATTACCTATGTCGCGCTCGGCGATAGTTTGACGGAAGGCGATGGCGACGAACTGGCGCTGGGTGGTTTCCCTGGCCGTTTGGTAGAAGCTTTGCAGACGTTGCGCGCGGATTCAACGCTGGATAATTTGGGCAAATCGGGCTGGACTTCGGATAATTTGATCAATGGGCTCGACGGCCAAGCTGGAGAACTTGATCAAGCTGTGACGCTGCTCAACCAGGCCAAAGCTGCTGGCCACCCCGGGATCGCCACCGTCTGGATTGGCAGTAATGATCTGTGGTATCTCTATGAATACGGCGATCCCACGCCTGCCGATGAGACGCAGGACGTGGTCCATTTCACCAATAATTTAGAAACGATCCTGAGCCAGTTGCAGGCCACCGGTGCCTCTGTTTTCATTGCCTTGGGCGATGACCAGGCTCAACGTCCGATTGCCAGCAATGGTGCCTTCCCCGGCACATCACCTACCGAACTGACGCGCATGAGCGAGCAGGTGACACGTTATAATAATGCCATCCGCACTACGGCTGCCGCGCACAATGCCGCCACGGTTGACTTTTTTCAGACGACGATTTTTACCGATCCGGCCACCTTGGCGGATGACGGTAACCACCCCAACGCGGCTGGTTATGCCAGCATTACGCAGCGATGGCTCGCCGCCATCCAATCACAATTGGGCGTTTGTAACGCACATTAACCCTTGCCCGCATAGCGGCAGTGAAATAAACCAAAATAATCGGATAAATGGGAGACGACATGTGTTGCCTATCTCCCTATCCCCTTGTCTCCCTGTTTTCCTATTTCTTCGTGGGGCGCAGCACCATCATCGGGATCGTACGTTTAGTCTTTTCCTCGTACCCTTTGAATTGCGGTGCAGTGGCCGTCAACTGGGCAAAGAGCCGGTTGCGCTCCTTCGTCGGGGCTTCCTGGACAGTCACGGGGATTTTTTCGCCTAGCACCTGGATAATCGTCTTGGGGTTGCTCTTTAAATTAAAATACCAGCCCGGATGTGCGTCGGCGCCACCATTCGACGCGGTGATGACATAGTTTTTGCCATCACGCAGATACATCAGCGGGGTTGTCCGCTGTTTGCCGCTTTTACGCCCAACTGTATCTAACAGTAAGATCGGGTTGTTCCCAAACTTACCCATTACTTTGCCGCTGGTCAGACGGTAGATGAAAACATGGACGGCCATAACCATTCTGATCAAGATTTTCATAATGCCTTTCTCCTTTTCCTGTAAAAACTTAATAATGTGAATCTACTTGTTTAAAATGGCACTCCTGATCGTCGCGTAGGTCATCCCCGCCACCGTGGCGGGGGTGACCTACGCCGACCGCTGGTTGTAGGCAACAGTCGCTAAGGCCATTTCAATGAAATAAGGATCCAGCGTTTGCCGAACAAAATCATGCGTAGGTGCGTGCTTGTAGCCGCACCATTGGGGTATACGCAGCACGTGCGGCTACAAGCACGCATCTACGGGATCCTTTATTCTTTGATGGCGCCTAAAAGGTAAATTGTGTTGATTGGTGTACAAAAAATGTGATACTGAGGGTATTACGAACGATCTAAACGAAACCGGCTACGCGCGTTATTCGACCCGCACTACTTTGACCGGTAACCCCGTATGGATCGATTCCCAACAGGCAGCGGCCGTGGCAATTACCTGTGCCCCTTCCAGTTCGTTAATCAGCGGGCTTTTATCGGCCAGCAGGCATTCCTCGAAATGGCGCATATAGCGCCAGACCTCGCGACCGTGGCCTTTTTCGTGCCCAAAATTCAGTTTGAGCACAGGCTGCCCGGCTAATTTGTCTAGCACGATCTGATCATTGACCACAGAGCCTTTGTCGCCGTAAATACCCAAGCCGAGCATCGGCAGCGGCGGTTCAACCAGACCAAAGACGGCCAGCACGCGCGCGATCACGCCCGAATGAAAGCGCAAATTGATCAAAAAGTTATCATGTTTGGAATAGCGCGCGTCGAAATTACTTTGCGATGCGTAGACGAAGACCTCTTCGACATCGCCAAAGAACCAGCGCAACAAGTCAATTGGATGACAGGCGCCCCCATAGAGAAAATCTTGAGGGTGTTCATGGCGCCAGGGCGTGCGGTCGAGCACGCCGCGCATGTCATGGACATAATGCGCTTCGGCAAAGAGCGGACGACCCAAATCGCCATCGTCATAGAGTTTTTTAGCGGCCATGAATTCCGGTGAAAAGCGCGCCGTCTGTCCCACCAGAAATTTGATCTTATGCTGGCGCACCAACTGTACTGTACGTTGGGCTTCTGCGAGCGACACGACCATTGGCTTGGTGCAGATAATGTGTTTGCCGGCGCTGGCTGCGGCTGTAATGTGCTCTATGTGCAAATGATCGGGCGAATAGATCCCGATTACGTCGATATCGGGTCGTGCCAACAATTGCCGATAGTCCGTGGTTGCAAACCCTATCTGATGCTCGACGCGCACCTGCTCCAACATCGTTTCGTTGGTGTCGCACAGGCCGCGCACTTCCATTACTGAACTGTGATCCTGGTTGATCGCCAGCATATTTTTGCCCATGCCCAGGCCGATCACACCGACGCCAATTGTTTTCATACGGCTGTCTCCTTAGTTTATGATCTTGTATAAGTTAGTTGGTAAGGTGAAGGATGATGAGTGATGAGTGAGGCAAACCGATCACTCATCACTCATCATCCTTCAAGCTTCTACGCCCGCGTGCGCAACATCGGGCGGCCAAAGGAGACGGGGAGATATTGATTTGTGCGCATTGATTTCGTGCCGGGCGTCATAAAATGGATGGCAAAGGCGCGGCGCTGGCGCGGCGTTGTATTGGGCGCGGTATGGTGCAACGTCTGGCAATGATGGATACAGACGCCGCCAGCCGGCAAATCGACCACCACTCGCTGGCTTTCATCGACCTCGCCACCGCTATCAAGCAGCGCATTGGTGCTTTTGGCTTGGCCATGCCCAACCGTGCGCAAATGTGACCCTGGGATAAATTGCATCGCACCGTTGTCCTCGTCCACATCATCCAGCGTGAGCCAGACGCTGACCAGGGTGGCCGGTGTACATTTCCAATAAGCATTGTCTTGATGCCAGAAGACCGGCCCACCATGATAGGCTGGCTTATAGAGCGCCTGATCGTGAAACAGTTGGATATTCGGCCCAATCAAATCTTCAATGATGTCGAGCAGATGTTCATCATAGGCCAGCCGGCGAAATTGGATATTAATTTCGCACATCTGCATAATTTGCAACATCTGTTGGCTGGCCTGGTTTTTATCTTCCAGTTCATCCGTGTTGTTGATCGACAAGTTGCGGAAGTTGATCTTCCCGGCACGCGCCTCTTCAAATGTGCGATCATATTCGCCGCGCAACAGTTCGATCTGTTCATCGCTGAGCACTTTGCCCACGCATACAAAACCATCACTCCAAAAACCGTCAATTTGCGCTTGGGTCAGCGCTTTGTGTCCCGTTTGGGTTACTGCTTCGGCTGTTTGCATTTGGGTCTACTCTTTCCTGTTTATCCATGTCAACTTAGCAAATTTAACGATGAGCGCTAGAAGAACGTTCAACCGCCCACCGTTAACAAAGATGGGGTTAACGAAGGTTAGTTGCTTATTTTGCCGATAAATTGGCAATCGCGACCGGCTCGATCTCATCGTCCGGGTCGAACGCAAAGACTTTACCATAGAAATAGAGCTCGGCTTCGGCGCTGCGAATGATATTCTCGGCTTTGCGAAAGCCATGTTGTTCGCCTTCAAAGGCGAGATAGGCATACGGCAAATGTTTCGCCTTGAGCGCCTCGACCATGATCTCCGCCTGTGAGGGTGGCACAATTTTGTCCTCCAGCCCCTGAAATAGAATAACTGGGCTGCTCAACTGGTCGGCAAAATTGACCGGCGAACGTTCGTAATAGAGCGCTTTTTCTTCTGGATAGGGGCCAACCAGCCCATCCAGATAACGCGCTTCAAATTTATGCGTATCCTTGACAAAGGTTTCCAACTCAGCCAAGCCAAAATGACTGGCACCGGCCGCAAAGAAATTTTGCCAAGTCAGCGCGCGCAATGTGGTATAACCACCGGCGCTGCCGCCGCGAATGGCCACACGTTCACCATCCACCTTATCTTGGGCAATCAAGTAGCGCGCGGCGTTGATGCAATCCATCACATCGACAACGCCCCAATTGCCCTTTAGGCGTTCCCGATAGGCGCGACCATAGCCGTTGCTGCCGCCATAATTCACATCCACAACGCCAAAGCCGCGGCTCGTCCAGAATTGGACACCCAAGGAAAGCTGGACCCGCGTTGAACTGGTGGGTCCGCCATGACAGATCACAAGCAAAGGCGGCCGTTCTGTGGCGGGCGCTTGATAGTGGGGATTGGTTGGTGCATAATAGATCGCATGCGCTGCCAGGTTGTGTTCGGTCGGGAATTCAATCGGTTGGGGCACAGAAAAGAAAGTCGAATCTACATCGACCTGGAGCCCCTGCTTGATTGGTGTGAGTGCGCCACTGGCTGGGTCCAGTGAGAAGACGGTCGAGCCACTGGTTGGGTTGCCACCGATCAGCCAGAGCAGGTCGCCGGCGGCGCGCAAACCGCGCAACGATGTATAGGTGCAGGGAATGGGTTCCATCTGTTGACGATCAGGCCTGATTCGCCCCACATAATCAAGACCATTTTGGCTGTAAATACAAGCAATCGTGTTATCGGCCAAAAAGTCATAGCGTGCCAGATCGAAGATCCACTGCGGCTCACCCAACTCGGCTTCAATCGGCGCCACCGCTTCGATCTGCCCCGCCACTTCGCGATAAAGATTCCACCAATCCGTGCGATCCGAGACGAAATGTAACACGCCATCGGCGCGCCATTCCGGCTGAAAGATCGACTCTTGCGTGCTGCCGGCCACGCGTCGCGGCTGACTCAAGCTCATATCTGCATTTAAGGTTGCCACCCACAATTCCGTGCCATCCCAAGGCATTTGCGGGTTTTGCCAAGCGAGCCAAGCCAACTGGCGGCCATCCGGGCTGATGCGTGGGGCGGCGTAGAAATCGTAACCGGTTGTCAATACACGGGGTTCCGCGCCGCCATCCGTCGGTAAGGCCACCAGTTCGTTGATCACAACGCCGTCGGCCTGGTGGCTTTCGCGCACACAAACCAGCCAGCGCCCGTCGGCGTTGACGCGCAAATCGGCATAGCGCAAGCCGCGCGCGGTCGGCGGTTCTGGCGTAATTGCCTCGGGGGCGGCGGTAGGGGTCTGTCGGTAAAGCCGTTGGTCGCTAAAGTTGCAAAAGTAAACGGTCGCATCTTGGACGATATAGGCGCCGCCACCATACTCGTGTACCATCGTGCGCGCGTTATAGCCAGCGGGCGTGACATCGCGGGTTTGGCCATCGGCTGTGCGTTTAACAATTACATAACGTCCACCCTCTAATGGGCGACCTTCCACCCAATAGAGATCGCCGTTATCAATTTGGAGTGCGCCTAGACTGATGCTAGCTGCGGCCAATAATTCTGCCCCAATCGGTGAACGCCAGGCGCCATAAGGCGCAATTCTTTTTTCCATGCACTGCCTCTGCTCTATGTATGATCGGGATAACAGGGATACCTTAATATGGTCTAGTATCTTACTCGATTATGGGGAGTTCGTCTAACGGAAATTAGGTCGATGAAAGTTACTTGATTTGGCAAGAATTTATGCTTGATTGTAGTCGTGTGAGTGTCGATAGTGGCGCGGATAGCGAGGTTATGAATCGAAAATGAGTAAAGCGGTTCAGGGGTAGGGGACAGGCATGCCTGTCCCCTACCCCTGAACCGCTTTAGCGTTAGTGGCAGTTCAATTCTGGCTGATTAATCGTGGACAACCACTTCCAAGCCGACGGATGCCCATTGAAAGAGCGCTTCTGCCTCATTCACGCGCATATTAACACAGCCGTGGCTGACGGGACGGCCAAAATTGTTATGCCAATACGCGCCGTGAATAGCATATCCCGCATAAAAATACATGGTCCAGGGAACATCCGGGGTGTCATAATCCGGGCCAACCATGTGCTCATAGCGCAGCTTGTTGCGGACATAAAAAGTGCCAGTGACCGTCTCGTGGCCGGGCTTGCCGGTGCTGACTTGGGTCTTCAGAACGGGCGTATCGCCCTGCCAGGCGGTCAGCGTCTGATCGCTAATATCGACCTCGACCCAATGCCGGCCGTCCGGTACACCCTGCCCAAGCGGTTCGGTAATTGGCGTCGGGGTTGGCGCGGGCGTTGCTTCGGGGACAAGTGGAGGCACTTCTACCGGCGCCGCGTTGGCATTGTTGATCGTAATTGGCACGAAGTACTCATCGTAATTAAGCCCGCTGTAGACCACACGCAGCCGTAAGCTATGCTTGCCATCAGGGAAACGGGTGGTGTCCAGATTGGTGAAGAGCGCGGGCATCGCCTGCATCTTTTCGCCAACCGCGATAAAGTTTGCCTGTTTTTCGTCGCCATTGATCAGCAGATCAAGCTGCCATTTGCGAAAGGAAGCGTGTTGCGCCACGCCTTGGATCGCGATGGTGCCCTGAACCACCGCATTATTACCCGGCACAAAAATACCATTGCCATCCGCGGCCCGTGCTGGCTGGGAGACACCAACAAAGAGACTCACTAGTACAAAAAGAAAAATGAGAGAAGATTTAAAAAGATGCCTGCCCATACCCGTTCAACTCCTGTCTAAAAATTAAGTTGGTATTGCAGAAGCACACAGCAACATGGCTGCGTGCTTGCTTTGAACGATAATACCATACAAATCATTCAGAAAGGGTGGCCTGCTTACCAACTATATCGCGCATCTGTGCATTGGGCAACGATTAGGTTGGTCAAGGATCATTGGCATGATTTGTAGTGACGACTTCAGTCTTTCTTGGTTGCACAACCAACGACTGAAGTCGTCACTACGAACTGCTCATTCGCGGCTGAACAGGACACTATTATTTCAATTTGAATTTGGGCTGATAGCTATCTTCGGCCAGATCAACGACACTTTGCCAGGTCGCTGCCAGGGCCGTTACGGTGCGCCCCAATGCTTCGGTGGTGTGGCCTGGTTGCGCCAGGATTGCGGTGAGCTTTTCTACATAGTTGGCAGGCAATACGGAGAATCTCGCGAGGATGTCCATGGCGCGCTTATCACTCATAAAATAGGTCTGATTGAGCGCAAAGAGCACCTGGGTCAGATTGGCCGCGATGCGCGTGAGACAACCGACTGTGCTATAGACATCGCCCGCCGCCGCAAAACTTTGCGCATGGAGTAGCGTGAATTCGGCGCTCCACAGACAGTCAACCATAATTTTCTGTTTAAGTTTAGCTGGGTATGTGGCTACCTGGCGTTTCAGCGCGGCGATGTGACCCTCTGGATCGAACAGGGGGATGCAGACTTGAGTCTCGGCCAGGTAGATCATGCTGTAAAAGCCATAAGCGGGCTGCTGGTTATAATCATGTTGAAAGCTGCCTTGCTCGGCTTCGTCCAGGGTGCGTTGCACTTGATCGAGGTTGCGGTAGAGAAAATCGACTTTATCGGTGGGGGTCTGAATCCACGCCCCGCCGTTCACCCAGCGCCCCCATTCATAGAAATCGGTGACCACAGGGGTGGCAGAATTAGCGATTTCGCCCGCCACCCGTCTGATCTCGGTGATCGCAAACGGATGAGCCTCCGCATAATATAGACCGACATCCAGATCCGAGGTAGCGTGCTGGGTGCCCCTGGCGTAAGAACCGCCTAATACCATTGCCACAAGACCTGGAATGGGGCGCAGCGCTTGGGTGATCTGTGTGAGCAGGGCTTGTTTCTCGCTGGGAATTGTGTTCGGTAGCTGGCTCATCATCGTCTTCCTAATGCACAACATTGTGCGCTTGCGCTGGGTGATTGGTTGACAGATTAAACTTAGAATACGCCGCAATCCCTGACTTTGTCAAGCATTACAGCGTATTCTTTTGTTCGCTTAGGCCATTTCAATGAAATAAGGATCCAGTGTTTGCCGAACAAAATCATGCGTAGGTGCGTGGGTGTTTGCCGACCGGGAGGCAATAACCCAAAAGTTGGGCAACAAGCCAGCCCCAACA
>JBBQBY010000077.1:0-18970 GCA_038318235.1 Caldilineales bacterium
GGCCATTTTGTCTATCCCCATTCGCTGCCGGTCACTGAAACACAGAAACATAGCGCCTATCCTGGCTGTTACGCGCTTTCCAAGGTATTGGAAGAAGTGATGCTCGAACAATATACTATTCAGTATAACTTGAATGGTTGCTGTTTGCGTGCCCCATGGATTATGGAGAAGGACGATTTTAAATATCAACTCTCATTTGGCGAGGACGTGTTTGGCGGGCCACGCTGGTGTGATCTGGTCGGTGCCGAAAAAGCGGCCGCGTATGTCAAAACCCAAACCATTCCCGTCATGCTCGATCCAGACAGCCAACCGGTAAAACGTAATTTTGTCCATGTCGAAGACTTGGTCAGCGCGATCCTGCTGGCCATTGATCACCCCAAAGCGCGCCAACAAACCTTCAATATCTGTATGGATGAACCGGTGGATTATGGCGAACTCGCGGCGTATTTGGCCGAGTCTCGCCACTTGCCGAGCGTTGCACTGGCGACCCCGTTTTATTCGACCTGGTTGGATAATACGAAAGCGAAGTTGTTATTAAATTGGCGGCCAGTCTACGATTTGAAGGCGCTCGTCGACGCCGCCTGGACCTATGAACGCGCCGCCGATGAGCCGCGCATTGTCTGGTATCCTGGCTGACGCGCCGCTCGTGGTGATGGGCAGCATGGTGAAAGAACCTGTGGTAAGCGTACCATATTGATGTTTGACGAACCAATCATCACGCGGTTAGAATACTTGGCGCTAACGTAGCGTATTGTTTTGCTCATTGTTTGTTCCGTACATTTGATTTTGCCGCCCTGATTTTTGGCAAGGGAAGCAATGAACGGCCCTCAACTTCTATGGGTAGAGCTTGCGTAAACATGAATTAGCTATTTTATCTGATAGAGAAAACAAATAAAAGTCATAGAAAGGGTAGGTGCGGTTTGTAACCGCACTTGATTGGTTTACCCAAGCTGTGCGGTTTGTAACCGCACCTACGAAACTATGCACGCTATTTTTTTTCTTTATAAGCAAGCCAAAAGCTGGAACGACCGTTCTGAAGGACTTTAGGAATAAAGATGAATCCAATCCTTGCGGCGCTAGATAACGCCCAATCCATGTCCCCCTTTACCACAATCGAAGCCAGATTGCTGGCCAATGCGTTAACCCAGTTGACGCACCTCCACTTGTATGAACGCTCCATAGCAGCTGCGCAGGAGACCGTTTTCTTTTTGGGGCGTCAAGGTGAGACAAAATCGTTGGTCTGTCTGACGCGCAATGCCGCGCAAGTGCAGCCATTTGAGGGCAACACAAGCACTATCTACAGCGATGGCAACGAGTTGACGTTAGTTTTGGCACCCCTCAATGCCGCCAACGCCGCAGCGTTGCGCACATTTTTGCCTTTTCTTGTGGCGCGACCGTTTGGCTTACGCCAATCGGCGGGCTGTGGTGATCGCTTGGGTTTGGCGACGCCCGGCCATATTCGCGCCTTTCGCAGCAGCTTTGGCGCGGATGGTCAGCATGGCATGGCGCCGATTTTGGCCCAGCAATCGATCCGCGAGAACGCGCGCACGGGTCGTACACCCCAAGAAGTGATGGACGACGCCATGTGGGGGGTCTTTCAAGAAGGCTGGCGGCATGGCTTTGGCGCCGATGCGGATCATCTGAAGGCTACCGAAGATATCGATGTCTGTGTGGCGGCTGGTTATACCTTTTACACCATCGATCCGGGCGCGTATGTGGATGATCGCGCCAATCACGCTGCGGTGCCGGAACTTGAACAAAAGGTGGCAGTTTTGCCGTGGGATATTTTGGCAAGCAGCCCGGCTGATCTGTTGCACAATTTGGCTGAACGACCGATCGATCTGGGTGATTTTTCGATAACACTCAGCCATGAAGAAGTATTGCGCTCAGCGGCGAAATATGGGCGCGCGGTCGCCCACACCGTACAGATGTATCACCACCTGGTAAGCGTGGCGGGAGCGCAGCCGTTTGAATTGGAAATGAGTGTGGACGAAACCGAGACGATCACGACATTGGCCGAGCACATTTACATTGCGCGTGAACTGCAACGTCTGAACGTCAAGTGCGTTAGTTTGGCCCCGCGCTATCCAGGCCGCTTCGAGAAAGGCGCTGATTACATCGGTGATCTGGCTGAGTTTGAAACGGCGTTTGCGCGCCATCTGGCGGTGGCGAAAACGTTTGGGCCGTATAAGCTAAGTCTGCACTCTGGTTCGGATAAGTTCAGCATCTACCCGATTGCCGCGCGCGTCGCCGGTGAACTAGTCCATCTAAAAACCGCAGGCACCAGCTATCTAGAAGCCTTACGCGCGACAGCGCTGCTTGATCCTACACTCTTTCGCGAGATCGTTGACTTTGCCCTCGAACGCTATCCGGTCGACCGCGCCACGTATCATGTCTCGGCGGAAGTCGATAAAGCGCCGGATGTACAGGCGCTGGCCGATAGCGATTTGTCGTCGTTCTTGGATGATTTTCATGGCCGCGAAATTTTACACGTCACCTTTGGCTCGGTCTTAAACCATGCACCCTTCCGCGCCCCGTTTTTCGCTCTTCTACGCAGCAATGAAGAAACGTATACCCGCATTGTAGAAACGCACTTTAACAAACATTTTGCACCGTTTGTAGCCAGTTAACATCAGTGAGACAGTAGGACAGTAGAACAGTCGCAACCGCCCCACTGTCCTACTGTCTCACTGCCTTGCTTCACCAACCTCCACCGGGAATACGCGCTTATGACCCTCTACTTCCGTCGCTTGGCTGTTTTGCAATTTAGCCGCGATGCTAAGCTCCTGATGGCGGCATCGGGGATTTTAGCGATCAGCTTTTTGGGCATTCAAGGCTTGCTGAAGACGCTCTATATTCTCCGTTTGGGCTATGGCTTAGAATATGTGGGGATTTTTGGCGCCACTGGCGCGTTTGCCTACATGGTGATGAGCTTGCCGAGCGGCCTGTTGGGCAATCGCTTTGGCACGCGCACGACGATGCTCTCGGGGGGTGTAATCACGGTGATCAGCATGGCCACGTTGTCGTTTACCGAATTCGTCCCGCTCTGGGCGCGCGATGGCTGGCCGCTCTTCGTCCAAGTCTTGCTGTCATGTGGTTGGGCGATGTTCACGGTAAATCTGGTGCCGGCCCTGATGGCGGTGTCGACAGTGCAAAATCGCAACGACATCTATGCCATGAACAGTCTGTTCCGCGGGCTGGGCACCTTTGTGGGCACCGTTTCCGGCGGGCTATTGCCTGGTTGGTTCGCCGCGCTGCTGGGGCAAGCCGTCAATACACCGGAGCCTTATCGATGGGCGCTTTGGGTGGCGGCGGTGCTTGGCCTTGCGGCACTCGTGCCGCTCTTCATGCTCGACAAACTGGGCAGCGTGACGTTGAGTGACCATGCGACGCCACGGGGCGCCTTTCCGACGTGGCTGATTGTGTTTGTTGTCCTCCATATCTACCTCAGCCAAGGGACATGGGCGATCTGCCAGACGTTTTGTAACCCATATATGGACACTGAGCTTCATTTGTCCGCCGCCGCGATTGGGTTGATTCTGGGTGTTGGTCAGTTTATTGCCGTGTTCGCACCACTCCTCACCCCAACCCTGGCCCGCCGTTACAGCAACGGTTGGACTTTGATGATCGCGACGTTGGGCACGGGCATCAGCCTGGTGGCGCTGGTTTTGGCGCCGCATTGGCTGGCCGTCAGCATTGGTCTGCTCGGCATGCAAACGTTGAATGCGATCTGGATGACGGCGCTCCAAGTCTACCAGATGGAGATGGTCGGGCGCCATTGGCGTTCCCTGGCCTATGGCATCGTGTCGATGGCGATGGGCTTTACCTTTGCCACGGTCAGTTTGGGCGGCGGTTATATGGCGGCCATCTGGGGTTATCGTAGCCTATTTTTGTTGGGCGTTGGTACCAGCATCGCTGGCGCCGCGCTGATGTGGGGTATGCAAAAGCAGCCGAAGCCTGGGTTGGTCAGTGTTGTGCCTACTGTCGAAAGTTAATGCCTCACATACTCTAAAAGCAATTACACAGAGATCGCGGAGAAGGCACAGCGGAAAAGTAACTTACTTCTGCGTTGTTACACAATTTTCTGGTATAATCAGCCACAACGCTTATAAACCAATCCATCCCAAACTTTTGAAAAGGAGATCGTGTGAGCAACTCCAATTATGTGCCAACCCGCGTCATGGCGATTGCTGCGCACCCCGATGATATTGAGTTCGGCTGCGCGGGTACGATTGCGCGGTGGGTGCAACAGGGTTGTAAAGTGGCCTATGTGTTGGTGACCAGTGGTGACGTTGGCATTGCGAAAGCGGCGATCACGCGGGCGGAAGTGGCGGCGATTCGTGAAGCAGAGACTTTGGCCGCGGCCAAAATCGTGGGTGTAGAGAATGTGATCTTCCTGCGCGAACCAGATGGCATGGTGGAAAATAACCTAAGTTTGCGCAAACGTTTGGTGCGCGAAATTCGGCTTTTTAAACCCGAAGTCGTGATTACGGATGATGCGACACTCGTGTTTTCGCCGCAGGGACGCATCAATCACCCTGATCACCGGGCGGTCGGTACGGCTGCGATCGACGCCATCTTCCCCGCCGCCGGCCAACCCCATTTCTACGAAGAATTGGCAGCAGAGGGCATTTTTGCCCACAAAGTGCGCAAAGTCTATATCATGTCACGTGGCCAAGGGGAGACTTTTATCAATATCAGCGACACAATCGATCTCAAACTTCAGGCCCTTCGCGCACATGTTAGCCAGGTTGGCGAAATGGTGGAGTTGGAAAAGATGCTCCGCGAGCGCACAGCTCAGCTTGGCGCTGGCAAAGAGATGACCCACGCCGAAGCCTTCCGCGTCTTTATGGTAGAAACCGATGAAACCTGGGCAAAATTACAGGCGGAACAACCGCAGAGCTGAAGAAAATCGAAGTTCGTATATCAATAGCCAGGGCGAAAGGTAGTATATTACCTTTCGCCCTGGCTATTGATGTCACTCACTCCGCGCCAAAAGGATAATGTTCGATTTCCCCCTCAATCTCCTTGAGCAGGATCGAAATCTCGCGCTTATCCTCGGCGTCGAGTTCCAACACACCGGCGGGCGCGCGTTCAATTGTCGAGGTGAAAACCCCGCGCCGCTTTAGAATGTAGCGCATAAAAGGGTGATTCTCTAGGTTGATCAGCGGTAGCAAGCGCGTGTGCAGGGCGCGCGCCTTTGTCTGATCCCCGGCCCACCATTGCTCCATCACCTTGGCCAGCAGATCGGCGATCTCGCAGGCGGGCATACAGCCGTCGGCGCCGCGCCGCAATTCGTCGGGCAGGAAGCGTCCGCCGAACCCACCGAAGATCGTCTTGACCTTGTCGCCGACCAACTGATGAACTTCGGCAATATGCTTGGGGCCGGGAGGACGCTCTTCCTTGATGTACTCAATCGAGGGTACATCTTCGACCAACTTGGCGATCTGTTCACCGGTCAATGGCGCATAGGTGGCCGCGTTTTGCAACATGATCGGGCCGTCGTAGGCGTCCGCCAGCCGCTTGAACATCTCAATCGCCAAGGCCGCGTTGGCACGCGCCGGAGCCATCGCTATGATTGAATCTACGTTCGCCTTCTGAGCCGCCCGCGCAAAGAGTAGCACTTGCGGCAGGGAGACGCCCGAACAGCCAAAGACAACCGGCAGCCGCCCGTTGACTTCTTCTAACACGGCATCCAAGCCACGAATACGCTCTTCCTCACCAAGAAAATAAAACTCCCCGACCATCACCGGCCAGACAATGCCATGTTGACCACTGCGGCAGCAGAAATCGGCGGCGGCGCGCAGATCGGGGAGGTGAATCTCATAATCTTCTTTATACGGGGTCGGCAACAGGCCGAACACACCTTTTAAATGGTTAAAGCGGGCCATCGTTTTTCTCCTTATAACTTGCTCTATGGAAGTAGGAAGTAGGGAGTAGGGAGTAAGGAGTAGGGAGTAGGTGACCGAGTATCCTCTACTCCCTACTCCCGTCATTATCCTACCGGGCGGATCATATAGACACGATTGGTTAGACCGCGCTCCGCTTCGTCGGTGCGTATCTCGCGCAAGCCCGCGCCCAATTCGTCGTCGTCGAGCACACGAAAGCCAAGCCGTCGATAATAGGGTGCATTCCAAGCTACGTTGGCAAAGGTAGAGAGCGTCATCGCCCGATAACCAGCCGCCTGCGCCCAGGCTGCCACCGTGTCGATCAAGCGCGCACCGAGACCTTGCCGGCTATGCTTAGGGTCAATATCCAATTCGTGTAGATAGGCTTTCCCATCCACTTCATGCGCCACAGCAAAGCCGACTGGTTCATCCGTGGCATCGACGGCCACCCAAAGCTTGCCATTGGTGAACCAGCGCTCCAGACTTGTCAATGGCATCGGATCGTCATCAGCAATTGCGTTGTAGCGTGTGTCGCGAAAAAGTTGGGCGGCAGCTTGTTCGATGGCTTGCAATCTGGTTAGTTCATCTTGGCGTGCAAGACGGATGGAGTAGAATGGCGAATGTTTTATCCGTGAATCCATGCTGAACTTATCCCTTGGCTACGATTATTCTTTCCAGCGATCGTCGGGCCGCCAGAAGCCAAGTTTGGGCGTATTCCATTCTTCGGTTGATAGGAAGAGTGTCCCTGGCGTGCGCAGATTAGCCTCGATGGCTTCCAAATTAAGATCCACGCCCAACCCGGGCTTTTCCGGCACTTTGACATAACCATCCGCCATATAATCGGCATCGAGACCGGTGACCAGGGTCGGCCAAAACGGCAAGTCGAGCCCGTGGTGCTCCAGCGCGACGAAACTGGAGATGGTGGCGGCGCAGTGGACGTTCGCCATAAAGCCAATTGGCGAGCCAGCGCAGTGCAACGCCGTAGGAATGCCATAGCGCTCGCCATAATCGGCGATCTTCTTGGTCTCCATCATCCCGCCAGAGGTCAGCAAGTCCGGGTGGAGAATATCGACCGCCCGTTTCTCGATCATCTCGCGAAAGCCGTCCCAGAGATAAAGTTCTTCACCGGCGGCAATTGGCGTACGCAACGCATCGGCCACCCGTTTGTGGCCTTCAATATCCCACCAAGGCATGGGGTCTTCGATCCAGGCCAGGTGGTACGGCTCCCACGCCTCGCCCAGGCGGATCATTTCGTCCAGGGTCAGGTAGCCATGACCAAAATGATCGTTGCACAGTGAGATTTCATCGCCCACGGCTTCGCGAATCGCCGCCACAATTTCGACCGAAGCGGCAATGCCTTTATCGGTCAACTTGGCTCCTTGACCAGTGCCCGGCGCCCACCAGCGTTGACCGAGTTCATACTCACCCTGCGTCTTTTGCCCGACTAACCCACGCGGGGTCTCTTCAAAGAGTTTGGGGCGAATGTCAAACTTGATAAAGGTGAGGCCCAACGCTTTGCGTCCGGCAAGTGCCTTGCGATAGCCTTCGGGAGTTGGCTCGTCCGGCGCCGGCGTGTCGGCATAGAGCCGGATTTTGTCGCGATATTTGCCGCCCAAGAGTTGATAGCAGGGGACGCCATAGATTTTGCCCACGAGGTCCCACAGAGCGATCTCAAGGCCAGAGACACCGCCACCTTCGCGGCCCCAGTTGCCAAAATGTTTGATGGCGCGGAAGATCATGTCCACGTTGCAGGGGTTCTGGCCGAGCAACATGCTCTTAAACTGCAACGCGTTTTCGCGATGGCCAGCATCGCGCACCTCGCCCAGCCCATAAACTCCCTGGTTGGTATCGATGCGAATGATTGGGTAATCGTAGTTGGCGGCGACAACCGCGATGCGGATATCGGTGATTTTCAGGTCAGTCGGCCGCGAGTGGGTGTTGATCGCGTTCTCCACACGGCCCAGTTGAGTTTGTGACACGGTGTGCTCCAATCGATTGGTTGAGGAGCCTCACCCCCGCGTCCTATGGACGCCCCCCTCTCCTGAATCGAAAAGCAGAGTTCAGGAGAGGGGGCTAGGGGGTGAGGCAAGTTAGTCAGCCCTACTTCACCCGATTTTCTTCGATATAATCCCAGTTGATCTGATAGCCCATGCCCGGTTCCTGCGACAAATGGACATAACCTTCACTGTCCATCGGATCACCAAGCGCCTTTAGATAGGGCGGTGGCGTTTCGTAATCCACGCCGGGGGCGAGCAGACCGCGCTCGTAATATTCGCAGACATCTTCGCTGGTGGAGCCGAGAATTTGCAGATTGGCAAAACCACTCATGTGGACTTCGCACTTGACGCCAAACGCCTCTGAGATCGCCGCCATCTTCTTGACGCCGGTGACGCCGCCGCGCAATACATCGATGCGCGTCATATCGGACGCACCACGATGGATCCAATCGGCGCGCGTATAGATGCTGCCCGCGGCGATCTCCGGCGACAGGATCGGAATCTCCAACTCGCGGCTCAGTTTTTCGTACATCGTAACCCGATATTCGGGCATTGGATGCTCGAACCAGTAGAAGTTGAGTCGTTCCAGTTCACGGCCGACCTTGAACGCTTCTTCATAGGTGCGATAGGTGCCCCACGGGTCAAAGCTGAGCACCATGTCGTTGCCCACGGCGGCGCGCACAGCTTGGCAGGCTTCGATGTCATGGGCAATGTGCGAGGGGCGACCAGGATCGGCTTTTTCGGTGACGGGGTCCCAGAAATAGTAGGGGTGGATCTTGTAATGCTGATAGCCTTGTTGTTTGCAGGCCAGCGCGTGCTGGGCATAAACATCGGGCGACCCCATGTTGGGAAAGGTGCTGGCATAGGCTTTGACCTTCTCGCGACAGCCGCCGAGCAATTTGTAGAGTGGCACGCCAAAGGCGCGTGCTTGCAGATCCCACAGTGCCATATCGATCACGCTGAGTAAATTTTCTTCGACATTGGCAACCCAGAGCCAATGCCAGAATTTTTCACGGTCAAACGGATCTTGGCCCACGAGCATATTCTTAAAACGTCCTTCCAGCGCCGCCCGCTGATCGGCGGGCAAGCCATCGGCATCACCGTGGCCGTGGCCGCCAATATAATAACCCTCCGCGCCCGCATCGGTGATGATTTTAGTTAATGTCTGGACAACTTCGACTTCCGTATACGTACTGCCTGCGTGATAACCTTGCCGTCGCACGCGAAACGGGATTACCTGTAAATCGACGATTTTCATCTTTGGTTTCCTTCATCTTTGATGCGTGGGTGGAACGTGAGGAATGATAAGTGATGAGTGAAAAAGATCATTTGAGCTCACTCATCACTTATCACTCCTCACTTATGATTCGGATATAGCTCATTGAGCATCTGCTGCAACTCGCGCTGCGTCAACGTATCAACCTGCGGCGCTGGACTGCGTACTTTGGTCGTACGAATGATCCCGCGGTGGCGCAATAATTCTTTGTGGACATGGTAAAAGAGACCCGCACCTTGCGCTGCAATCCGATTGATCGGCGCAATCATGCGGTCAAACTCGATGCGCGCCGCTTGCTCATCCCCAGCCTGGCACAAATCCCAGACCGCAACAAAAGATTCTGGCTGGCTGCAAAACGGCATCGTACCCACCGACCCGCGCCGCATCTCTTCGATAAAATAGCCGCCGCCCGCACCGCCAAAGACGATCAACTGATTCCCAGCGCGCTCGACCATATCGGCTACCTTTGCTGTGATCGGCATGCTTTCCACTTTAATGTAACGTACCCATTCGCATTCGTCGGCGAGTTGGCGCGCCAAACCCGGCGCAATTGTTGCGGTGGGCGTGTCCTGCAGAAAGATCGGGATCTTTACGGCATCCGAGATCGCCTTGTAATATTCAAGCACCTCGGGGCCACTGGCGGGCATAAATGAAGGTGGCAGGATCATCAGCGCATCTGCCCCGTTTTGCTCAGCGGATTGACTATAAAAGACGGCCAGATCGGTGCCCGGCGCGCCGCTGTTGATCACCACCGGCACGCGCCCCTTCACCTGATCGACCACGACGCGTGTCACGCGGTCGCGTTCAGCCTCGTTAAATTTGAAGATCTCGCTACCCAGCGCCACACCCAACCCATGAACGCCAGCATCTAGATTAAAATCAATCAGACGCCGCAAACTTTCTTCGTCAATCTGGCCATTCTCCTCAAACGGTGTAACCAGAATTGGAAACACGCCGCGCATTGCCGTTGTTTGCATCATTCCTCTTTCTGAATCTGTGGTTATGTGAAAGCCGCTGTCAACGGATTATGGAAGCGGATTGAGCAGACAAGGACGGATTCGGCTGCTTCCCTCCGCTCAATCTGTTCCCATAATCCGTTGACAGTGACTGTTGCATCATTCACTACTCCCTGATTAATTATTCTTCAGCCCTTTACCGCGCCGAGCCGAATGCCATGAATAAAATAGCGTTGCAAGAACGGATAGACAAGCAAAATGGGCAAAGTTGCCACGACGATATTGGCGGCGCGGATCGAGCGGTCGGACAAATTGTAAATATCTTCGTTGTTGACCGACAAAATTTGCAGATTCAGATCGACCACGACGGTGCGCAAGAAGGTCATGATCGGATATTGGGCATTTTTGGTGATCAAAATCATGCCATCGAACCAGGAATTCCAATGGCCGACCGCGGCGAAAAGCGTCAACGTTGCCAGCGCTGGCACAGAAAGTGGCAGATAGATGTAGTTGGTCAAATCAAATAGGCGACTTGCCCAGCTTTTCTCTTGAATCATAGTAACACCCCTCTGGGTTGATTGACAAACCCTAAAAAATTCGATACCCGGCATATTTCGCCGCCAACCGATAGGCGATCACGATCAGGATAAAGCCCATCACGGATTGAAAAAGCCCCACCGCGCCCGCCAGACTGTAACGGGCCGAAATTAAGCCGGCGCGATAGAGATAGGTGTCGAGGATGTCACCCGTGGCATACACCGCCGGATTATAGAGGGTGAGAATTTGCTCAAAGCCGGCCTGTAAGACGCTGCCCAGATTCAGACAGACGATTAAAATAATCACTGAGAGAATGCCCGGCAAATTGATGTGGCGGATCCGTTGCCAGCGATTGGCGCCGTCAATCGCCGCCGCCTCGTGTAACACCGGGTAGATACTGGTTAACGCCGCCAGATAAATGATCGTCGCCCAGCCGCTTCTTTCCACAAATTCGTCATAATCACGACCGGACGGAACCACGCATTACTGCCCAGAAAGAGGATTGGCTCAATCCCAAATACAGTCAGCACGCGATTGAGCAGGCCATTCGACGACAACAGATCAATCAGAATGCCGCCCAACACGATCCACGAAAGAAAATGGGGCAGATAAAAGATCAAACGAACACCGCGCCCATATGAAAGAATTCGCCGATCTGCGCTAAAATTCATCATCTCGACTCTCTAAATTAATTGATCAATTTAGCAAAGGTATTCACATGGCTAATCAGTTACCAAACCGAATTCCGATTGGGCTTTGCGTTTATGGCATCGCGTATACCGCGGGCTTTATGGGCAGGGATACACCGCGTGCGAATCCCAAGCCACTTACGCCGCATGAATTTCTCGATCTGGCGGCTAGCCTGGGTCTAAGTTCGGTTGAAACACACCTGGGTTACATCTCGGCGCAGGAAGACGAAGGCGCGTTGCTGGCGTTCCGCGATCACGCGCAGGAACTGGGGTTAAAATTCGTCTCTGCTGGCCCCAAGATCGACATAGACGCCTTCCGCCAACATTTACCGGTGGCGGCTAAGCTGGGCGCAAAGACGGTGCGCTGCGTGATCAGTGGCCTTTTGTGTGGTGACCGCCGCCCGATGGGTGGACTGGAAGGTTGGCAGCGGCATCTGGCCGAGACTGCCCAAAAACTGAAAATTATTGTGCCGCAAGCCGAAGATCTTGGCATTCGGATCGGCGTTGAAAACCATCAAGATGCGACCTCCGCCGACTTGATCTGGCTGTGTGAAGAAGTGGGTAGCCCGAACGTAGGCGTGGTATTAGACACGGGCAATCCATTGGCCGTCGCCGAAGACCCGGTCGAATTTGCCGAGCGGATTTTGCCCTATCTGGTGCATGTACATCTGAAGGACTACCGCATGGTGAGCACGGAATCCGGCTATCGGCTGTTTCACTGCGCGATTGGCGCGGGCGTGGTCGATTTCCCGGCGCTCTTCCGCCTGTTCGATACCAAGCCCGACGTGTTGCGTCATATCGAAATGGCGGCGTTGGGTGAGCGCCATATCCGCATCCTAGAAGAGCAGTATTGGGCCGGCCTTGGCGGGCGTTCGATTATCGAAGAGCTGCCGGTACTGCGGCGTTGGCGGACGTGCGAAACCGACGCCCAGTGGCAGACACCCTGGGAAACTGGCGATGAAAAAAGCTTGCCACAATGGGAGATGGATCGGCTCAACGAAAGTGTTGAGCGCATGCGTCAGGTTTTAACTCAGGTCTAGCGACCAGTCACTTTTCAGTAGATTGAAACCGCACCCAATGAACACACGGTATTTAGCCGCTGAGGAGCCCTCCTATGGTTATCTATCCGCTATTTTAATGGTCCCGACAAAAGCGCTATCACCCAGTCTAATCCTCCCCCACTGTGATGAGAGGGTTAGACTGGGTGAACTATTTATTACCCGTTAGGATGAACATGATATCTGAAGCAAACGAACAACTTGAATTTTTCCGACAATTTATCTCTAATTTCCGCGAAACGGGCGCTGTGCTGCCGACTTCCTCTTTTGCCGCGCAGGCATTGAGTCGTCAATGCGCGCAGTGGCGTGGCCCTAAACGTGTTTTGGAAGCAGGCGCAGGCACCGGAGCGATCACGACCGAGATTATCAAGCACCTTCGTCCTGAGGATCAGTTTGTGGCTTGTGAAATCAACCCCACCCTGGCCGCCTATTTGCGCAAGCGTTTTGCCAGCGAGCCCGCCTTTCATACGGTGGCCGATCAAAGCGCCGTCTACGAAGGCAGCATATTAGATCTACCAACCGACGAGAAATTTGATTTTATTATCTCGGCCATCCCGTTCAATAACTGCCCACCCGATTTTGTGGCGGCGGTCTTTGCCCATTATCAAGCATTGCTCAAGCCCGGCGGTGTGCTCAGCTATATTGAGTATATTGGTGGGCGGACGCTGAAACAAACTTTTGCGGCTAATGCGGCGAACAAGCGCTTGATCGAGATTTTGGCCCAACAGCGCGACCGTTATGAATTCCAACGGGATGTTGTGCTGCGCAACGTCCCCCCGGCTTGGGTTCATCATCTGCGCTTTGCAGCGGCCCCCAACGCACCAGAGAATATAACTTCACTGGCGAATCGTGAGCGGCTAGCACTTGGCAATTGGGGGATTGACACCGATGCACTGCCCTTCGTGGCCGCGCTGGCTGGCGCGGCGATTTTATTGCACAAGCGCTTCCCAAACAGCAAAATCTGGTGGGCGCCGACAATTGTGGCATCACTGGTTACTGTGTTCTTGCGTGATCCGGCACGCCAGATCGTGAACAATCCTGATGCCATTTATGCGGCCAGCGATGGCACCGTGTTAAACGTGGAAAAATTGCGGGATGAACGTTTCGGCGATCGGGAATGGTTGCGCATCGCGGTCTTTCTCTCGATCGTGGATGTTCACGTCAATCGCGCCCCGATCGCCGGCGAAGTGACTGCCATCATCCATGAGAATGGTGGGTTTGCGCTTGCCAATACACACGCCGCACAACATAACATGACCCAATATACGGTGATCGATGGAACGCACGGTCGTTGTATCGTCGCCCAGCGTACGGGGCTGATTGCACGGCGAATTGTCAATCGGAGTAAAGTAAATCGTCGCCTGGCCCAAGGGGAAAAATTTGGCTTGATCCGCTTTGGTTCGCGCACAGACGTTTACCTGCCAGCAAGCGAAGTACAATTGCGCGTGAATAAGGGTGATTTTGTGAAGGCTGGGGAGACTGTATTAGCTCAATTTATTGCTTAATTGAGGGAGGGCAATGGCTTGGCATAACAATTGAAATTGTTACGCCAAGCCAAAACTTTTGGATGACTAGGTCGCTTGGCGCTGCTGGATCCACAATAAAGGTCCACTACAGATGTAGATGGCCGCAACCCCGAGGACAGTGGCCGGTAGATTGATGATGGCGCCCCCTGCGACAATTAACCAAAGCCACCAAGGGATACGGCGCATGTGGGCAAGTTTTACATAAGGAAACAGACTACCCATGAGTAGCGCCACGAGCGCGACCAAGAGCAGTGCCCAGGCGAAATAGAGATGGGGTGAAGTGAGATAGATAATGACGATGATGCCAGTGGCCCCCGTGGTGGGAATCCCTTGAAAATAAGTATCGTTGCTCGGTGTCACATTGAAACGCGCCAGACGAATCGCGCTCATCAAGGCGACCAATATACTGACGACTGTTACCGGAATCAGGAGTGAGGGCTCTTTCTGGATCAGCCAATAATAGGTCAACACTGCACTGGCGATGCCAAAGGCTGTCATATCGGCCATCGAATCTAGCTGGGCCCCAAATGGGCTGGTCACCCGCCAGCGGCGCGCCAGATTGCCATCACAGCCATCAAGCGCCACACAACCGAGCAGGCAGAAGGCCGCAGACGTTAACAAGCCGGCCATGGTACATATAATTGACAGCAAGCCTAAAGCCAAGCTGGCAAGCGTAAACCCGTTGACAACCAGAAAGCAGACTTTCTGTTTAGAAACTTGCTTGGATGGAATTGTTATATTCGGCATGGTCTTATAGTATACAGGAATAGCAGGGCTTTTCCAATATTAGTGTTTACCGATCTAGCATTTTATGCTGGAGCAATCTGAACGGCTTATTTGTTTTTTATGGCAATTAAAGCAACCGAAGGACATTATAATGGCAGAGAAAAAAGTACGTGTCGGTTTGATCGGTGTCGGCGGAATTTGTGGCTTTGTCCATTATCCTGGTTTGGATCGCATCGCAGATGCCGAGATTGTTGGCTTGTGTGATCCAAACCCCGAATTGTTGGCCAAGCGCCAACAGGAATGGGAAATTGACAACTGTTATCAGGACAGCGCCGCCTTTTTGCGCGATGTACACCCAGATGCGGTCGTGATTGCCACGCCGAACATTGAACACAAGCCATTGATTCTACAGGCGTTGGCGGCTGGTTGTCACGTGATTTCGGAGAAACCATTGGGCATGGATTTTGCCGACACCGTGGAGATCTATCAGGCCGCAAAAAAGGCGGGCGTGCGCCATATGACGGCGTTCACCTATCGCTTTGTGCCAGGCATGAACTATCTGCGGCACTTGGTTCACAGCGGTGAACTGGGTGAAATTCGCCATGCGCGTTTTCAACGGCTGCAAGATTGGGGCGAATTCCCGATTGGCTGGCGGCAATACAAAGACCTGGCCGGTTCCGGCGAATTAGGCGATATGGGCATTCATCGCATCGACTATGCGGAAAATTTGGTCGGCCAGATTGCGTCGGTCTGTGGCATGACCAAACAATGGGTGCAGCGTGACCGTACGCCAGACGGTCAACCGGTGCGTCCACAAGATGTGGAAGATTGGGTCGCGTGGATCGCCGAATTTAAAAACGGTGCGACCGGCGTCTTTGAGATGGGCAAGCTGACCAAAGGGTCGAGCCCGCAAGGTGACCACGACCAGGCTGAATTAAATGGCAGCAAAGCGTCGGCGATTTACCGGTTGCACACGCCGCACGAAATTCTTTTTGCCAAAGCTGGGCGCGGTGAAGCGTATGAAGTCCGCCCCGTGCCCGAAGAGTTTCTCAAACGCCCCGGCTCGCCGCGCAACCCACACGAAGGCGATCCACTCCAAGTCTTCCGGTTTGACCAAGCCTGGGAATTTATCAGTGCGATTCGCGAAGGGCGTGATTGTGTACCTTCTTTCTATGAAGGCATGCGCGCCCAAGCCGTGGCCGACGCGATCTTGCAAGCGGCCGCCGAACGCCGTTGGGTCGATGTGCCCGACTGTCCGGTGTAAACGATCAGTAAACTTCTGCGTAGGTCATCGCTTGCAGCGTGACAGGTTTAGTTATATCCGACATGATGGGGAGATCCCTGTTTGTCACGCTGCAAACGATGACCTACGCCAGGCGTGATGAGCGTTAATTCAGTGGCAATAAGCCCAAAGGAAAATATGCAATATCGTTTATTAGGCAGAACCGGCTTGCAGGTTTCCGAGTTAGGTTTTGGTTGTGGGGCGGTGGGTGGGCTGCTCGTACGCGGTGACTATGCCGAAATGGTGCGTACCGTAGCACGGGCCATCGACGCGGGAATCAACTATTTTGATACCGCCCGCATGTACGGCAATGGCCAGTCGGAAACAAACCTTGGCCGCGTGTTGGCGGAATTGCGCGCGAACGTGGTTGTCGGCACCAAAGTACAACTGGCCAATGCCGAGTTGGCCAACATCGAAGCTGCCATCGTGGCGTCGGTGGAAGGGAGCCTGCGCCGGTTGCAGCGCGAACAGATCGATCTTTTTCAACTGCATAACCCGATGGCCTTGCAACGGCAGCCTGCGCATGAATGGGTGGGCATTGCCGATTTTGAACCAATCATGCAGACCTTTCAGAAGCTTCAGGCTCAGGGCAAAATTCGCTTTTGGGGCATCAACGGCTTGGGTGAAACCGCCGCACTGCACCAAGCGCTTGACGCTGGTCAAGCAGACACGATTCAAAGTTGCTATAATTTATTGAATCCAACCGCGGGCACACCAGCCCCGACGAATTTCCCTTTTCAAGATTACGGCCAACTAATTGATCGCGCCGCCGCTCATCACATGGGCGTGATTGCGATTCGTGTGCTCGCCGCGGGCGCGCTCAGTGGTTCTGCTGACCGTCATCCACTTGCGGCTCAAGCGGTCGCGCCGATCACTTCGGGGCATGATCTGGCGGAAGATGCAGCGCTTGCCCAGGCCTTTCACTTTCTGGTGACCGAGGACTATGCCGATAATCTGGTGGAGGCCGCTGTTCGTTTTGCCATCAGTAAAAAAGAACTCTCCACTGTGCTCGTGGGGATTTCTAGCCTGGAACAACTAGAACAGGCGATTGCTAGCGTCGAAAAAGGCCGATTGTCGGCGGATGCACTGGCGTGTCTACCGGTGGTCTGGGCGGATTTCGCTAATATTGATAAGTTGAAACCTACTTAGCCTGATGCTGACAAGCCATAGTTCTCAATTTGAGATTGGATAAATCGATAAACCACAACGGCTGCATAAATTCTATGAATATGATAGAATGTGGCTAGGAGGATGGCTATGGATATCCACGAACTTGTCATTGAGATGAAATTGCTAGAACGACGGCTAACCCTGTATGAAGAAAAGTATGGCATTCTGAGCGAAGATTTCTATAACGCATTAGTCGCTGGTAAATTAGAGCGGTATGATGAGTACGACGAGACGCGCACAGATTTTAGCCGGTGGAAAGGTATTTACGAAACGTGGCGACGGCGCAAACAGAAGTATGATGCACAAATTCAAGTAAGCAATGTCGCCGATTCCTTGCGCTTCCAACCTGTTTACTAACTATGGTGGAAAATCCGCTCAAATCATTAAGTGCTTATAGTCGCTTAATGATTGAAATGCTCAACCAGCCTCTGATTGAGCATTCGACGGTTACAGTCTGGTCTGTGAGCCCTTATACCGGTATTGCGGAAGGAGAAATCTTTCTTGTCGCGGATTTTCGGCTACGAATGCGCGAGGAGCTAGATTTTGATGAAGGGTTGATCACTGCCTACGGATATGAGATCTACCGGGGCGCAGAGAAGCTATATTGGTATGATGATTACCCGCATCCACACATTCTTTCGCTGGCCTCGACCCATCCGCACCACAAGCATATCCCGCCTGATATCAAACGTAATCGTATTCCCGCGCCAGGCATCACATTTACGCAGCCGAATCTACCCTACCTGCTTCAAGAGCTTGTAATCCTGATTCAATCTAACTCCGAAAGCGGATAATCAAAGATGGATAGTGACCCCCTAAACTGTGGGCAGATGTTTTGATATGTCACTTGAGAAGATTTAGTTTCTAATTGACAACTAAAACTAACAATGGTAAATTGAGCGTTACTATGGATACTCAACAACTGGAACAAGAACGATCAATCGTTCATAGCGTCGAACAATTTTTAAAAGAACGTGGCCCGTTTGTATCACTGGCCGAGGCGGCACGGATCACTGGCGTGCCGTTGCCAACCTTGTCGGATGCCGTACGGCATGGGCGTGTGCCAGCTGTGCAGGTGCAACCGCGGCGCTGGTTGGTGCGCGTCTCGGCGGTGCGCAGTTATTTTGCACAAGCGACGATACCGCCTGACCTTGCGTTGCAACAACGGTTGCTTGAACTAGGGCTAATCACTGAGATTAAGTTAGAACAAAACTTTGAACCCTTTGAGCCACTGACTTTTACAGGTAGACCTGCCTCCGAAATTCTAATTGAAGAACGGCGCTGAGATGGCTCAGTATTATTTTCTCGATAGTAGTGCCATTCTGAAACGCTATGTAGCCGAACAAGGCAGCCGGTATGTCCATGGACTGTTGAACATACCGGATAGTGTGTTTTATATCGCACAAATTGCGGCGGTCGAGGTTGCATCTGCGCTTACTCGCCAAGCAACGACTAAACAAATCAGTCAGCGTAGGGCGCAGACCGCGATTGCGCAGTTTCGTAGTGACCGAACTAATGTCTATAGAGTCATTGCCGTTACTGACCCACTCATCGAATCTGCCATGCAGTTGGCCGAAACCCACGCCTTGCGCGCTTATGGTGCGGTTCAACTAGCCACGGTTCTGACCATTGCCAAATATGTGACAAGCCTGATTGTCACTTTTGTCTGTGCCGATGAGGTGCTGAACAAGGTGGCTCAGGCAGAAGGTCTGGCCATTGAAAACCCTAATCAATATCCTTAGCTGACCCATTCGGCATACACTAGGAAGTATACACTAAGGAGTGTCTTGTCTCATGGAATTACGCCAGTGTGGCAATAGCGATTTGCAGCTCTCCGTCGTTGGCATCGGCTGTTGGGCTTTTGG
>JBBQBY010000078.1:0-18829 GCA_038318235.1 Caldilineales bacterium
GCATTCGGTTCAAAGCCAAGTTCACGCACCCATTCGCGCAGACAGGCATAACGCGCATAGGTTTCGTCTGCATGAATTTGCTCAGGATCGTAGCCCAGCGGTTCTAGCCATTCCAGCAAATAGACTTGGCGGGCATCGGCATCGTCGCGCAGTTCATCTTTATCGACACCTGCGGCGTTGAGCATTTCCCAAGCCCGTTCGGTCGCGATCGCCCACGCCCGTTCGATCAACCAGGCACGGGCCAATTCAGCTTCAATTTCATCTTCTTTGGCGCCGTCAAAAACCGGCGTCTCGGCCATAAAGCCTAAACGACCAGCAGCCCAGCCCAAGTGAGCTTCCAAAATCTGGCCGATGTTCATACGGCCCGGCACGCCCAACGGATTCAAGATGATATCCACCGGCGTTCCGTCGGCCATGAACGGCATATCTTCCACGGGCACGACCTTAGAGATAACACCCTTATTACCGTGGCGACCGGCCATCTTGTCACCTTCCGTCAGGCGACGACGTTGGGCGACATAGACCCGCACAATCTTCTCGACGCCGGCGGCCATATCCCGATGTTCATCGCGGTCGAAGACCTTGACATCGACAACCTTACCGCGCTCGCCATGCGGCAAACGGAGCGAACTATCTTTTACTTCACGCGCCTTTTCACCAAAGATCGCCCGCAGCAGTTTTTCCTCGGGCGTCAGTTCAGTTTCACCTTTCGGGGTGATCTTACCAACTAGAATATCACCTGGGTTGACCTCGGCGCCGATGCGGATAATGCCATCTTCGTCCAAGTCTTTCAAGGCGTCCTCACCCACATTCGGAATATCACGGGTGATCTCTTCTGGGCCTAGCTTGGTTTCACGCGCATCAATCTCATGCTTTTCGATATGAATCGATGTGTATTTATCGTCCTGCACCAACCGTTCACTGACCAAGATCGCATCTTCAAAATTGCCACCCTCCCAGCTCATATAGGCGACGACCACATTCTGGCCAAGCGCCAGTTCACCATTCTCGGTGCTGGAACTATCGGCCAATACGGCACCGACATCCACCATATCACCCTTAAAGACCGTCGGTCTTTGGTCGATACAGGTGGCTTGGTTACTGCGGTTGTATTTGCGCAAGTGATAGACGCGACGGGTGCCGTCTACCTCTTGGACCACAACTTCGTTGCCAATCACGCTGACCACTTCGCCCGCTTGTTTGGCGACGACGACCTGGCCAGAATCAATGGCGGCCTGGAATTCCATGCCTGTGCCCACAATTGGTGCATCTGGGCGAACCAGCGGCACGGCTTGGCGTTGCATGTTCGAGCCCATCAAAGCGCGGTTGGCATCATCATGTTCTAGAAACGGAATCAATGCCGCCGACACGCTAACAATTTGTTTGGGTGAAACGTCCATATAACGAATGCGCTCAGCCTGTTCAAACAAGAACTTTTCAGCATGGCGAGCAGAAGGGCGTGAATTTTGGAATTCGCCCAGTGCATTTAACTGCGATGAGGCCTGGGCAATTGACGCTTGCTCATCTTCATCGGCGGTTAGATAGACCACTTCTTTGCCGGCAAAAGGCTTTACCCGCACTTTGCCCATTTGTGGAATCTGGCTAATGCGTTCGGCCAATTCGTCATCGATCTGCACCCCTTTAGCCGCAATTACGTCACCGCTAACGGGATCAACCACGTCGGCATTGAGCGTACGCCCGCGCATTTCGCTCGCGTTCGGCGCTACTTCATTGTAGACTTTGCGATAGGGTGTCTCAATAAAGCCAAAATCATTCACACGGCCATAAGAGGCCATCGAGCCGATCAGACCGATGTTCGGGCCTTCTGGCGTTTCAATCGGGCAGATGCGACCGTAATGGCTAAAGTGAACGTCACGCACATCAAAACCGGCACGCTCACGGCGCAAACCACCGGGTCCCAAGGCGCTTAGGCGACGCTTGTGGGTCAATTCGGCCAGTGGATTTGTCTGATCCATAAACTGGCTCAGTTGGCTGCCCCCAAAGAATTCGCGGGTGGCGGCGACAACCGGGCGGATATTGATCAAGCTCAGCGGCGTCACCTGTTCTGGGTCGCGAATCGACATGCGCTCGCGCACCACACGTTCCATGCGCAACAGACCAATACGCAACTGATTCTGAATCAGTTCGCCCACAGTTTTGATGCGCCGATTGCCCAGATGATCAATGTCGTCTGGGCGCGCCGTACTGTTATTAATATCGATGATCCGCTTGATCACAGCCACCAGATCATTCATCGTCAAAATGCGCGTCTCCAGGCTTGTATCCAAACCCAGGCGCCGATTCAGCTTATAGCGGCCTACTCGCCCTAAATCGTAACGGCGTGAGGCAAAGAACAAATTCTGCACAAAATTACGCGCATTGTCTAAGGTTGGGGGATCACCTGGGCGTAATTTTTTGTAAAATTCCAACAACGCATCTTCCACCCCTTTTTCATTGTTATCTGTAGGATTACTGGTGGAATCGCGTTCGATAGTCGATTCAATATAAGGATGATCCAGATTGGTGTCCACATCGGCAAATAAGGCCCGAATCTCTTCGTCTGTGCCGAAACCGACAGCGCGCAACAGGATGCTCACAGGCAACTTGCGTTTGCGATCAACCTTAACGCTGACAATATCGCGTTTGCTGGTTTCAAATTCTAACCAGGCCCCTCGGCTAGGAATCATCTTAGCGCCGGCTAATTCACGGCCAGTAGCGCGATCTTCTTCCACAGTGAAATAGACGCCGGGCGACCGGATCAACTGACTAACGACCACACGTTCGCTGCCATTGATGATAAAGGTGGCCGATTCTGTCATGAGCGGGAAATCCCCCATAAAAACTTCCTGCTCACTAATCTCGCCAGTATCACGGTTCACTAGCTTGACTTTGACCCAAAGCGGGGCAGAAAAGGTGATGTCGCGTTCACGGCACTCATCTTCAGGATACTTTGGTTCACCAAAATAGAAGTCACCGAAATGAAGTTCCAAATTTTTATTGAAACTCGTAATCGGCGAAATCTCGGCAAACAGTTCGCGTAATCCATCATGCTTAAACCATTCAAAACTACGCAACTGCACCTCGGTCAGCCGGGGCAATTCCAAAACGGTCGGTGTCCGAGCATAGTTTTTACGCCGTGTCCGTAACCGACTGGAAGAAGAATTAGTACCGTTTGAGGATAGTCTCATGTATTATCCGCTCCTAACACTTGATGAAATCAGAAAAATATCTGCTACATCGAAACAAAACGGGACTATAATAATCGTATGTGCTATAAACATACGTCTATTATGGTGAGAAGTAACACTTTGGATAAAAGGTTTCTATCACAACCCCACTTATCACAGCCTACTACGTAAATCTCATTAACAAATCAAAAACGCTACCAAACATCCTATAATCACAGCACGTAGTAGACGAACCGCTGTGCAGATTCGTTTGTAAAAACGACAACAAGACACCAGGGTAAACGCAGGTTAACCGACTATATATTAATCTATAGCCAGGCTTCTCCGTTTACATCTTGGTGTCTTTCGCGGGTCAATCTCAATTTGAACCAATTTGACAGGCTAAACAATGATTGGATGCTCTATCCAATTAAAAAATCAGGTTATCATAGCGGTTTACAAGAGGATTATTTCAACCACCGCATGAACACCCGATTCTGTCTAAAACCATGCCATACTTATGCACCTATAGCAACAATAGATTTACCTGCCACAGAGGCAGGCATTGCGCAACTGGCAAACTATAACATAACTAATGACACTTGTCAAGTACCAAAATTAAAATTTCAATATTCTTCCCTGAGTTTCGCTCAGAATGCCAAATACAGCAGTAACGATGGCTAGCATCATAGCATTAACAGAAATTTTATGTTGTAAGCTGCATTTCGTTTTAAGCGGTAATTCCACCGCGCCATTGGGCTCTAAGCAGATCTAAAATTGAAAGAAGATAGGGCTAAATCGCTACTTCATCCTTAGTCACAAGACCTTACAGAAAATCCCACAAAAACAGTAATCAAACTTACGTTCATACGCGAAGCAAGCAATAACGCACCAAAATAAACCCTAATTCTGGCTTATCAATTGAAATTTTTATCTGGTCAGTGAAATAGCGTTTTATTATGCACGCATTTTTGGTAAGGGATGCTCTGTTATCGTAAGCTTTCCACGATTTAACCCAATTAAAATCCCAAACTAGTAGATTTTGCGGATAGACAAACCAAAAAAAACGGGTTATAATGTGGGACGAAATGGGGTAAAGTGGGGTACTGTGAAGTTTCTAAGTAATTCTTTTACCACGATTTACTTTCTAGGTGGGACAAAACAGAACAGATGTTCAAATTTGGGTTAATCCACTTATCCCAAATTTGTACCTGACACAGCTTGGTGGCAACAGCGCAATGTTTCTGGGCGAATACACGCATAGTTTAGATGACAAAGGCCGCCTTACGATTCCCGCAAAATTCCGCGATCAATTAGCGGCAGGTTTGGTAGTGACCCGAAATCCAGCGGATCGTTGTTTGCTTGTTATGCCCCGGGCTGAATGGGAAGTAGTCGCCGCCAAGATCAGTGCGCTGCCCCTCACCAACCCGCACTCAGCCCTGTTACGCCGTGCGATTTTCAGTGCGGCCGAAGATTTAACACCGGATAAGCAAGGACGCATTTTGATCAGTCAACGTTTGCGTGAATATGCCCAGATCGAAGCGGATGTTGTGGTGGCCGGTGTCGACAAATTTATTGAACTCTGGAAACCTGCCCACTGGGATGAGAAAGTCATCCAACAACTGGATGCAGGCGAGATCAACGGCGACTTATTTGCGGCGCTGAACGTGTAAATATGAATGCTATCGATGCTGTCGCCGACGACCCTAAAGATGCCGCCCATATTGCCGTCTTATCCGACGAGGTAATGGTTGGACTAAATATTCGACCAGGCATGCGGATGATTGACGGCACGCTGGGTGGTGGCGGTCATACGACGCAAATGCTCGATCGCGCAGCACCAGACGGTAAGGTGCTTGGGGTGGACGCTGACCCCGCCGCCATTCGGCGGATTCAGGCAAAATTTCCCACCGAAATTGCCACCGGTCGGCTGGTTGTCGCCGCTGGCAACTTTGTAGAACTGGAACAAATTGCGCGAGCGCATGAATTTGCCAACGTTGATGCAATTCTTCTGGACCTCGGTGTCAGCAGTTTTCAGCTAGAGACGGCCGAACGCGGTTTTTCGTTTATGCAAGATGGTCCATTAGATATGCGTTTCGACCCGACTCAAGCGCTTGATGCCGCCGAAATTGTCAACACCTGGGAAGAACAGGAAGTGGCTAATTTGATCTATCAGTATGGGGAAGAAACGCGCAGCCGACGGATCGCCCGCTATCTGGTTCAGCACCGACCATTTGCAACCACGGGGGCGTTGGCACAAGCCATCGAGAAAGCTGTCGGTGGCCGCAAAGGGAGTCGGATTCACCCAGCCACGCGCACCTTCCAAGCCTTACGCATTGCCGTCAACGAAGAATTGGCCCATCTTGAACAGGTACTACCGCAATGTCTGAATTTGTTAAAGCCAGCCGGGCGGCTCGCTGTCATCAGTTTTCACAGTCTAGAAGATCGGATTGTCAAACAATGGATGCAACGTGAAGCAAGGGACTATGTACCTGATCCAATGCATCCTTTTGGCGGTCAGGCAAGGACGCCAACCCTGACAATTATTACGCCGAAGCCACTAACAGCAACCGAGCGCGAAGCAACCCAAAACCCACGCAGTCGTTCAGCCAAACTGCGCATCGCCGAACGACCATCGGCCTTATAGAGCATTATTGCACGAAGAGTAAGCAAATAGACCTGCCCCAATGTCAAATAAAGCATAACTTTCATGCAGTACAACGTTGCATCGTTACAAAGGGATTGATTCAGTTCACGATTGGAACCAATTATGCTTCAACCAAGTGCCATCTCCTCCCCAATCTCAATGGAGCTTACTGAGTCATTGCACCAGACGCTGTCTGGTGGCAAAATCTGGAAGCTCAAAGCGCTGGGGCTCACGATCCCGCTACCCAACACGGCGCGCGGCTTTTTACTATTTTTGCTGGGCCTGGCTGTAGTATGTGGCGGTATGGTGATGCAAATCACACTCTCAATTCAAATTTGGCAGACAACAGCTAAGATCGACAAACTTAAGGTTGAATATCAGGGCATTGAGCAGCAAAACACAGCTATCGTCTGGGAGATTGCCCAAGCATCTACCCTGGAGAGTGTCCGCCAACGCGCACAAGCCTTAAATTATAAGGTTGTTATGGATCGCTATTATATGCCAGCATCTGAGCCTGCCTATGTAGCCGCCACCCATCTTCCGCAAAACCATCAGCCCGCGATCACAGGGTCAGAATCACAGACAACCAATAGCGTCAGCAACGAAAATAGCGCAACGGACCCTAGCGATCAACCGGATCAAATGGCGAGTTTTGGTTTCGCTAACAATCTACAAGCGGCCACCCACGCCTTGCGCCAATGGTGGCAGCAACAATAGCAATTCATGCTGCAAAGTTCATAACTTATGCAATTTTCGCCAATGATTAAACCTTTAATGCCTGAGAAGGTAGAGCCTGCGCCGCGCGTGCTTGGAAAACAGGCAGCCAGCGAAACGTCCGAAGCCCTGGAGCGCCAACGCTGGCGCATGTGGTTTATCGGCATTTGTTTTGGCTTGCTCACCTGCCTAGTGGTTGCGCGGTTGCTGGAATATCAAATTGTCGAGTGGGGGGCGACCACGGTCGAGGCGGCTACATCCTATGAGTTGGCGCCGCGCGGGGTGGTCGTTGACCGGGATGGCGAATTGTTGGCGGCAGATCGCTATTTTTACCGCGTTTCCGCCACACCGAAGCATATCCGCACCGATCAGGCGCGCAAGCAGGTGGCCGATCAATTAGAAATTTTGACCGGACTGCCGGCGAATCAGACCTTCAATCTTCTGCTCAGTAATGCCGATCGCGAGTTTGTCGAAATCGCCAAGACAATTACGCTGGCCCAAGGGCAGAAATTACTGGATTTCCAGACCAAAGAGCGCGCCGAACAAGGCTTTTCATCGCTAGACTATATTGATCTTACCTCCGTTCCCCAACGCTACTATCCCCAGGCCTCCATTGCCAGCCATCTGATCGGCTTTGTACAGGCGGACGGGCGAGGCGCTTATGGGTTGGAAGAATATTATGATTCATTTTTGAATGCCAATAGCGGTGTGGGTCTGCTAGGCAAAACCACCGACACGCTCGACGTACTTTCACCAGCCGTGCGGCGCTTTGTGCCTTCAATGGCCGACAAAGATCTAGTGCTCACGCTTGACCGCACAGTCCAGTGGATTATTGAAGGGGAATTACGCGACGGCATCAGCCACTATGGCGCCCAAGGTGGTTCGATTATTGTCATGCAGCCGAAAACAGGTGCCATTCTTGGGATGGCCAACTGGCCCGACTATGACCCTAACCATTTTGGTGTGGGCAATGTCAATTTCGAACGCTTTTCAAACCCATCGATCAGCGCGCTGTATGAGCCTGGATCGATTTTTAAACTAATTACCATGGCAGCGGCGCTGGATACCCACCTGATTGAACCGGACACGATTTTTACGGATACAGGTTATATTACGATTGGTGACCGGATTATTTACAACAGTAGCCGCACCGCCGCTGGCCCGGTTACGGTTTCCGAAGCGCTGGCCCAATCGCTCAATGTGGTGACAGCGCAAGTTGCCTTGAAGGTGGGTAGCGAACAATTTTACCGTTATGTACGCCGTTTTGGCTTTGGTGAATTAACCAAAGTTGATTTGGCCGGCGAACTACCAGGCTTGCTCAAGACGCCCGGCAGCGAAATGTGGAGCCAATCAGACTTAGGTACAAATAGCTTTGGTCAAGGGCTGGCGGTCACGCCCTTGCAAATGGTCAGCGCCGTTGCTGCGATTGCTAATGGCGGCCAGCTTATGCGCCCATACATTGTCCAGGCTCGTGTGCATGATGGCCAGGTGCTCGAAACCAAACCGATCAACATTCATTCGGTCATAAAACCCGAGGCGGCCCAAGCCTTAACCAAGATGATGATCTATGTCGTCGATCATGGCAACTCAGCCGCCAACGTTTCTGGCTATCGGATTGCGGGTAAAAGTGGTACAGCGCAGATTCCGACCAAAGGCGGCTACCTGGAAAATGAAGTGACGGCCAGTTTTATCGGTTTTGGACCGGTCGAAGATCCACAATTTGTCATGTTGGTCAAGCTAGACCGGCCTGACCCCAAAATTACGGAATGGGCAAATTTCAACGCCGCGCCGATGTTTGCCCAGATCGCACGGCGACTCTTTGATCACTTGAACGTTCCGCCGGATTCGGTAAAACAGTAGGACCGTAAAACAGTAGGACCGTAAAACAGTACAGACAGTTCACATTACTGACCTACTGCCTCACTGTCCTGCTGTTCTACTGACATTGACCCGATCAACAAATTACTTGGAGTAAAAATTGCGTCCTGTCATTGCCACACAAATTACGCAACACACCTTATGGCAAGCGCTAACGGGCCAGATGCCGCCGTTGGCGCTGGCAGCCTTGCCCGTTGCCCATGCAGTTTTGGATAGCCGCGATGTGGGAACGAATGATCTGTTTGTGGCGTTTGTGGGCCGTCAGGCCGATGGCCACGCTTATATTGGCGCCGCGCTGGAACGCGGCGCGTGCGCCCTTATCTGCGAAGAACGTGGCCGTGAACAAGCGATCCAAGCCGGCGCGGTGATCATCGATTGCACAACAGGCCGCTGGGAATCGGTGGCGAGCCTGCCAGCCACGATTGGGCCAACGACACCGCTGGCCTATGTAGTTGATGAGACGACCAGTGCCTTACAAAAAGTCGGGGCGTTTCAACGCATGCATCGTTGCCATCCAGACTTGCGTGTGATCGCCGTGACCGGCAGTGTGGGCAAAACCAGCAGCAAAGAATTAATTGGTTCGGTGCTCAGCCAACATTTTCGGACGCTGCACAGCCCCGGCAATTTGAACAGTGAGCAAGGCTTGCCATTTACGCTGCTATCGCTGGGTTTGCAGCACGAACGGGCCGTCCTCGAGATGGGGATGGAGGCGCTTGGCGAAATCCATACCCTCTGCACATTGGCCCGGCCGCACGTGGGCATCGTGACCAACGTTGGGCCCACCCATTTGAGCAAATTGGGTACGATTGAACGCATTGCCCAGGCCAAAGCCGAGTTGATCCAAGCCCTGCCCAGTGCCGATGATGGCGGCGTGGCGATCCTCAATTGGGATGATGAATACGTCAAACAGATGGCTGGGTTGACCAAGACCCGAATTTTCCGCTATGGTTTGACGCCGGAAGCTGATCTTTGGGCCGACGCCATCGAAAGCGCCGGCATGGATGGCATCCGCTTTCGTTTCCATTATCGCCAGCCGGGCACCCAGAAAGTTGAGACAGTGCATGGACGCGTCGCTCTGCTGGGTCGACATAGCATTCATACAGCCCTGTGCGCGGCAGCGGCTGGCCTGGTCGAAGGCTTGGGCTGGGATGAAATTATTGCGGGTCTACAAAACCTAGGTAATCAGCTACGGTTGGTGGTTGTGCCAGGTATTAACAATTCTACGATCATTGATGATACGTACAACGCCAGCCCAGCCAGTGCGATCGCCGCCCTCAATTTATTGGCCGATCTGGAACCGAAACCTAACGGGCGACGGGTGGCGGTCTTGGGCGACATGCTTGAATTGGGCCATTACACGGACGAGGGCCACAAGTTAGTGGGACGACGGGCGGCTGATGTGGTTGACCTATTGGTAACGGTTGGCGAATTAGGCCATAAAATTGCCAAAGAGGCGCTATCGACCGGCATTGATCCCGACAAAGTATATACGTTGCCAGATGATAAGCAGGCGGTTGAGTTTTTAGAAGAAGCACTTCGTCAAGATGACCTCGTATTAGTCAAAGGTAGCCGCGCGGTGGGGATGGAGACGATTGTCACTAAAATTGTTACCAATGGCACATCTGTACAGGCGAAAGCCCACTAGGGTTAACGGAAGAGCCGCCAGCAATGAAATTTTTTCGTCGATTATTTTGGTCTTTTTATGCACATATTCGCTCACATTTTTTCAATCCACTACTTCAAATTTGGACGGTAAAGCAGCATGAGAATTTATCACAGAGATGTAACGCTACCAAAAATAAAATTGCAATTATTACTTTCCTCAAGCCTCGGCGTGCTGGTCGTCTATATTCTGAACAATATCACATGGGGCAATTCGCCTAAATTGGGGATCGGATTATCCATGGTCTACGCGCTGACGTTGGGCACGGTGAGTTTCTTTATTGCTGTGATCTGGGGCAACCCATTGATTGCCTTACTTAAGCGTTGGGGCATTGGCAAACAGATCCGGGTAGAATTGCCCGATGGTCACCAAACCAAGACCGGTACGCCTACGATGGGCGGGATCTTGGTGGTTGTCCCGGTCTTGCTGATCACCGGCATTCTGAATATTGCCAAGATCGCCGGTATGACGTTGATCGGCCAAAGCACGCTTGTCCTCGTTTTCTGCCTGGGGGCGCATGCTCTGCTGGGGGCAGTTGACGATTGGCAAGGCGTCAAAGGCTTACACGCCAAAGGCGAAGGCATCACAGCGCGCATGAAGAGCAGTTGCCAAATTGTTATTGCTACGATTGTTGCGTTGGTGCTCTATTTTGGTCCTCCCCACTGGGATTTTGTGGGCGTACCTGGCTTGCGCGGGCCGGTCGAAGGTGGTTTCTTTCGCATTGGACCCCTGATCATTCCGCTAGCGATTTTAATTATTGTGGGCATGAGTAACGCCGTCAATTTGACCGATGGTCTCGATAGTTTGGCTGGCAGCATCAGCAGTATCGCCTTTGTCAGCTATGGAATTATTGCCTATTTGCAAGACCAGATTTATTTGATGGCTTTCTGTTTTACGATTGTCGGTGCGCTCCTGGCCTTTCTCTGGTACAATGCCCATCCCGCCCAAATGTTTATGGGTGATACGGGCAGTCTGGCGTTGGGCGCAACCTTGGGGTTGGTGGCGATTATGACCGGCCAATGGTTGTTGTTGCCGGTGGTTGGCTTTGTCTTTGTGGCCGAGGCAGCCAGCAGCACGATTCAGATCAGCTATTTCAAATGGACGAAACGCACTTATGGCGAAGGCCGACGCATCTTCAAAATGGCGCCGCTGCATCACCATTTCGAATTATTAGGCTGGAGCGAAACCCAGGTCAAAGAGCGCTTTTGGCTGGTGGCTGTTCTTTGTGGGATGTTAGGTGTGGCCCTGGCGCTGGTATAAGCCGTATTAATTGTGCACAGTTTGGCAAGTTTTGACGCTGATGACGAATAACGATGGGTAACATCCGTTAGCGAGTTCACAGAGAAAGTTAAAGATTTTGAATACTCAGCTTTCGTTCGCTGGCAAACGAATCGTAATTCTTGGGCTAGCCCGTCAAGGGCTAGCTTTAGCGCGCTTTTTCGTAGGTGAAGGAGCACAGGTTGTGGTCAGCGACATGGCCAATGCCGATAAGTTACAAAGTGAACTAAGCGCACTCGCTGACTTGCCAGTTGAGCTGGTGCTGGGCGATCACCCTTTAAATTTGCTGGATAATTGCGACTTGCTTTGCCTCAGCGGCGGCGTTCCCCCCCAAATCGAGATCGTGCAAAGCGCAATTGCGCGTGGCATTCGCTTGAGTAACGACAGCCTCTTGACCATCCAACGGGCGCGCCAGCTTGGCTTGGGCCCGCTCATTGCGATCACCGGCAGCAGCGGCAAAACGACCACAACCACCTTGGTGGGCCAGATGTTGGCCGAAAGTGGCAAGCGTGTGCATGTCGGTGGCAACATCGGCACGCCCTTGCTGGATCGCATGCACCTGATCCAAAAGGGTGATTGTATCGTGCTAGAATTGAGCAGTTTTCAACTTGAGATCTTCGATCCGCTGCTGGCGTGGGGCGATTTTGAACATTGTGGACCCGATGTTGTTGCCATTCTCAATATTACGCCCAACCACCTGGATCGTCACCCGAATATGGGCGCTTATGCCGCGGCAAAATTAAATTTATTGCGCTACCTACCCGAAAACGCCCAAGTTGTGATTAGCGCAGACGATCCCGTGACCCAGAGATTAGCACCACAAGCGCGCAGCAGGGTCTCCCCCCTACCCGCGGCCTGGGCGATGAATGGGTTACTAGCAGAAAACGCGGCGCAGCTTGCCAATTTTCAAACGCCACCACTTGCCTTCAGCCGTCAAGTTACGCTTGCGCGCGGCGCATGGCTAGAAGGTGACACGCTAATCTACAATCAGCAGCCCATTTGCCAACGTGCCGAGATCCACTTGCGCGGCGATCACAATATCAGTAACATGTTGGCGGCGACGGCGATTAGCGGTGCGGCAGGGGCGACGGTCGCCGCGATGGGCCGCGTGGCGCGCACCTTTATGGGCGTGCCTCACCGGCTAGAAATCGTGTTGGAGGCCGACGGTGTTACTTGGCTCAATGACAGTATTGCGACATCACCCGAACGCACCGTGGCGGCCTTGCGCAGCTTTACACCCGGCGCACAGACCTTAGTTTTGCTGGTCGGCGGCAAGGATAAAAATTTACCTTGGGAAACCTTTGCCAACGAAGCTTTAGACCGGGTTAATTTCTTGATTGGGTTTGGCCATGCTGGCTCCATGATTATCAATCTGGTGCAGGAGCGGGCGCGCTACAATAAGCAACAAGCGCCGAATTGCGCCGTTGTGCAACGGCTGGATGAAGCCGTGGAATTAGCGGCACGAGTTTCGCTGCTCTCGCTGGCGACTAATAACGCCAAAGGTAGCGCGGTTCATGCAGGTGGCCCAGCGGCGCCCCAGGTGCTTTCTCATACCGTCGTGCTGTTATCGCCGGGCGGCACCAGTTATGATGCGTATCGAGATTTTGAAGCGCGCGGCGAACATTTCCGACAACTAGTGACAAAGTGGGCGCAGATCCAGGTGACAGCATGATGACAACAACCGCAAAAATGCGCACACCAACCAATCCACCAACCAATCCACCAACCAAGACGGGCAGCTACGATTGGGGCTTGCTCTCAGTCGTAGTCGTGTTGCTGGCGCTAGGCTTGGTGATGGTCTTTAGCGCTAGCTTTGCGCGCGGCACGGTCGGCTATAACGACGCCTACTATTTCGTAGAACGCCAGATCATCTGGACGATCATTGGGATGGTGATGTTGGTGATTGGCGCACGTATCCCTTACACCTTCTGGCAACGCTGGAGCATTTTCATGATGGGGCTGTCGCTGCTGGCGTTGATGGCGGTGATAGTTTTTGGCAGCGAAAAGTTCGGCGCCACCCGCACCTTTTTCGGCGGCAGTGTGCAGCCAGCCGAACTGGCCAAGATCATCGTCATTATTTACATCAGCGCTTGGTTGGCGAGCAAAGGCAAACGCATTCGCGATGTACGTGTAGGGCTTTTGCCCTTTAGCGTGTTGCTGGGCGCCGTTGCTGTATTAATTGTCGCCCAACCGGAGATCAGCGCGGCGATCTTGATTGTTGCCACCGCGTCTGTGATGTTTTTTATTGCTGGCGCCGAACTAAAACAGTTGCTGGTGGTTGGTATCTGTACCGCCGCCACCTTCTGGCTGGTGATCAGCAATAGCAGTTACGCCCAAGGTCGCCTGGATCGCTATCTAGATTCGATCTGGAACCCGATGCAAAGCGATGAATATCAAGTGCAGCTTGGCGTAGAAGCCCTGGCGCGCGGCGGTCCAGTTGGTACGGGGATCGGGGATGGTCAAGCCAAATTACCCGGCTTTTTGCCGCTTAGTTGGAGCGACAACATTTTTGCGGTCGTCGGCGAAGAGATGGGGCTAATCGGCACGCTGCTGGTGATTCTGCTCTTTGCGCTCCTAGCCTACCGCGGCTTGCGCATTGCGCTGCATGCACCCGACAATTTTGGCATGTTGCTGGCCACGGGCATCACTTCATCGCTGATTTTACAAGCTTTGCTCAACATTGCCGTCATCGTTGCAGCTTCGCCACCTACCGGCGTTACCTTGCCGTTTATCAGCTACGGCGGCAGTTCGATGGTGACAGCCCTGACGGCGATTGGAATCTTACTTAGTGTCGGCCGTTATAGTGGTGAAACCGCCAAACGATCTTCGGATTTAGGGAATTTAACGTATGCGCGTTTTGATTTCGGGTGGCGGAACCGGCGGCCACGTGTATCCCGCACTAGCCGTCGCAGCCCAGTTGCCCCGAGCAACCGCACTAGCCCGGTGCGAAAACGGCAAAGAAGCTAAGCTTGCTTCCAACCATCAACCGGGCGCGCCGGATGCAGCATGTGCGCAACTGATTAAGGATCCAACAACGGTTGAATTGCTCTGGGTAGGCAGCAATGATGGGATGGAACAAGCCCTTGTCGAGCATGCTGGCATCGCCTATCAGGGCATTGATACGGGCAAAGTGCGGGGCGTCAACCCGCTGACAGCCCTGACGAGTGCGGCTAAGATGGTGGCAGGCGTTCGCCAAACGTTGGCGATCTTACGCAAATTCCAGCCCGATGTCTGTTTTGTGACCGGTGGTTATGTTTGCACGCCTGTGGCAGTCGCTTGTCGATTGCAAGGCGTGCCGGTGTTGATCTACTTGCCAGATATGCTGCCGGGCTGGGCGATTCGACTCCTCAGTCGCTTGGCGCAACGGGTGGCTGTCAGCTTTCCTGAGGTGGCCCCTTATTTTGGTGGACAAGCCCCCAAAGGCAAAGCCGTTGTCACTGGTTATCCAGTGCGCATCGAACTGGTAGATGCGGCAGGTGGTGGCAAGTTGGATGCGCAGGCACAGGCCCACAATCGCGCTACGGTGCGCGCGCAACTGGCGGATCGCCTACAACGGCCGCTGACAATGCCGGATCAAGCGGGACGGATCTTACCCTTAGTCTTAGTCTGGGGTGGCAGCCAAGGTTCGCGTAAGATTAACCAATCGACCTGGCAGGCTTTACCGCAATTATTAACGCAGGCGCACATCTTGCATGTAGTTGGCCAGCGCGATTGGGCGCTGATGCAGGAATGGCTACGGCAGCATCCATTAACAACTGAACAGACAGAGCGTTATCACCCAGTGGCATATCTACACGAAGAGATGGTACTGGCGTTAGTTGCGGCGGATGTGAGCGTGGCCCGCGCCGGCGCGAGCAGTCTGGGCGAATTTCCAGTCGCCCGCCTACCATCGATCTTAGTGCCATTGCTGGGGGTCAACCAATTACAAAACGCACTTTTACTCGAACAGCATGGGGCCGCGGTGATTGTGGCCGACGCAGTGCTTACGCAACAACTCGCCCCCACGTTGCTGGCGCTCTTACAAGATCGAGGGCAACGGAGCGCAATGGAGAAGGCGCTGGCAAACTTGGCGCAGCCGGATGCCGCCTTAAAAATTGCGCAGGAACTTTGTCAGCTCGCTGGTGGGAGATAGACCTGATGCCCGACAAGCGATTAACGGCTATCAGCAAGCCTAGCCCGTGGTCACCGGATATTTACGTCCGCATTGCCTGGAATCTCTGGTCCGATACGCATGAATGAACAGATTGAAATTCTGGTTACCTTTATTCTTTATCTGGCGTTCTTCGGCTGGATTGGTTGGATGCGCGGGCGCAAACGCGAAGGGTTTACGCTGGCGGTGGCTTTGGGTTCGTGGATATTACTGCAGGAATTTAGTAGTATTGTGATCAGCCTGGCCAATTTGGGGAAAAAATTCTTTTATCTGGCAAAAGCTGGTGGCCTAAGTTCAAATTCTGACACGCAAACAGCCGCCATCGGCACGTTGAAGAGTGTACCACCCCTGATCACGGCCGAGAGTGCTCCCGGTTTTTTATTTGTACTGTGGGTTATCATCTTGATTCTGGCCTATGTCCTCAGCAGCAAAGCCTGGCTGAGCAAAAATAATAAAATGGATGGATGGGCTATACTGTTTGGTCTCGGCAGTGGTTTGCTCTATGCCACGGTCTTGCTCCCCCGATTAATTGCGCTGGTGGTGCCGGGCGATGTTACAGCAGTGCAGCCACTCCGCTCTAGTAATGCGCTAAACGTGCTCGGCACCGTCCTAACCATCTTACGCACTAGCCTAGTCAATGTATGGCAATTGGTCAGGCCGCAAGCGTCATTGATCATTTTAATTACATTAACGCTCTTGCTCGTCCTGGCGGCCAGCACGCTCAACCGCAGCAACGCCCGGAAGACCTAGGAAATTTATTGTTGTTAGCGCAAGTTAGCATTTACCAATGCTTATAGAGAAACCAAATAAACTCCGCACATTCGAGGAGAGCGCATTCTCTAATGCGCCCGTGTCAGCACTAGAGAGTGCTGACTCCACATTTGTGTGACTTTTAAATGATTTGTCTATTAGATCAAATTTTCATAATACGAGGAACCTCAGCCGCGCCTCACCGTGGTCAGGGAGGGAGCGGGAGGTCCTTATCGCTTCTCACATTTATAAAGGTTATGCTTAGATGGGGCCAATCGAAGTACTCTATAGCACCATTGCTATTATGATCGCGCTGGTGGGGGTGGCGCGTGGTTATGCCAGAGAGCTAGGCAATACCTTAGTGATTATGGCGGCGATTTTTTTATTGACATTCCAAGAAACCTTGATTCTCAACCTTTTCAGCCGAACGGGTCAACGGGTTTTTAGTATCGCCGGTGATCAAACCGATTTGCTAAATTTCTTTATAAGCACAGTGTTTACGCTGCTCTTTATCAGTATCGTCTTTGCCAGCTATTCTGGCCGGGTTTTTGCCTTTGCCAGCTTTGGTGGACGACCGGCGGGACCACCGCATGGCGTCGTCATCAGTTTGCTCGTTGGTCTGCTCAATGGTTATCTGATTGCCGGCACGCTCTGGTATTACCAGGATAAATTTAATTATCCTTTGCAACGTTTTGGGTTGATCCGCCTGCCTTTAACAGCAACGGGCGAAGCCATCGTTGATTTGCTGCCGCAAAGGATCTTTGACTCACCAGTCTATTGGATGGTGCCTGTGGCGGTGCTGCTGATTTTCTTGGTGCGCGGCTAAGCAGTTCGCTTGCAAGCCGAACAACAGTGCTCACAAAACTTGGCTTACTTAAATAATTTACGAATCTAGATGACGCCTACAACAATGACCATTCACCAACCCTGGCAAATTCGTCTTGCTGCTCAAGATACCACGCTGCGCATTCACCTGCTTGGCATTGGCGGTGCAGGCTTGAGCGCAATTGCCCAGGTGCTGGTGGAAATGGGTTTTCAGGTGAGTGGCAGCGACCGGCAACTGAATGCAAACATGCAGCGGCTGGCCACAATCGGCGTCACGATTTTCGGTGAACAAACGGCCACCAATCTGACCGGGGATCAGGGCACACAGCCACCTGATGTCGTGTTGATCAGCAGTGCGATTGGCGATGACAACGCAGAACGCCAAGCAGCCGAGCAACTAGCGATCCCAGTGGTAAAACGATCGGAATTTCTACCCGTGTTGCTGGCAAATCGGCAATTAATCGCCGTGGCGGGCACGGCGGGCAAAAGCACCACCACGGCGATGATCGTGAAGGTGTTGCGTGAGGCTGGCATCGCCGCCGGTTATATTATTGGCACCGATTTACCAGGCTATGGCAACGCAGCCGCCGGTCAGCACGCTTGTTTTGTGCTCGAAGCAGACGAATATGATCGGATGTTTTTGGGTTTCAGCCCCAAGGTGGCGGTGATCACCAACGTTGAATGGGATCACCCCGACTGTTATCCGACGCCGGCCAGCTTTCGCCATGCGTTTATGCAATTTACCGATTCAGTTCAACGCGACGGTGTGATCATTTCCTGTGCTGATGATCCAGGGGCCGAACAATTACGCGCTTTTCAACAAACACGGGGCCCACAGTGGATTACCTATGGCACAGCCAACCAAGCCGATTGGCGGGCCGATGCTGTAACGCCGATCAGCGGCGCGGGTTATCAGGCGGATCTGGCTTGGCACAATACGGCGCAAGGCGCCCTAACCCTGCAAGTGCCTGGCCTGCATAATTTGCGCAATGCGCTCGCCGCCGTCGCCGTGGCCGGCTGGTATGGTCTGCCCTTATCGACGGCGCTAACCAGTCTCCAACAGTTTGGTGGGACGGCCCGACGTTTTGAATATAAAGGCGAAGCACAAGGGGTAACCGTAATTGATGACTATGCGCATCATCCGGCAAAAATTGGCGCCACTTTATCTGCCGCACGCAAGCGTTATCCACAACGGCGCATTTGGGCAATTTTTCAGCCGCATACGTACAGCCGGACGAAACATCTGTTACAGGAAATGGCCGATAGTTTCGCCGATGCCGATCAGGTGATTATCACCGATATTTATGCCGCGCGCGAACAGGACGATGGCAGTATCAGTGCCCTGGATATCGTCGCCGCCAGTGCGCATGGGCAAATCCACCATGTGAGTGGGTTGGCAGCCACGGCCAACTACCTGGCTGAACATGTGCAAGCCGGCGATGTCGTGATCACGATGGGTGCAGGCGATAGTGACAAGATTGCGGCGATGTTGTTGGAGAAGTTGAAAATTGATGCGTGATAAGTGATGAGTGAAAAAGTCCGGTCATAGCTCACTTATCACTTAGGCGCCATCAAAGCATAAAGGATCCAGTAGGTGCGTGCTTTTAGCCGCACGAGCTGCGTATACCCCAATTGTGCGGCTAAAAGGACGCACCAACGCATGATTTTGGTCGGCAAACACTGGATCCTTATTTCATTGAAATCGCCTTATAATTTGTGGTCAACCATGACAGTGGTAAAGGCAACCCTAATGCGTG
>JBBQBY010000079.1:0-18637 GCA_038318235.1 Caldilineales bacterium
CTAAAGGCTGCGGCTGCCGAAGGCTTTGCGGTCGTGATCAATCTGGCCCCGCTTGATCCACGCTATTCTTTGGCTGATGAAGCTGGACTAGTGCCTTCGTTAGGCATGGATTATTACTGTATTCCGGTGGCTTGGGATCAACCGCTAGAAAGTGATTTCACTGCGTTTTCGACGCTGCTGAACCAACTTGACGAAAAAAAATTGCTGATTCATTGCGCCGCTAATTATCGAGTAACCGCCTTCTTTTCCTTCTATGCCATGCAAAAGCTTGGCTGGTCGGCAGAAAAAGCCAGTCAATTCAGGGCTTTGATCTGGAAGCCGGGTGAGCATCCAATCTGGCAGACGTTCATTCACCAGATGACAGAAAAGCTAACTGCTCACGACTAATTTGCCGCTTTAGGCGATAATGAATTATTGGAACAGACCAATCTGATTCACGTCCACCGCCATACGCACAATGGGCAGGGCCATCCACAGTCATCCGCATCGGCATATCGGCCACGCCCATCTCCACTAAACCGCTTGCCCTACCGGCGCAAGAAGCGACGCATAATCTTTTTGAAGCGCTCTTCCCACTCCAGTGACGTTTTGATCTCGGCGGCCAGGTGATCACGCCAATAATGCGTGGTCTTGGCGACAGCCGTAATTACATTCTTGATTTCACCTTTGAGCGTAAAGTTCTCACCCACCGGTACAAACACGCGCGTCTCCTCGGCGTACGACTCGACATTTTCCTGGTTAATCTGTTCACTAAGCCAACGGGCGCGGCTGGCCTTGCCACATTCGATCGCAATCCAACCGGTCCTAGCGTGGGCTACCTGCAAGCCACTCACCAGGGCAATGCCGCGCATAATCTCCTCGCAGGCAAACCGGTAGCCTGCGCTGTCGGGATTGGCGTTAGTCTGCGCCCGCAACAATGTCGCGCGGTGGGGTGGACCGCCGGCGCTGGCAAGCACGCAAAAGTTGTCCCACATACGCTCCCAGGCGACGGAATTATCGGCGTTATAGACCATCGGCGCCGGGGCCATCGGTGCGCGCGGATCTGGGTCGGTCAGCTTACTGTTTATGTTCATCATGGCGTCAACAGTCACGGTGGATCTCCCTCTATCAAAGTGTTTACGTTTATTTGCCCAGTTCTTGCAGTTTTGCCTGGGCTTGCGGCGCATACAATAACGAGAAATTTGGGTTGATGGTCAGCGCGAGCTTTAACTCTGCGCGCGCCTTTGTTTTATCACCCAGGGCAGCGGCGATCATGCCGGCGTGGAAATGGAAGATGGCATCGCGCGTGCCCAGCCGCAGGGCTTTTTGGCTGTAAGTCTGGGCTTCGGCATATTTGCCATTTTGGTAAAGCGCACGGGCCAACGTATCAGCCGCCAGGATCGTCGGGCGATAGCCATAAACGGCGCGCGCCTGTTTTTCGGCCAGGGCTTTGTCGCCGTGATTGGCATTAAAAAGCGCTAGTTCCAGGTCAACATTCATGCCAGCGCTGGCATTCAACTGCTGGATCACGTTCACCAGGTCATACTGTTGTTTGGCTGCCTGTTGGTTGCCCATCACTTCATACCACTCGCCCAGCGTGATCACCATGTCTGCCAGTGGCAGCCGTTGGATCACGGCGTTATAGGTTGCTGTGGCTGTTTTGAGATCACCCTGGGCGGCTTGCACGCGGGCCAAACCTGCTTGCGCATAGGCATAATCTGGGCGCATTTGCAACGCTTCGCGATAGATAAAGTCGGCTTTGGTCAAATTGCCACTGTTGAAATAAAGATTGCCCAATTGCACTTGGGTCCAGAGCCAGGGTTCGCTGCCAGCTTGCGCCGTGTTGATCGCGGTTTGCATCGCTGCCATCGCGCCGGGTATATCGCCGTGCAATTCGCGCAAATAGGAGACACGGCTATACGAGGCCAGATCGGGGCGCATGTCGATCATCTTTTGAAGGGTGTTGATCGCGTCATCGTATTGGCCTAACTCGACCTGAGCGTCCACGGCAATGCCTAAAATTTGGGCGCGATATGGGTTAAGCGCTTGGGCTTTTTGCGCCCACACTAAGCCGCCTTTGAAGTCATGCCGCGCCAACGCAAGCACACCCTGGCCGACAATCGCATTCAACTGTTGGGGATCGCGCTTCAGCGCCTCGTCAAAGGCAATTTGCGCTTGCGGGTAGAGTGATGGATCGGCGGTTTCGCGCACCTTTTGTAACATCGCCAACCCAAGTTCGGCATAGCCCTCGCTGTCTTCAGGATTACTCCGTAATTTTTCCTGAAGTTGGGTAATCGCATCCTGCGGCGCGACGGCACTTTGCGAAGACCGCACAACAGTATTCAGCCGAACTGGCGCTTGGACCGGTGTCGGGACCGGCGCAGCGACATCTAACACCAGCCGCACGACAATCATGATCACCAGGATCAGACATGCGCACAAAAATATGATGAAAGGTCGCCGATGGGAACGCCGCGTGGGGGCTGGTTGAGTCATAAGGGTGGACATAAAATTGAACCTTTTGGGAAATAACAGAGTGACCGGATAATTGGATGACAAGCTAAAGAAATATGGGCTCTCATCCTGTCATCCAATTATCTAGGGATCGCTCAGCGCGACCATAACCCGAATAATCTGTGTAACCTACAATTTACGGGTTCTGGTGGACGCGGTTGCGGCCATCGAACGGTGTTGCCAAGAATGGGAACGTTTCGGGCAATGCGGCATCGTCGGTATTGACACCATCACCGGCCAGACCAGCAATATAATTCGCCCCACCGATGACGCGCACGGCGATGTCCGTCACATCATCTTTCGGGCGGCGACCATTGGGCCAACCAGCGTTGTCCGGCGTTGAAACGCCAAGGACGTCGTGCGCCAAGATTGTCAACCGTTTCTGACTAGCCAACGGCGTTGGGGCAACGCTGAGGTTCAAGCGCAACAATTCAGATAGCTGCTTATCGCTGGGCTTGTATTTCAACAGCAGATTGACCAGATCCTGGCGTGGCGCCACGGTGGTCGTAATCCCGAACACCAGTTGCAGGGCTGTCGCAAAGCGCGGATTCTGGTAATAATCCAGGAACTTTTTCTCATCCTTCGGCTCTAACGCGTTCCAGCGATCTTTGTCGATCGTGCCGATAATGGCTTCGTTGACCAACGGGTTGGCCAAACGCTGTACTTGGACAAAGTTGCTGCTCGCTGAATCGACCGGCTCAACTGCATCGGCTTCGGCTTGATCCACTTGATCGGCGGCGCTGGCTTGCACATAGGGCAGATAAAGATTAGCTTTGCTGGCCTCTGGCGCCGCGGCGGCGCTGACCGTCTCGCCACTCGGTGTGTTGGCATTGATCCCACTGGAACGCAGCACTTGCTGGCTGCGGCGGCTGGTGCTGGCATAGGCGCCGATGGTCGGATATTTCGTATCGGCAGGGCCTTTATGATCCTTGGTGATCCAGCTAATTGGCACTTCAATGGCAATCGTATTGACATTGAAGCCGGAAAGCATGTCTACACCAAACGGATTGACCGTGTCGTCGGCATCTTCCGCTGCGGTCAATAATGGGGCTTTGCGGAAATTGAGCGTATCGAAGGTGGCGCCCAAGTCAATGAAGAACGGATCTTCGCGCTGACCAGCGAAGACGCGCACACCATCACTCAGATCATAAATACCTTGGGCGGCTAAGGCGGCATAGTCAGGCATGGTGCGCGGCCCCACATTGGACGGCACAACGATCAAGTCGCGGCCAATTTTATCACGGTCATTTTTCTTTGTCATCGCGACCGTGTATTTCTGGCGCCAGCCCAACCCTTCTGAGCCAGCCCCATCCAGCGCCGTAATCGGTGGCACGGCTACATGGGACAAAAATAGACCGAGGGCGCGGTTGTTGCCGCGAAATTCATTGCTAAAGCGGAAATCGATAGAAACATCATCCGCCTTACCATCGGCATCGTTGTCGATTTCGAACTTGTAGCTGACGTTCGGGTCGAAGTTGAAATAATTTGGCCCGGAACTTGGCTCTTCGCCCGGAATCACGTTCATGATAAAGACGACTTTATCCTCATGGCCGGGCTCGTAGCTGCGGAACATGAAAAAGTCAGTGATATCCGCTTCGGCGTCCATCGAGATGAGGGGCGCCTCACGGTGGCTAGCGGCTTGTACAACGGCTGGTCCTGGGGCAGCGCTCACAATGAGCATGGCCAATAGGACCGCGATTGTTATGAATCGAGATCGAAACATACTGTTGTCTCCTTTGAATAACCTTTTTACTGAGCATTCCGTCGCTGGTGCAATAGAACTTGAGTGGATGTGATGTGGCTTGATTCGTATTCGGCGTATAGGCGATCTCCTTTTTTTAGCGACTGCTTTTGTGAGGGTGAACGCAGCTAAAAAACTTCATATGACCGACCAAAGGCTAACTAACCGTGAATCCTTCTGGCGAGTTGTAAGACGAATTCACAAGAGGTGATTGTTAGAATTTTTTCTGAACGGCTGCGCTAGTTGCGCAGCCGTTCAGAGTATCCAGGATAAAACCTTAGTTCTTGCTAATCTAGTTCTTGCTAATCTAGTTCTTGCTAATCCATGTCAACAAGATGTTGAAGAACGGGTTTGTGTGCCAGTGCTCTTGGCCAGATTGCGCTGTCCCCATATACGGGAAGGTGGTCGGCGCTTGGCCCACTGCGGTTGCCCCGCGGAATGGGATATCATTGTGGTCAATCCCATCGTTTAAAACGCCGATCAACGCTGGGTTGAAGGTGAAGCTGGCATCGCTGCCATCCAATACTTGATAAGCGGCGCCGGCTACAGCCAACAATTCAATTTCTACAACGTCGTCAGTCAAGCGGCGGCCATTCGGGAACCCACAAGCATCACCACCCAGGACACCCAAGCGGCTGGGGGTTGGAGCGCACAAGTCACCTTTGATCGCCGTGTTGATGCGAATCATCTCAGAAGGCGTAACCGTCTTCATCTGATTGACATTAAAGCCTGCGGGTAGAGTCGCTGGGCCGGTTTTGGTGTTGATCGTGAATGGCTTAGCCAACTTCATGCCGGTCAAGAAGATGTCGAAGATATCACCGCGACCAGAGCGGGGCGTGCCATTGGTAACCGCAGTGTTGCACTTCTTCGCCAGGTCACTGGATGTGGCATCAATGGCGCCCGGCAGAGGAACAGCGTATAACGAACATAACAGTGTACCAAGTTCGGGGTTCTCAACACTCTTCTGCAAGAGTTGTTGTACAGTTTGCAGAAATGGATCTGGGCCGCTATAGGTATAGAGAACAGCATCTTGGCTGGGCACCAAAGAGTTGAAAGCATCCTTGAGGGCAAGCGGAATGACTACTTCGTTGACAAGTGGCATACCCAAGCGTGAAACTTGGACCTCGGTGCCTGTGTACGTTTGCGTATTGAGCGCCGCAATCACACGTGTGGTGGGGCGGCGGGTGCCGGACCACATGCCGACCACGGTGTCCGTACCAGCGGTCACATGGCTGATCGGCACTTCGACGACAAAGCTATGAACATTGAAGGCAGAAACCGAATCTACCGGGATGTTGGTGCCATTGGTATAGCCCACAGGTGGCTTTTGGCCGCGTAGGGTGAGCAGATCAAAGACCTGGAGGTCTACCCAGAAAGCATCATCCGTCTGGCCGGCATAAATTTTGCCTGCACCCTGCGGCGTGCTGATCGTTTGAATGGCGGCGTCTGCCAGTGCTTGATAATTCGGCGTAGATTTGCTGCCGATGTTCACAGGCGCTGTCAATTTGTTGGCAACCAGTATAACGGGTGTCGGATTGCCCTCAAAGGTTTCGGTGACGGTAATATACTGCTTGCGATTCCAAGCGGGGTCAGTCAACGATTTGATCGTGTCCGTGTTATACAGGAACGTAGCCTGGTTTGCCAACTTCACTTTGCTGGACAACGTATACGTGATGTCCGGTTTAGCATCGCCATCGTTGTCGACATAGATGTCGTAGAGCGCACTGTCGTCCCACTCATAATAATTGGGGCCGCCTTCCGGCGCTTCGAATGGAATCCAGCTGCCGACAAAGACAATGTTGTTCTGGTTTTCGGGTGAAATAAAAACGTAGGTGTCTGTATTGTCCGCAAAAGTGTCCTTAGAGATGATCGGCGCTTCACGATGGCTAGACGCCAATACCGGCGAACGAAAACCAATCAAGACTGCGGTGATTAAAAGCAACGGTGTCAGTACAACGCTGAGGACGAGGCCAATGCGACGCAAAAGACGACGACTGGGTTTACTATTCATAAAGATTCACTCCGTTTTACAAGTAAATGGTTGGTAGACTCGGTGGTGACATGATAGTGGCAGACGAACGGGTAGGCGATAGATGCTCCTTTGCTAAATCGGATTTGCAGTAGGGAGAACTGCGTAAGGATAATGAACTAATTGTTGACGTTGTTTATTTTGCCAACGACCTAGTGGCTGGTCAATTAGTTTGACGTGCAGGATTTCGATTTGGATCTATAGATTTCTAAAAATTAAGGTACATATAACTCGATAACGTTAAAGTAGCAGTTGCTCAGAAAACCCATCCTGGTAGAGCACGTCCTACCAGGATGAAATCTAACGTTGTCGTAATAACTACGTCATCTAATCTGGCCAGCTATCCATAGTGTATGCCGTTTGACTGCTCATTTTGTAGATCAAAATTTGTTCACTTTTTATTTACTAACGCAGGTGACAACACGTTTCGTAGGGGCGTGATTCATCACGCCCGCGGTGGATTAAGCGCACGAAGTTTGCCACTGTCCACCAGTGAAAATTTGGCTCACTGGGGACAGTGGCAAAGTTTGGATGCAAATAAAGGCTGGCGTGAACTTTAACCCTGCCTGGAAGGAAGATGCCTCCACTGGATACGAATAGAGGCGGCCAGGCTTTATTAACCTGGCCGCCTCTATTGATCCCTCTAGGAACGATTTGTGGATTTGCTTATGAAATCTAGCCGAGGAGGACAATATTACTCATTGTGGGCGATAGACTGCCACCAATCGGCTCTATGCTCAAGCCAACATTGGCGAAATTGCTAGCTGCGTCTGGAATAGTAACCATAAGACTACCCATCTTTGCCGCCGTCACCTCAAGGAAGCCCACTGACAAAGGCGGTCCTTCGGCTGGGATCAACCAGACTTGATAAGTCTGATTTTTGGGGAGTGGCGGCAAATCTTGCACTGTCAGGACACCTTTATGGTTGACCACATAGAACTGCCCCAGGGCCACCGGGGCCACATCGGTTCCTTTCAGGGCGATCTCCTTATCGGCAAACACCGCCATTTGATTATTCTGGTCCTGCAATTGTTGCTCTAACGATTGATTGACCGTGTGTAATTGTGAATTCTGCGCCTTCAACTCCGCCAGTTCTGCGTTCAAGCGATAAGTCGTGATGCTCAACTGGCCTATCCGAATCACTAACAGGAGCATGGCGGCCGCCACACCCACCCCGATCAGGGTGCGAGTAACCAAGCTAAACCAGTTCGTTGGCGGCTTGCGGGGTGGCGCCGCAGGTGGCATAACGACACCCGGTGACGGTACAATTCTGCGCCGCGGTGGAAAGATCGCCGGTATGCTAAGCGGCGCTGGCTGCTGCGCGATCAGATCAGCCTGTACGCGTTGCATCAACTGGGTTTTGACGTGCCCAGGCAAGGGCAGTGGTGGCGCAATATAGGCTAATTGGGCGGTGGTGGCTTCTAACTGAGCCAGCCGCTCGGCTAAGCCCTGATGGTGGTTTATATAGCTATCCACGGCCAGCATTTCATCGGGTTCTAGCGCCCCTAAGACAAAAATTGGCAACAACTCAACGACATCTTCGTAATTGAGTGGATGACTTGATCGATTGTGGTTTTGATCCGCGTGATTGGGATCGTTATCGTAAGGTGTTTGATTTTCTTGCATCATTTACTCCGGGTAGCCGCTGGCACGCAATAATCGCTCCAACTTCTCCATACCAATACGCATACGCGTCTTGATTGTTCCCAGCGGTGTACTTGTATATTCGGCAATTTGGCTCTGGCTCATGCCTTCAAAATAGGCTAGTTCCAGACATAAACGTTGCTCGCCCGGAATGTTTTCTAGCGCCTGATTCACTTGCTGCTGTTGCAGACGTTGTTCAACTGTTTTTTCCGCCCCTTCATAAGAATAGGTCGGTGATTGTTCTAACGCACCAATATCGTCATCGGTCATCCGCGGCCTTGCTTTATCATGCCGTAGCTGATCAAGCGCCTTGTTACGCGCGATCCGGTTTAGCCAAGCGGCGACAGCGCCTTTTTCCGCATATTGTTCAGCTTTCTGCCACACTTGCCAGAATGTCTCTTGCAACAATTCTTCGGCTGTCGCTGTGTCATATACAATTCGCTTCAGCAAGTTATGCACGGTCTGCGCATGGCGATCATACAATGTCTCATAGGCAAGCAGATCCCTCTGGTTAATTAATCGCAGAAGCATCTCATCAGAATAAGTGCGGTATTTATCTATACTACTTGGTTGCATTACCTAGCCTTATGTAATCTGACGTAAGAAATTGCAAAATGGATGGCATAAATATATAAACTCATGCAGCACAAAATACATGTAGAGATATAAAGGCTATATTAAACCTAGTACACTAGGGCGCAAATAGATATAAAGTCAAAACTGCGAAAAACGTACTCCGTACACCGATAAAGTACATTTTGTACAGTGAAAATACTTGATAGTTATTTACGCCCAGATGTACTAGATTATACAATGTGCTTTGCTCCTACTTGATGGAGTCGTGCCGTTGCTACTCGTTGTTTGGCCGCTTAATTTTTAGAAATCATGTTTGTTTATATTAGTGTAGTGATTTCTAAACTAGCCACCCGACACTTCTCCAGAGCAGGGTTGAAACCCTGTGCTGACAGGGCAGGAAGTGCCCTCAGGCACTAGGAAATTTAGTCGCTGAGGCGACTTCCTGCCCTGTCAGCCGAGCATTTTAATGCTCCAGGCCAAAGTGTCGGGTAGATAGATTTCTAAACATTAAATCGTCGCGGCACTAGGGACATTTTGATGATTGGCGTTACGTTTGGGTGATAAGGCGCTTTCCATATACAGCAAGCGCACGAATTTATCGCCAGTTTTGACGCGCTCTGATGCGCCGGTCAATTGAAAGCCTAGCTGTTCAAAGAATTTTAGCGCATGGGGATTGAACTGTTCTACGCCAAGCCGTGCTTTGCTCATCTGGGCTGTCGCTGCCAACCAGGGTTGCAATAAATGCCATGCCTCCCGGCCAATGCCCTGGCGTTGGTAAGGTTCGGCGACCATGAGCATCCCAATATAGACTACATCTGGATCGGGCCATTCCAGGCGAAAATCGATAAGACCAATCAACTCTGCCCCAGCCTTGGGATCTGCTTCGACTAATCTACGGACAATCCCCAGCAGATAACGTCCCGGCGTCTCGACGGCAATTTGCAAATCGCGCGCTGCCTGATCTGCTGGACTACCCGGCAAACCATACAACTGCCAGTAGCCAGGCGTGGCGCGATAAACTTGTTGCAGCGCCGCCGTGTGATGTTCTAGGGAAAGTGGAAGCAGAGAGATCGTTGTCGTCATATAAACATAATGTCATATAAACATAATAATGAAAAGTTGAGAGGATGGATGCCGATTGTGCTTGGTTGAGTACGGCGTAAGTAGATATACAGTGAATCAGTACAAACGCTGTCCTACTGTATCACTGACCGCGTCTAGTTTTATGAAGCTTCACTTACACCACGCCTATACAATTTTTTTTATGTCACCGCGGATCTGCGCCACTTGCGTTTCCACCGTGCGCAATGAACCGTCTAGTTGGTCCAACTTCTCACGTTCTACACGCACAAAGCGGGTATAAGGCGCAATCGCTTCGCGTAGCCGTTGAATGCTGTCGCTCATCTCTTTTTCAAATTGGCGCGACATGGCTGTGTTCAACTGCTCGCGTAACTGGCCAATCCGCTCACGCAGATTAGTTTTAATTTTGGCGCGGCGATAGGGCAACACATACAATCCCAGCGCGGCAATCGCGCTGGCACCGAGAACGCCCGTAAAATCGAGCAGCGTGGTATGCATCAGCACCACCAGCAAGGCGCCCAGGCCCAGCGCGCCTACTTCCACGGCGGCTGTCTGGATAATTGCCCGTTGCACCTCTTGTACTAGTTTTAAAGATTCGGCTTCGCGATCATAACTATCAACCACATGCTGGGCCTCACGCCCCACGCTCGCCAGCAAATTTTGACGGGTAAACTCAAAATTGCTACCTACCTCACCCACTATGCGCTCGCTGTGTTGTTTGGCACGCCGATTGAGATACTCCATCACCGCGCGCCACTGGGCGTAATCCTTGTCGACAATCCAGTCGATCAACTCACTGACCTGGCCTTCAATCTGCCGGCCTGTATTGGCGATCACCTCGCGTTCAAAGTCGCTGCGCAGTTTTGCACCGTTGACCAAATCAAAAATTCGTCCCAACCGCATCGATTCATCGAAAAAACGGTCACCGCGCTCAGCCATCTCATATAATATATTGTCGACATGGCTAAGTTGATATTTGAAATCGCGCCGCATATCGCTTTCATAGGCGGTCACCTGTTCGTCGATCACATCCAAGGTTTGCACATCGCCCTTTAATAATGCCAAGCGATTATCGATCACTTGTTGGTATCGATTCAGCAGCCGCGTGGCAATGCCCAGCGGGTTTTCTAATTTGAGACGCAGCCGCTCGCTGGCATCTAATTGTTCGGTAATAAAACTTTCTAAAGGCCCAAATTGACTGGCGATCCATAGATCATCCTCGGCGGGGGGCAACCCATTGCTGAAAACTGGCGCTTTGGTCGCTTGTTTGGCCTGTAAGGCCAGCCGTGTACTCACGGCAAAGATTTGCGGATCGACACCCAGCAAATTGCGGGCATTAGTGCGCACAAAATCGAGAATCTGTCGGCGGTCGGCGGCCTCTGGAACCAGATCGATCTTGTTGACAATGATCACAATTTTTTTGCCCCATTGGCGAATGTGCTCGAGAAAGGTGCGTTCACTTTCGCTGAACGGGCGATCGGCACTTGTGACAAAAAGCACCAAATCACTCCGTGGCACAAAATGTTCTGTAATTTGTTGATGGCGCTGAATCACGGCATTGGTGCCTGGCGTATCGACCAGGCTAACTTCGCGTAGCCACTCGACGGGCACCTGAATCATCAAATAATCATCGCCGCTAGGTTGCTGGCTAAAGCTTTCACCATAGCGTAATACATGAATATTGTCCGTGGTCGGTGTGACACCTTCTTGCAATAAACGACTACCCAACAGGGCATTGAGAAAAGCCGTCTTGCCAGCGTTGAATTCACCAACAACAACCAGCAGGAAAAATTCATCCATCTGTTGTAAACTGCGTTTTAATAAGGCCAAATCTTCTTCAGTGGCATCCAGGCGCGCTAAATGGACGCGCAATTCTTCTAGCAAATCGCGTTCCTGGCGTAGTAATTGATCTTGTTCTTTGGTTAATAGACGTTGCAATAGACTTTCCTTGTCAAATGGTGATCGGCAGGCAGCCATTGCTTACCTGCTTCCGCCAAACAATATGCGTATTTATACCATACCAAGTGCTGCATTGCACCCAGTATAATCCGATACGCAACTACGCCTTATTCGTTGCAAATGGCGTAACCTATTTTAGCATATCTGCCGGTCTAGCCATGAATTTAATGTTACATTGCAAATTGTACTACTGGACAAACTAAATAAAATCAGGCATAATAAATTTAGATTGTTAGTGTTTTAGTGACGTTAACTGGCTTGGTTAAAATTGCGCGTTTGTCTGGCAAAATCATTGAATACAGTGTAAAACCAATAATTCGGTAGAGGCATGAGGTGCGCGGCGGCTTGTGTGCTTGATTCCTCATGGATAAAGGAGAAAAAATGGCGATTGCATTTGTACCTGGTGAACGCGTTGATGTGCCGGAAATCCCATTTAAGGAAGTTGTGCAGTTGCCGGCGCAACGCACAGCCGTGATTGTGGTCGATATGCAGAATGATTTTGTAAAGCCAGGCGGGACATTAGTTGTGCCAGACGCGGCGGCAACGATTGGCAATATTCAACAGCTATTGACGGCTGCCCGCGCGCACCAGATCCCGATTGCGTATACCCAAGATACACATTATGCCGACGATCAGGAATGGAAAATCTGGCCAGAACATTGCCGGGCGGGGACTTGGGGCTGGGAAATTATTGACGAGCTAAAGCCTCAGGCCACCGATTTGGTCTGCCAGAAGAGCCGCTATGATGGTTTCTATGGCACTTCATTGGATCACTATTTGAGTCGCGTGTGGAAGGTGGAGCATTTGGTGGTTGTCGGTACAGTGGCCAGTATTTGCGTGCTGCATACGGCGGCTTCGGCCGGTTTACGCTGGTTCCATGTTGTCGCACCAGCCAATGGCATGTCTGCTTTGACCGATTTTGACCAAGCTTTAACCCTGCGCCAGATTTCTTGGCTCTACACGGGCAGCGTGGTCCGTGATGTCAAACACATTCGCTTTGCGTAAAAATGCTTCCACGATTATGCGGTGTTGCGGGGACACATAGGCCAGCGCTGCACCTCGTTAAATGAGCCACTTCACAGAGAGAACCGTGCGGTAGGCACCCAGTGGGTACCCGGCCCTTGTGGCCGCCCATAACGGGCGGCCACAAGGACACGTCCCTACCAGAAGCAAATCTAACGTTGTCGTACCAGGCAGGCTTGATCTATATCCTCCCTATTTATCCCCGATCATGCCCAACGCCATTGACATTGTTCATACCCTGGTGGTGAGCGGATACTTTTTTAGGATGTCGCCAACTTTTTTGCCTCTACCAAGGCCACAATCTCGCGGTTGGCTGCTACATTTTCTAAAAACGAACGGTGTAGGTCTGCGTCATCAATCGTTACACTCTGAATTTGTATCAACTCATAGCCACGATCAAGGATCGTGGCCGCGCGTGGATCATCCGTGGCGGCCAACACGCGATAACAGACGAGAAAAATATTCACCATATCTGCTGTGGCCTCCAATACGATAGAGGCTATATCCTGCAAAATTTGCTCCACCTGTGCTTGCGCTTGTGTGATCTCGTGTTGTTGGAACAACGCAAACGCTAGCCCGGCGCGTGCTTCTACGACGGCACTGGCATAGCCGACTTTCTGCCAGGCCGCTAACGCTTGTTGATAGGCTTCCTGCGCCTTAGTAAATTGCTGCAACCCCATCAACGCATGGCCCAGATAAACGAATGCGTTGCCGCGATGCCAATGAAACCCACCTTCTTCTACGATCTGGAGCGCTTGTTGGCAATAATCATACGCGATTTGTGCATCACCCATCTGGTCGAAGAGCGCGCCTAGGTGATAGAGCACACTGGCTTCTTCCGCACGACTGCCCAAACTGCGAAAGTATTTGAGTGCATCTTCATAATACCGCTGGGCGTAGGTAGTATTGCCCAAGGTCATCATAAGATAGGCTGTATCGCGATAAGCATGACCTAGTAACCAGGGATCGTCCACTTCGCGGCCAATTTGAATATTCTGCTGCTCATAATAGAGGGCCTGGGCAAAATTACCTTGGAGCAAATAATTGACCCCCAGATTATGCACCAGCATACACTCCAGCAGGCGATTCTGGGTTTGGCGGGCAAAGGGTAGTGCTTCCTGATAACAGGCAATCGAACGCATAATCTCGCCTTGATCGCCATAAATGGCCCCCAAATCACCCAAATTTCCACCGATCATGTCTGGCAAATTATGGGCACGGGCTAGCGCCAGACTCTGTTCCAGATATTCACACGCCAAGGCTGAATCGCCATGATGTCTTGCTACCATGCCGAGCAGGCGCAGACCATCGGTTGCCAGCACTGGCTCATCGAGCATTTGTCCATAGATGAGCGCCTCGGCCAGCGCTGGGCCAGCCAGATCTGGGTGTGCCAAACGAATATCGAAGAAGGCACGTGAGACGAGTAAGTAGCCGAGCAGGCGTTGCAGTGGACCCGTCGACTCGGTGGTTTTTACCATGATCTCGCGCACGCGCACAATCGCGCGGTCAAAGGTTGCCGCCGCTTCTTGGTAAAAGCCAACCACTCGATAAAATGTGCGCAACCCCCAGACACTTTTCTCCAGGGCATCCAGCCGGGCCTGCGCGATCGCCCATTGCCAGGCGGCGCGTACATTATCGATCTCTAGACGCACCCGCCGACGTGTTTGCCCTTGGTTGAGCAGGCTAGAACGCTGGTCGGCCAGAAAATTGGTATAATAAGTGCAATGCTCGTCATAGGTCTGGCGCGCTTGCTCTGGTATTGTGTGCAACTGATCCGCAGCATATTGCCGGACTAATTCATGCATCGTATAGCGCCCCACGTCGTTTTGGTGTAAGAGCGAGTGAGCTTCCAACCGATTTAATAAGGCTACAGTGACTCCACTGATGGCCTCGGCTGCTTCTAGGGCAAAGCCACCCCGAAATGCCGAAATGCGCGCGAGTGTGTCGGCCTCGGCGCGTGTGAGCAACTGCCAGGAATACGTCAACATGGCTTGCATACTGCGATGGCGTGCGGCTATATCACGCTGGGTGGTTGCTAAAATGGCATAATTTTGGCTGAGAACTTTGGCAATTTCGGCGCATGATTGTTGGCGAACCAAGGTGGCGGCCAGCTCAATGCCCAGTGGCGATCCTTCGACCAATTGGCAGATGCGAATTACAGCTGGCTGGTCTTCCAGGGCGATTTCAAAGACAGCGTTGGTACGACTGGCACGTTCGATAAAGAGCGCCACACTTTCATAGACAAGAAACTGTTCCTTTTCAAATGGCAAATTTTCCGCTTCTGGTACAGGCAAGCCATCTAATCCAAAGATATACTCGGCTTGGAAATCTAGCCGTTGGCGTGAGGTCACCAGCACTTTGAGGGCTGGGATTTCTCGGAGCAAATCGAGGACAAATTCCGCCCCATCGACGAGATGCTCGAAGTTGTCGAGAATCAGGAGTAATTGTTTGTTGCGTAACTGCGCGAGCAGTTGCGCGGTCAAAGACTCCACACTCACAAAGGTGAGATTCAACGCCGCACCCACTGCCGTCGCCAACCGATCGGGCAAATCACCGCCCGGTGTAACGCCCGCCAATGGGACAAACCAGACGCCGTCTGAAAAATTTATCTGCACGGTGGTGGCTACGGCGAGGGCTAGACGCGTTTTGCCCACGCCACCTTCGCCCACGACTGTGATCCAGGGATAGCGTCCATCCAAGAGTTTGTTGCGAAGCGTGGTAATTTCAATCTGCCGGCCGATGAAAGGCGTCAACTGGCGCGGTAAATTATGCGCATGCGTAAAGGTAAGATATGCCGGCGCGATGGTCGGAGGCGCGAATATCTCCCCTGATTTTCTCGCTACTTGCGGCTTGCTGCGAATTTGCGCATAGCGTAGCTGTCGGGCTTGGCGCCAGGCTTCAAACGTGGGGCTATCAATCGTCGCCAAGTCGGGCAGAAACGCCATATTGGCAAGCTTGGTCGCCGTTTCGATCGCTTTTGGATCTGAGATGCTTGGCGGTTCCTCTAGCAAACCCTCGACAAGCAGAGCATCACACCAGAACTGCGGATGATCCGCTTGAAATTGTACGGTTTGCCGTGTGGCTTGGATCAGATCGAGTGGCGCCAGTAACTGGCGTAAATTTGTGAGCGCGACGCGTAAGCTGCCGCGTGCCGTTACGAGTTCATTACGGCTCCAAAATAGTTCGATCAAGCGCGCGCGATGGATCGGAGTTTTACCTTCTAAGGCCAGATATGCGAGCAGGGCACGCACTTTATCTGAACGAAAGTCATCCGCTGGCTTGCCTGCATACCTTAGATAAAAGGTGTCGAAGAGATGCAATTCAACCAGCGGCTGCACCCGCGTGACCTCCGCTGCGTTATCCAGAGCCTTGACAAGTTTGCCTGAGCGTGCCGGCAAACTTGTCTGCTGGACCAGGGGATTCACCAAGGTACGCGCGCGAATCTGCTCGTAGAGTGCCGTAGTCTCAGCGTCGGGTATGGCATCTAGTTCGCTGATCAGCACCCGCTGGCAACTTTCATATTGCGCCAATGCCGCGCGCCGTTGCCCGCTATAGGTCAGTAGGCGCATTTGGTAACGGTGGGCCATTTCTGCTACTGGCTCAACGGCTAATAAGCGCCGATTGGCATTTAATCCGGCTTCATAGTCGCCCTGCTCCATATAGTGGTTGACGAGGAATAAACTGGCCTGTACGACCTGCGCATGTAGCGCCTCACGTTGTAGCCGCACCCATTCCTCAAAGAGTGGCGCATTGCGTACATAAAAGCCATCTAGGAAATCCCCTATATATAGGGCTAGGGCGGCATCAAGCGCCGCCAAAGCAAGTGGCGACTGCGAACGAATCGCCAACCCGGTCCGCAACTCATGTACGTCTAGAATATAGGTGCTGGCTAGATTAAAGCCAACGGTTTGGGCGTTGATCAGGACATAGCCGCCAAGATGTTTGCGTAAATGGGGTAGGACATCGCGTAGATTTTTGCGCGCTTGATGATTCTGGACATCGGCCCAGAAAAGTGCCGCCAATTTATCACGACTGTGGGTTTGGCCGGTGAGTGCCAAATAGAAGAACAAAGCTTGGGCTTTATTGTTTAACTGATTTGTGACCAGTTGATCATGCAATATGATCTGCGGTGAACCCAGCAAATTTAATTGTAACATTGCAAACTAAACCTTTGATGCTTGTTCGGGTTGTTCATCAGCGTTTTATCGGCGGTGATCAGGGATAATGGCTATATACATTCGCTTACCATATCTATTCTTTACGTTTTTTATAAGGATATAAACGCGGGTCAATCTTAGATCGATACTAGGTTTAGCTTGTGGGATTCCTATTTTACGAATAGAGAGACGTCGCAGCGATGATTCATTGATCGAAAATAAAACGACATGTATACATCGGTAAGGAAGAAATTTTATGCACATAAAACAATTACCAATCAAGGATAAAGGACGAGAAGCCCAGCGGTTACAGGCTTGGGAACTGAATGAAAAAGGTTGGTCAATCGTTACGATTGCTGAGACAATTGGCGTTACTCCGCCAACGATTAAACGGTGGTTACAGCGGGCGACAACTGGCGGAACAGAAGCACTGCGCACCCGTAAAGGTCAAGGGAATAAATCTCGCTTAAATGCGGGCCAGCGTCAGCTTTTACTTAAATTGTTGATTTATGGCGCCAAGCAATATGGTTTTTTTAATGACGTGTGGACGAGTAAACGGGTTTGTCTGGTCATTCAGCGTGAATTTGGTGTAATCTACAAGCCTAACTATATTGGCCCTTTTCTGAATAAACTTGGCTGGCGGTTATATGGTTTAGATTCAGAATCCGAATCCGCACGGCGTAAAATGCGTGCCCTACAACGTTGGGATCCGAATATTTGGGATGAGCTGGACCAAACAGTCGGCATTATGCCTGAAGTTGTTGGCGAGAATTTACGGTAAACATCGTACATGCGAAGCGGTCTAAACGTATGTATGATTGGTTATACTTTAGCCTAAAAAGAGCTATTTAGCAAACGAATTGTAATTTATACCCGACACGGGCATAGATGAGAATTTTTACGCTGTACATACCAGAGAAAAACTTCTGTGAAATTTTATCATCTATGCCCCCAGACAGTGTAACTTAATCCAACATTTCAATCAAAACAGATCTAAACACGCGCCTGTTCCCGTTGAATCAATCAATTGTTCATTTCTCAATCTGCTTATGTCTATATTAACTGCTTACCACTGTCAATGTTCACTTTGTCAAAACCAGCCTGAGCATCCAGATCGGATGTGGCATCATCAGCTCAATGTTGTGATGAGCCAACTCGATGAACGGCAACGGCGTTGGCTGGCCGCGCTGGAAGCAGAACGTTGCGGGCGCGGTGGCGAAACCTACATCGCCGAGGTTACAGGGTTAGATCGCAAAACGATCCGGCGGGGGCGGCGCGAGCTGGCGCAGAACTTGGCCGGTACGGTCCTGGATCGCGTGCATCATGCGGGTGCCGGGCGGCCCCGTGTGGCAAAAGACATCGCGAAACTAAAAAGCTAAGTGATACGCGCTGAATCCCATGATCAACCACAAATTGCGTCCTGTGCGCTGTGTCAGCCGACATTTGTAGTCTATTCAGTCTATAGTCTATTCGGCGTGAGCATTATCTTCTAATTTCTGCGACGCTGGGCATATCCGTTCAGCCGTCGTTTTCTATCTAACCCTCATTTAAAGTCTTCACTCCGTCTTAATTTGCCGCTTGTAATGCCATTAACCCGCCTCAGCACTTTTTTTGTGCAGCTTTGCATAACCAATTAAATCGTAAGGAATAGAAGGGTTTTTTAAGGCGCCTATAGCTTGGAAAACCCTTCTAGCTTGTCATATAAGCTAATCTGCACAGCCTGTTCAATCAGTAGATCCCCAAATTTTATCTGAAATACAGAGAGAAAAACCCATAAATAGGGGAATTAATTTTCTGTGCACCATATAGCGAAAGAAATACATCATTCTTACGATGCGTAAGTAATTCTTTTGGTAGATAATCAACTTACCGTAAAATGTTGATAGTCCTCTAAAAAAGAGACCGTTTACTATCCACTATATATATTAATATCAT
>JBBQBY010000080.1:0-18511 GCA_038318235.1 Caldilineales bacterium
CTAACCTCCCCCAAACGAGGGGAGGAACTGATCCTTCGTCTACCTTGTGACGGTTCCCTCCCTGTTTGGGGAGGGCTAGGGTGGGGTAAAACTCCGGATTTCATTCTGATTTTAGTATAGTTCTCTTCTTCGCTATCGGTAACTTGACCACCGTAGCCCAGAAGACCCGTGTAGCGCCACGCGCCACACCACCGATTCATGCGCCGGGTGGCTTACTGCCGAACGATATAATGGCGCCTGTTGACCAAGCTAAAAATTTGACGGCGGCGCCTTCAGACTACAAAGTGCAACCCATTTTGTTTGTCCCCAACGATCTAACGTCTAATCCTCTCGCTCTGCTTTTTATCAACAGTTTCGCCTTTCGCAGTAAGCACACCCCCGAACCACATGATCTGACATTGGCATGATCGACTTGGGGCAAAAACTTCAGCACATAAAAGGCGCCACGCTATCAATAAGCGATTGATAGCGTGGCACCTTTTATGTTGGCTACAGACAAAGCTTAACGCAGCGGAACCGTGACTGGTGTTACATGCCAGATGTCCTGACAGTATTGGCGGATCGTGCGATCCGAGGAGAAAAAGCCACAGCGGGCCGTATTGAGTATCGACAGGCGCACCCACTGCGCCTGGTTCCGGTAAACCTCATCCACCTGCGCCTGGCATGCAATATACGCGGCATAATCAGCGAGCAACAAAAATTCATCCTGATAGAGCAGGCTGTCAACAATCGGGCGGAAGAGGTTGGTATCCCCATGCGAGAAAAGACCGCCAGAGATGCTGTCGATCACCCGCTTTAGTTCAGGATTGCCTTCGTAGTAATCCAGGGGCCGATAGCCCCGTTCTTTGAGCGCAAAGACTTGATCGACCGTTAAGCCAAAGAGAAAGAAGTTTTCTGCCCCCACTAGGTCATGGATCTCGATATTCGCACCGTCTAATGTACCAATCGTCAGCGCGCCATTGAGTGTGAATTTCATATTGCCTGTGCCGGAAGCTTCTTTACCGGCCAGCGAAATTTGCTCGGAAAGATCGGCGGCCGGATAGATAATCTGGGCTGACGAGACATTGAAGTTTTCTAAAAAGGCGATTTGCAAGCGGCCAGCGACATCCGCATCATGATTCACCACATCAGCCACCGCATTGATCAGCTTGATGATCCGTTTGGCCATGACATAACCTGGCGCCGCCTTGGCCCCAAAGACAAAGGTGCGCGGGACCAGATCTAGTGACGGCTTGTCCTTGATGCGATGATAGAGTGTGATAATGTGCAGCGTCTTGAGCAGTTGGCGCTTGTATTCGTGGAGGCGCTTGACCATGATGTCAAAGAGCGAATTGGGGTTGAGCAGCAGGTTCTGTTTTTGTTGCGCATAAGCCGCGAGGTTCTGCTTGTTCTGCCGTTTGACAGCTTGCCAAGCGGCGCGGAAATCAACGTCATCGACAAAAATTTCTAACTCGCGCAGCCGTTCCAGATCGGTTAGCCAGCCGTTGCCCAGTTTGCTGGTAATCAGGTCGGCTAGTGCGGGATTCGCCAGCTTCATAAAGCGGCGCGGCGTTACGCCATTGGTTTTATTCTGGAACTTTTCCGGCCACAGTTCGGCAAAGTCACGCAAGGTACGCTCTTTCAACAGTTGCGAATGGATCGCGGCGACGCCGTTGATCGCAAAGCTGCCGACCGCCGCCAAATGGGCCATCCGCACCCGCTGCCCCTCATTTTCATCGATGATCGACATGCGTGCGACGCGCGCCTCATCGCCCGGGAAGCGCTGACGTACGCCATCCAGAAAACGTTGGTTGATTTCGTAGATGATCTCCAGGTGGCGGGGCAGCAAACGGCCAAACAACGCAACCGGCCACTTCTCCAATGCTTCGGGCATGAGGGTGTGACAGGTGTAGGCGAAGCTGTTGTGTGTCGTCTGCCACGCTTCATCCCACCCCAGGCTATAGTCATCCATCAACAGGCGCATCAATTCAGGGATGGCAATAACGGGGTGGGTATCGTTTAACTGCATCACCACTTTGTTCGAGAATTCAGTCCAATCGGCATTACGCAAATGATAACGACGAATGATGTCGTGCAATGAGCAAGCGACAAAGAAATATTGCTGCTTCAAGCGTAGCTCGCGCCCCTGCGGTGTACTGTCATTCGGGTAGAGCACCTTGGAAATGCTCTCGGAAAGCGCTTTTTCTTCAACTGCGCGCGAATAGTCGCCAGTATCAAAAACCTGGAAGTCGAAACGGTGGCTGGCGCGCGCCCGCCACAAACGCAACATGTTGACGGTGCCGGTAGCATAGCCAGGCACCAACAGATGATACGGTTCGCCACGCACGGTCTGGCCCGCCACCCAACGCGCCCGATAGTGACCCTGCTCATCGGTGAAATGTTCGGTGTGGCCATAAAGCTTGACGTCTACCATGTTGTCAGAATGGCTGATCTCCCACGGATAGTCGCGCAGGGCCCACTCGTCTGGGCTTTCCACTTGCCAGCCGTCTTCAAAACTCTGGCGGAAGATGCCATATTCATAGCGAATGCCATAGCCCACGGCTGGGATATCCAGCGTCGCTAAAGAATCGAGAAAGCAAGCCGCCAACCGCCCCAAACCGCCATTGCCTAGCCCTGGTTCAGGATCTTGCTCTATACAAGCTTCCAGGGTGAGCTTGTAATCGGCCAACGCAACTCTGGCTGGCTCGGTCAGGTCGGTGTAGAGCAGATTCTGGGGTAGTTGCTTGCCCATCAAATATTCAGCGGAAAGATAATAGACAAACTTGGGGTTGGCGGCATAATGTGCTTCAGTGGTGGCGCGCCAACGTTCTAATAATTTGCGGCGAGCAGTTTCGGACAACGCCATATAATAATCATAGATAGTAGCCGATGCCACGGCTGCGCCCTGGGCATAGTACAAATTATCGATCAGTGCTGGCTGAAAGGCTTTGGCCAACGTTGTCGAGTCGTTAATCGCTAGCGTAGTTGGCGCTCCCATAGCGGTTGTCTCGCCAGACATAAAGATCTCCTTGGGTTGATTGACGAAATGAGGCTGTTTCAACGAGTATGCAGTAGCTATTGTCTGGCATTCATTGTCAATTCACCCGATTAACAGTGAGCTAAGTTTTTGTTAAGTTTTGGAGGAACCTTTGCAAAAGCTTGTGACAACTGCGTTTGAACCCTCGTTTGCGCCAATCCCACAAGCGTCACTGTTGAAGCCGCTGGCGCGGCGCATCAAGCATGGAGCCTGTTTCGGCATCTGTGCGTTGTAAACTTAATTGTGCGTTGTAAACTTAATGAGGAGAATCCATAAAGATATTACGGCTGAAGTTCCTGGCCTGAGCCTCAACAAAACGATGCTGAATCCTTAACAAAATCATTGCAAACCTTTCATATCATATTATCCAATTATTAACGACCGCTTGTCATAATTTTGCGTCGAGAGTTGGCTGAAAATAGCTGCTTCTGTGTCGGGTTGTCGATCTTGGGTGGCAGCTACTTGCGTGGCAGCTAGTTGATACCTTGTCTAGTCGCCACGCATTGCGCGCTTGGTCAGTGACAAGGGTAGCCTATTTGGGCGGGTGTAGTGCCATTCAGCTTCACTTTATTCAAAATGTCGTAGGTTCAACACGTCGTAGGCACTCGCGAACTTATCGCGAAACGACGTTTCTTCACGTAACCATTGTGCTTCCAGAGGAGAAAACAGTATGTATTTTAAGAAGTCAATTCTACAAGTTTTATCTTTGCTTGTGCTCGCTGCAACGTTGCTTTCCGCCTGTATTACGCCTGGCGTCCCGGCCCCTGCTGCGCCAGCCGCGGGCACCAAAGACTGGTCAACCGTCAAGTCTGCTGCGGATGGTGGCGGCATGGACGCCCTGGTAGTGGCGGCCAAAGCCGAAGGCGCATTAAACGTTATCACCCTACCGCGCGATTGGTGCAATTATGGCGAGATGATCGATAACTTCTCGAAAAAGTATGGCATCAAGGTGAATTCGCTTAACCCCGATGGTGGTTCTGCTGATGAAATTCAGGCCATTATTGATAATAAAGCTAATAAAGGTCCACAGGCCCCTGACGTGATTGATGTTGGCCCAGCCTATGGTCCGCTGGCCAAAGATCAGGGGTTGATTACGCCATACAAAGTCGCAACCTGGGACACGATCAAAGGCGCCAACGATCCCGATGGTCATTATTTTGTCGATTATAGTGGTGTCTTGGTGCTGGAAGTGAACAGCGATGTGATCAAAGAATTGCCCAAGAGCTACAAAGACCTCCTCGACCCGAAATACAAGGGTCAGGTCGCGCTGGCCGGTGACCCGCGGGCCTCGAATCAAGCCGCCCAGTCAGTCTATGCTGCTGCCCTCGCCAACGGTGGCTCGCTCGATAACATCCAGCCTGGTCTCGATTTCTTCAAGCAATTGAATGCGGCTGGTAACCTGCTCCCCCTGATCGCCGACTCTGGCCCAATCGCCAAGGGCGAAACCCCCATCACCTTCCAGTGGAGTTGGAACGCTTATGCCAACAAGGCTAACTTCAATGGCAACCCGAACATTGAGGTTGTTTACCCGTCTGATGCGAACTGGGGTGGCTATTACTATCAGGCCATCAGTGCATATGCCCCGCACCCTGCGGCTGCCCGCCTGTGGCAGGAATACCTCTACTCGGACGAAGGTCAATTGACCTGGATCAAAGGCTATTGTGCGCCCGCTCGTCTGGCCGATCTGTTCGCCCGCAATGTCGTCTCGGATGAACTGAAAGCCAAGCTGCCTGATCCAAAGTTGCTCGCTGAATCAACCGTGCCAAACGGTGACCAACTGACCGCCGCCCGCGCCCTGATCAAGGACCAGTGGGACAAAGTGGTTGGTGTCGACATCAAGGCCAGTAAATAATTCAATCGTTGATAGGAAACCACTAGCGTTGCCTGGCAATTTGCCAGGCGACGCATGCCTATTTTATGCGCCAACAAAATCCGCCAATCGCGGCTCCGAACTCGACAAAACGCACTACGCTACCTAATCCTTTATTCAATTGGATTGGGGTCATGCCATTTTTTGCTTTTGTTGTGACTTTTCTTGTTTTCCCCTCTGTGAATCTGTTTGGCGGCGCGTTCAAAGACGCCCAGGGGAATTTCACGCTTGTCAACTTCAACTTCCTGAGCAACCCCTACGTGCTCAAATCTTATACCGTTAGCCTAGAGCTGAGCATCATCACCTCGTTGGTCGGTGGCATCTTCGGTTTTTTCGTCGCCTATGCCATTACGATTGGCAAGGCTCCACGCTGGATGCGCACCATCTTGATGACCTTTTCCGGCTTGGCCGCCAACTTTGGCGGCGTGCCACTTGCCTTTGCTTTTATTGCCACGCTGGGTCGCACCGGTTTTATCACAGCCTTGTTAAAGCAAATTTGTTTCAACGACAAAGCCGGGGTGCCGTTTTGCCCTTTCAATCCTTATGATCACGGCTTTAACCTGTACAGCCTGATCGGATTGGTGCTGGCCTACACCTACTTCCTATTTCCGCTGATGGTCTTGACCATCACGCCGGCGCTTGAAGGTCTCAAAAAGGATTGGCGCGAAGCCTCGGCGAATTTGGGTGCGACTCACTGGCAATATTGGCGCGATATCGGCCTGCCCATTCTCTGGCCTTCGATTCTCGGCTCCACCATTCTGCTCTTTGGCAGCGCATTTGGGGCGTTTGCGACCGCACAGGCCCTGACGGGCGGCAGTATCGCGCTGGTCACCATCTTGATTGGTCAGCAAATTCGTGGCGATGTATTGAACAACCCGAATGAAGGCTATGCGCTGGCATTGGGCATGGTCTTGATCATGGCGATTACAATTACCGGTTACACGATCCTGCAACGCCGCACGACAAGGTGGCTCAAGGTATGAAAACAAAACGGTTCCATTTTTGGGCCTTATTCTGGCCGCTGCTGGCGATGCTCTATTTCTTTTTACCGATGTACGGCACGTTGGACTTTTCGTTGCGGATGAAAAAAGGCGTCATCAGCCTGCTCGCCTACCAGACTGTGCTGGCTGACCCGCAATTTTTAGAGAGCTTCCGTTATTCGGCCATCATGGGCGTCATCACCGTAACCATCAGCGTGCTGCTTTTTGTGCCCACGGTCTATTGGGTTTATTTGCGCCTCCCGCAAGCGCGCCCTGTGATGGAAATCATCAGTATCCTACCCTTTATCATCCCGGTGATTGTGTACGTCTTTGGCCTGATCCGCACCTTTAGCGGGCCGCCGTTTCAATTGACGCTCACTGCCTTCAAAACCGATATTTTGATTACCGCCGGCTACATCATTCTTTCGATGCCTTTTATGTTTCGCGCGATTGACGTGGGCATGCGCGCGATCGATGTGCGTTCGCTGACCGAAGCGGGGCAAAGCCTGGGCGCCAACTGGGTGCAAATTCTGTTCAATATCATTTTCCCCAACTTGCGTATCGCCATCCTGAGTGGCGCGCTGATCTGCTTTGCGACCGTCATTGGCGAGTTGATCTTGGGTGATTTTCTTGTGCGCCCCGCCCTTGGCCCGTATATGGTGCTGGTCGGTCGCGATCGCGCCTACGAACCGGCTGCCCTGGCCATCATCAGCTATGCCTTAACCTGGGGTTGTCTTGGCCTGATCCAGTTTTTCAGCCGTGGCGGCAACACACAACAACAACTCATCGGTCGTTAACCGGATCTTCGAGGAAAAATGTCCTATTTAGAACTTTCGCACGTCCATAAGGCTTTTGCTGGAACCACCGCGGTGGAGGATTTCAACCTGAGTATAACGCAAGGTGAATTCATCGCTTTCCTCGGCCCCAGTGGTTGCGGGAAAACCACCACCCTGCGCATGGTGGCTGGCTTCGAATTGCCTACCTCCGGCCAAATCACCCTCGAAGGTAAAGATTTAACGTTCCTGCCGCCCAATAAACGGAATGTGGGCATGGTCTTTCAATCCTATGCCTTGTTCCCGAACATGACAGTGGCAGAAAATATCGGTTATGGCCTCAAAGTGGCGGGCAAATCCAAAATGGAAATCAAGCCACGCGTGGATGAAATGCTTGGCCTGATTCACCTGGAAAAATTTGGCACGCGCTATCCCGGCCAACTTTCTGGTGGGCAGCAACAACGGGTGGCCCTGGCCCGCGCCTTGGCCATTCGCCCGCACGTGCTGCTGCTAGACGAGCCACTCTCCGCCCTAGACGCCAAAATCCGGGTAGAGTTGCGCCATGAAATCCGCCGCGTTCAACAGCAGTTGGGCATCACGACCATTTATGTGACGCATGACCAAGAGGAAGCACTCTCCCTCTCTGACCGGATCGTGGTCATGAGCCAGGGGAAAATCGAACAGGTCGGCACGCCTGCCCAAATCTATAATTTCCCTAAAACCGAATTTGTGGCCCAGTTCGTCGGACAAATTAATCTGCTGCCAGTAGAAGTGGTGAATCCAGCACAAGGTGTGGTAAAACTAGGGCAGCAGATGATCCAGGCGGGACAATTCGGCCATCTCAATGGGAAACCTGTCCGGCTGGCGGTGCGTCCCGAAGAGTTAAACCCCGGTTTTAGCGAAGGGGCGAACAATCTGAATGGCAAGGTCGATACCATCACCTATCTTGGTTCGATTGTGCGCATCCGCATTGCGATTGAAGGGCATCCGGTGTCACTGGATATCTTCAACGAGCGCAAATTAAAAATTCCAACAGTGGGCGATCCCTATCAAGTGACCTTCCCTGTGGATGCCTGTTGGCTTTTATAGCAGAAGCGAGCGAACAATGAACACCCTATCCTCTTGGAGAGACAAAGCCCTCTTCACTCCTGGCCCACTAACCACGAGCCAGACCGTCAAACAGGCGATGCTGCGCGATTTGGGCTCGCGCGATACAGAATTTATTGCCATCATCCAAACGATACGTCAGCGCTTAGTGGCCTTGTGCGCTGATCCACAAGCCTATACGGCCGTTTTGATGCAGGGCAGCGGCACGGCTGGGATCGAAGCGGTGCTCTCGTCGGTCATCCCGCCGGACGGCAAGCTGCTGCTCCTGATCAACGGGGCTTACGGCGAGCGCATGCGCAAAATCGCCGGCATCCATCATATTGCTACAGAGACACTGGTCTGCCCCGAAAATACCCAGCCCGATGCGGCGGCGCTGACCGCCGCGCTCGAAGCCGATACGGCCATTACCCACGTTGCCGTCGTCCACTGCGAAACCACGACTGGTATTCTGAATCCCATTGATGCCTATGGTACGATTGCTAAAAAGCATTCCCGTACCTATATCGTGGATGCGATGAGCAGCTTTGGCGCTTATCCGATCGATTTGCAAAGTTGTGGGATTGACTTCTTGGTCTCTTCTGCTAATAAGTGTATTGAGGGCGTGCCGGGGTTCTCGTTTGTCGTGGCCCGTACCGCGGCGTTGATGGCCACCCGCGGCTTTGCCCGCACCCTAAGCCTCGATCTGCTGGCCCAATCGGAAGGTCTGGAACGTGATGGGCAGTTCCGTTTTACCCCGCCCACCCACGCTCTGCTGGCTTTTCACCAAGCGCTGTATGAACTGGAACAGGAAGGCGGGATTGTGGCCCGTGGCGAGCGTTATCGCCAAAATTATGCCATCACGCTGGCCGCCATGCAGACGATGGGTTTCCGGCCGTATCTGGATGAGGAAAAACGCGGCTACACGATCACGTCATTCTATTACCCCGAGCATCCAAACTTTAATTTTTGGACATTTTACGAACATCTCAGTGCAAAGGGTCATGTCATCTATCCTGGCAAGCTCAGTCATGCTGATTGTTTTCGGATCGGCCATATCGGGCGTCTATCTGCCGCTGATGTACACGCGCTAATGGCGGCAATGGTCGAAACGCTGCACGAAATGGGCATCACCAATCTCTAAGCATCTCAAGAGGCATTATGAATATACACACGCATCGTTCTTATCGCGGTCCACTGAAAGCACTGATCCTGGATTGGGCGGGCACAGTTGTAGATTACGGCTCTTTCGCGCCGACGAGTGTTTTCATGCGCCTGTTCGAGCATCAAAACGTAGCGATCACACCCGAAGATGCCCGGTCTGGCATGGGGTTGATGAAAAAGGATCACCTACGGACGATTTTAGCCCGTCCGAGCGTGGCCGCGGCCTGGCAAGCTGCCCACGGGGCACCAGCGAGCGAAGCGGACATTGATAACTTGTTCAACAACTTTGTGCCCTTGCAACTTGCTGTGCTGAAAAATTACGCCGAACCGATCCCTGGTGTGTTGGATACGTTGAAAACGGTGCACCAGCAGGGCCTAAAAATCGGCTCCACTACCGGCTATATCCGTTCGATGATGGATGTGCTTGCCCCAGAGGCCGCACGGCGCGGCTATGCCCCGGATTGTATCGTCTGCCCCGACGAAGTGCCGGCGGGGCGGCCCTATCCCTGGATGTGCTATCAGAATGCCATGCGCCTTGGCATCTATCCGATGCAAGCGATGGTCAAAATCGGCGATTCACTGGCCGATATTGAGGAGGGCCTGAACGCTGGCATGTGGACGGTCGGGCTGGCGCTCAGCGGCAATATGCTGGGCCTGAGCGCAGCTGAGGTTGCTACGCTCTCTGGCGATGTGTTGGATGCGAGGCGACAGGCAATCTCTGTACAGATGATTCAAACTGGGGCGCATTACGTCATCGATGGACTGTGGGATTGTCTCCGCGTTATTGAAGATATTAATACACGCTTGGCTGCGGGCGAACGGCCGTGAATTCTCCTGGAAATGGCTCGGTTTTCCGATGCCGCTTGCCTTCAGCTTGCGCCTGACTCTGCCGTGTGACTCCTCATAAAGTCTGAGACCAGATCTTTCGCTTGCATGGGTGGGTTTGTCGTTGGTGATCATCGCACTATCGCCACTTCGACCCTTGACTCCGATTGCGCATCAATTTTGGCATCCGTACGATTTGTCTTTTCGCCAATAAACAATAGATACGTCCACCAGCCTGTATAAGCAGGCGATAGGCTCACCAGCCGGTGACGAAAGCGCGAAGCCAGGCGTGGCAGAAGATGGCCGGTCATGCGCACATGGTTACGCGCCATCCAATGGCGATACCATGTGAATGGCGTATCGTGAAAATCCACCACGGCTATGAGCCCGCCAGGTTGCAGATCACGATAGGCCGCTTCAATCGCCTGTTCCCAGCCGGGGTTGAACATGGTGAGGGCATATGAGAAGAGGATTAGGTCAAACGAGGGGGTAATTTTGAGTGGTCGATCATAGGCTCGCTCGATTAGTTGCACACGCGGATTCTGCTCACGTAGATTCCATTGCGCGCGGGCAAGCATCGCCTGGGAAAGATCGAGACCAGTGATGTGCGCTTGGGGAAAGAGCTTGCAGATCTGAACCAGATTGCTACCCGTGCCACAACCCACCTCAAGAATGCGCGTGGGCTGGGCAATCGTTGCCACATGGTGTAGGATGGCTTTTCGTCCAAACAGAAAGCTCCAACGTGTCGCGTCATAGATCTGGCTGTGGAACTTATAGTAGCGCACGAGTGCATGATGGTTTTGTCTTTGTTCCTGCATCAGAGCACCTCGGCCAGATGTAGACTTCCGTAGGTGCCCACCCGATCCAACTGATGGAGCGGCTCGGTTCGTTCTGGACAGAAACGCACGGCGACTTTGACAAAATCGGGCAAAAAGTCTAGGGTGCGCGCCGCCGAGCGCAGAAGAATCTTTGTCCCTGGCGCGCTGTTGTCGAGGATTTGCTGCCATTCTTCGGCCAACCCAATCGGGTCATGACCGGCAAGCCAGTCCTGGTGATCAAGGAGGATGAAGTGGGTGTAGCGGCCAGGATTGCGTTGTAAGAACTGCGAGATGGTGCACGTGTGCAGCTGGATCCGCTGGTTGTGTGCTTGCAAGGTAGCGTGGTGTTCTGGTTTTAGATAGTTCGGACAGCAGACCGTGCTATATTGACCAGTGAGGTAGACACGCCAAAAATAGTTGTCTGCCAGCGGTACCTCCGTAAGGACATGGCGCAGTCTGGCCTGGATATAATGCAACAGATTATTGTCGTGTTCGGCGCCAGCCAACTGCATTTGCGTGCGCGGCACGCCCAACATCGCCATCAACATCGGCTGCTGCAAGATCCAGCATGAGAAGCGATCCCATAATAGCGGTTCGATTGTCTGATAAATCTCTTGCTGTTTGGGTAATGAATCAGCATTGAGTAGGGCGAAAATCTGGTTGCGAATCGGGCGTTTTAGGTGAACGAGACAACGACTGAAAAACCACGCCACCGAACCTGCTGCCCCGCGATAATAAAATGTGCCGCGGCGCGCGAACGGATCGAAATAACGAATCTTCGTATCCCAGAAGGCGCGCGCCTCGACGCTCAAACTCTGGCGCAGCACCGCATAGAGTGCCCGATGTTGACGATGCGCGCCCGCACCAAATAACGCCGCCAGGTCTGCGAAAGAGCGCTGGTGGATCACAGCTAGCTTTAACTCAAGTAGAGCGTTCTGGCGTGGATTTACATCAACCGCATGGATTGTACTTGGCCTATCCAACAGATAATCGAGGGCATTGCAACCAGCGCTGGTGAGCATGACCACCTCACTCGCCGCGTCGATTTCGAGCAATTGGCGATCAACCCGTGGATCTTCCCAACAGGCATTGTAGATCAACGAGTGGCTATGCACCGTTCGAAAGAGCATGTCATGCAGGCCATTGAACCATTGATCGACGCGGGGCACAGCTCTCCCACCCATATTCATTCCTTTTCTCTTTAAACAGCATTTATGCCTGTCTTCGCTAGAAACCGCTACGCCTGGCAATCGTCAGGTGCTCCGGGCCTCATCTCTCAGGATGAAGGCTACGAAGATCTGGTCGATACCACTGAGTGTTTCAGAAAAGATAGCGGAACCGCGTTATCGCCGGATGAAATGCAAGTTAGCGAAACGAAAATGAATTGTTATGGTTTCCCGCTGCGCCTTAGTGTTCGCAAACTGGTGTAATAAAGCCTTGTTGCCCAGCCGATTGGCCAAGCCCTGAAAAGCATCTAGCCAGGTGATATACAATCCGCTTCTGCTTACAAGCTCGGGCTTTCATCACGCCAGCGGGGTTATACCATCACGTTTTCATCACGCAAGCCAGATATAATGGCGTAAGTTGATCGTTTCACAAAAAGCAGAGCTATACTGAGTTCAATTTGAAAAGCGGAGTTTTTACCCCCTCCTAACCTCCCCCAAACGAGGGGAGGAACGGTTACCTCGTCTACCCTGTGACGGTCCCCTCCCTGTTTGGGGAGGGTTAGGGTGGGGTAAAACTCCGGATTTCATGCTGATTTTAGTATACATTGCATTTCGTAACCAAACATGCTCGCTAAGTTACGGGTATCATTCTGAATGGGGTGTGCCGCTCTTCAAGCGTGTGAAGTTTATTGGATTGCTTGATAAATCTGTTTGATAAGGAGAATTGAGATGCATGCAAGAGTTAATCATCGTTCAATGGCAAACTGCGCGACTGGATGACGCGACCGCCTTTTATCGTGATGTGGTAGGGCCTGCGCTCAAAACGCAGCCAGGGTTTAGTAGCACCCGTTTTTTGCTCGACCGGGCAACGGGGAAAGGTCTGATGGTGACCGTTTGGGCCACGGAAGCTGATCTAAAAGCCAGCGAGACGAATGGTTTTCTAAAAGAGCAGATTGGTAAACTCAGCCAATTCTTCGCGGCACCCCCCTCGATTGATCGCTACGAAATTGAAGTTAGTTTGTAAGCAATGATTTGATGATGTATGCGCCTCAAGCTGACATGCAGACGGCGCACAGGTGGGGCAAGCTTGAATTGTAGAATTAGCGCGTAAAGATTGGCGTTTAGCCGCTAATTGTGGCAGCATAAATGCTAATCTTTACGCGCTAATTTAAATCAGATTACCATGTTCTATACCTATCCCATCACGATCCATCACATCTTCATCTCCCCCGGCCATAACTACTTTGGCAACCGGACGCAAACGCCTGGGCCACACCCGACTTTGGATGTAGCAGCGGCCGAAGTTAAAGCTGGTTTGGGGTTGGTTGGTGACCGTTTTTATGGCAAAGGTGAAAATTTTGATGGTCACATTACCTTTTTCGCCTGGGAAGTTTTTCAAGCACTCCAGGCAGAATTCGCAAAGCCTGCAGCGACGCCCGTCGTATTCCGCCGCAATGTGATCAGCGAAGGCGTGAATCTGAATCAACTGATCGGCCAGGAATTTATGCTTGACGGCATTCGTTTCCGTGGCACCAAACATTGCGCGCCCTGTCGCTGGATGGATATTGGTTTTGCGCCGGGCGCGCTCAAATTTCTGCATGGGCGTGGCGGTCTGCGTGCGCAAGTGCTGAGTGATGGCGTGTTGCATCGCGGGAAAGCAATTTTGCAGACCACGGTGGCGATGGATTTGTCCAAGCTGACCAATGCCCTGCCGACACCCCGTCTGCCTTAGATAAAACGGGCTGAGGGAATACTCTCCCTCAGCCCTCAGCCTCTTTTAGTAACTGTTCAGCTAGAAACCGGGTTTTTATGCGTAAGACAGGCTAATTCTACCAAGAAAAACCCGGTTTCTTCTCCTCGCCTGAATCGTTACCTCTTTGACAGCAACTCCACTGCCACCGCAGTACCACCGCCCGTGCCATGACAGAGTGAAGCCAAGGCGCGTTGTTTACGGATCAATAACAGCAGCCTGCACCGCGCCAGGCTGAGGAGATTGAAAATGCGGTAGATTCATGGGTAACAAACTTTGGCCATAACACTAACCCTTGACCGCACCCATCGTCAACCCGCGCGCTAATTGCTTTTGAACCAACAGTGAGAGCAGCAAAATCGGCAGCGTGATCAGGGTGGCGGCGGCATTTAGACCACCCCAGTTGACATCTTCAAACGACATAAAACTATAGACCGCCATCGGCAGTGTAATCGTGTGGCTGCCGCCCAGAATCAGGACGAAGATGAAATTGTTCCACGACGCGATAAAGCTGAGGATGACAACGGCAACAATGCCAGGGCGGCTGAGCGGCAGAATAATCCGAAAGAAAGCCGATATGCGCGAACAGCCGTCAATCATCGCGGCGTCTTCGAGCTCGCGCGGCACATCTTCAAAGAAGCCAGCCATGATCCAAATGATCGTGGGCAGGACAATGATGATGTGGGTGGCAATAATGCCGGTATAGGTGTTGATCAAACCTAGGCGGCGGTAGATAATGAAGAGCGGCACGAGAAAGACAATGCCGGGTAGGATGCGCACCAGCAGAATCACGAAGCCGACGCCCGCCTGTTTGAAGCGCGCCAGGCTATAGGCCGCGGGCAACCCAAAGAGCAGGCCAATCGCCACCGCCGCCACCGCAATGATCGTGCTGTTGGCTAAATATTCGAGAAATGGCTTTTTCGTAAAGACATCAATATAATTTTGGATCGTCGGCGTGAAAAGCCACTGTGGTGGATAGGCCGTAATCTGCACGGTGGTCTTGAAGGATGAGAGGATCATCCAGACGAACAAAAATAGAAAAAAACAGAGCAAAATGGCGAGCACACCATAAAATACAAGCTCTTCGGCGATCTTGGTCAATTTTAGCTTCATAGTGTGGGTATTTGCTTTCTTGAAATACATGGCTAGACGTTAATGCGCTTGAGCCTGCACTAAAATTTGCTCAATCGCTTTAAAACCACGGGCACGGGCGTGTTGCAACGGGGTGACGCCATCCTTGTCGGGAATGTTGACATCGGCGCCATGATCCACCAGCAATTGAACGATCTGCTGATGTTCGATGCCCCCATCACTCAACACGATGGCCTCTAATAAGGCTGTCCACCCCAAATTGTTGATATGATCTACATCGACATCCGTCTGGGTGAGCAGTATTTTGACGATTTCGACATGACCGCGTTCTGCGGCTGGGATCAAGGCGGTGCCGCCATAACGGTTGGTCAGTTTGGTGTCGGCATGGGCCGCAATCAATAGCTTTAGGATATCGAGTAAGCCCTCTGCCCCCGCATACAAAAAGGGGTTATCTGTGCGGCTATCCCGAATGTTGATATCTGCGCCAGCCTGAATCAAGGCTTTAACGGTAGCGGTTTGTTGGCCGTGGGTCGCTGCCATCACCGCCGTTCTGCCGCGTGTGTCGCGACCATTGATGTTGGCCCCTTGTTCGATCAAGCGCAGCACCGTTGGTGTGTCGCCACGCTCGGCGGCTGTGATCAGTTGTTCATTCAATTGTTCATGCAAGATCGGCGCCTTTATCGGTTGAATACAGCTTACAGTGAGACAAGCGCAGGCTATGACCATGAACCAATCCTGATAACGTTTTGGGTGCATATCTGCCCGTTTTTCTGAATCAAATTAATCTACCGCTGACTTAAACATTCAACAACGCAGCGTGACGGCGCAACCTGCGCCGCTTAAATCCATTCTCGATTGCGCATGCGGATCCAAAAAACGCTGACCACGGTCACAATCAAGGTAAAAACGATAATCACTGCGGAGCCATAGCCCAGATTGAGATACTTGAAGGCGTTGTTGTAGGCGTAGATATATAAGGTTTCCGAGTCGTAACCCGGCCCGCCGGCGGTCATCACCCAGATCAGGTCAAAGACCTTGAGCGCGTCAATCGTGCGGAACATCATGGCCACCACCAGCGCCGGGCGGATCAGCGGCAGGGTAATTTTCGTAAACATTTGCCAGCGCGTAGCGCCGTCGATCATGGCGGATTCAAACGGTTCATAGGGCAGCGAGCGGATCCCGGCGAGCAGGATCAACATCACAAAGGGCGCGGAATGCCAGACATCCACCATCACAATCGTGGGGATCACCCAGCGCGGGTCGGCCACCCAGAGGCTGGGCGCAAGACCCAACATCCGCAAGAAATAGTTTAGAACCCCTAAGGTTGGGTTAAACATCATGATCCAGACCAGCGAGGTCGCCACCGGCGTTGCCACCATGGGCAGCAAAAATAAGGTGCGCACGACCGGCGCGCCCCAAAACTCGCGGTTCATGATCAATGCCATGATCATGCCCACGACAATCGAGACCGTTACGGTGAGCACGGCAAAATAGAAGGTGCGTCCCAAGGCGTTGATAAAACGTTCATCTTGAAAGACATCGCCAAAATGGCGGGTGCCGACAAAGGTGTATTTTTGTAAGTTCGTGCCATAAATGCGCGTGCTCAGCAAAAATGTATAGACCAGGGGATAGATCATCGTGGCCAGCACGATGATCAGCGCGGGCAACGGAAAGATGATGTGCATATAGCGGTCAGCAAAGCCGCTGATGCGCACCCCCAGCGATGGCGGGCGCGGCTTCCCTAGGGTTTGGCTGTTCAATTGGTCTGTCATTTGATTCATAAATTTCTCATATCGGACTTTCGACCCGTAGACCAGCGCTAGCAGCGTGCCAGAGATGGTCGATCTGGATCGGGCAATGCGTGAAGGCAGACAAAGGTAGGGATGTTAGCAACCCCTACCTTTGTCTCCTCGAACGGATTTCTACAGTGACGGACAGGTATGCCTGAGAATGTCACCCTAAAAGGGATGACCTACACCTCGGCTGCCTATTGTTAGCTCTTTTGGGCGCGCTCATCGGCCAACAATTTGACACATTGATCATACGCCGTCTGCTGCGCGGCTTTCACATCGCCACCCTGGATCGCAGTCACGATCACTTGCCCAATGTAGTCGCGCGCTTGGGCCACATTGGAAATCGACAACGGCGCTGCCCCTGGCCCATTGATCAGCCCCGAGCCTTTGGCGGCTTCCAAAAATTCTGGGTCAAGCGCCTTCACCACATCGGCATCTGCCCAAACCGACTGGCGCGGTGAGAGACCACCGGTCAACATGTATTTTTTGGCAGTTTCGTGATCGCTCATAAATTGAAGCAGATACCAGGCGGGGCCAGGTTCTTTGTTCAAGCCAGAAATGGCGAGACCACTGACACCCTGGGCATAGGGTGGCAGCTTGCGCCATGCGTCCGAGTGCGGACCGGTCGGGGCGACGGAATAGCCAACTTTGCCCACCACGGTCGACTTTTCCTTGTTGCCAAAGGTCGAGGCGAAGACGATATCGTCATAGCACATGGCGGCACGGCCCTGGCTGAAGATGCTGGTTACTTCCGCCCAGTGATTGTTGACCGAGCCTGGAGGCCCGTATTCGCGTAAAATCTTGCCCCACCATTCAAAGGCGGCCAGCGCTTCTGGCGTGTTAAAGGCCACATCGCCGGTTTTGCGGTCAAACCATTCGCCACCCAGGTCATACAGTAAAGGCCCAAACATCGAGGTGGCTGCTGCGCCTTTGCCGCGCAAAACCATGCCGAAGATCTCGCCTTTGCTGCCTTCAAAGATCGTCTTGGCCGCATTCATGACGTCATCCCAAGTTTTGGGTTTTTCCAGTTTATATTGCTCAAACAGATCGCGGCGATAATAGAGGATGGGCAAGGCCGAGCCGCGGTCGGGGATAATCGGGATTTTGCCGTCGATCACAGCCGCGGTGCGGAGATTCTGGGTGTAATCGTCCCAGTTGAAATCCGCATTTGTCATCGTCGGGTCGTCGAGCAACGGTTTCAGATCGGTATACCAACCGGACTCCATGAATTGCAGACCCTCTTGACCCCAATAGCTCAAAAAGCCGCTCATGTCGGTGGTGCCGGCCAGGTGCTCGACCTTCACCTTCTGACGCCATTGATCTTCGGCCAACTCTTCCCAGTTGACCTTGATGCCGGTTAATTCTTCAAAGGCGGCGATGCGGGCTTGCTGAATGTCCGAAATGGGAAACTGGAGGGTGGTAATCCGAACTTGGGAACCGCTATACCGTTTCCAATCAAAGGCGCCGGCGGCGGTTGACGCCGCCCCATTGCTGGCGGCCGGCGCTGCGGCAGGCGCGGCGCCAGGTTGCAGCGGGGCACAGGCGGCCAACGCAGCACTAGCGGCCAATGCCCCGGTCGAAACCAGGAATTGACGTCGATTCAGAGATCGATGGTTCATAAATTGTCTCCTTGTACCTTGGTTGAGCTTTACACAGCTCAATAATAAGCCAGAAAATGGGAACGAAATTTTCTGGCTATACTATATGCTGATGGGCCAAACTTGTCAAGGATGCGAAAAAAGCCGAGTGCGCTCACAGTGTGGTGTCTTTTTACCGCGGGGATAAATCCCGCGGCTGACAGCAACAAGTCGCCGCAGCGACTAGGCATCATATATAGTGGCCGCGTCTGGAATTGGGGGTGTACCCAAAAAGCAATGTGCGTGGCTGACAAAGCCATTAACCTTGTCTTGCCTTATTTGGCAAGACAAGGTTAATTACGAATCGTAGAAATTTACCGTCACGTGGTTGCAGGCACCGGCTGGGCCATCGGTGGTAAAGGCTGCCAAGGTCGAAATGCGTTGATCTTCCCCATCTACAATCCAGGCGAACCAATTGCCACTGCGCGCCACCCCGACGCTGATAATATGCGCATAGAAACCGGCGGGCATGGATCGGGTGATGCTGGGTTGGGTTACCCAACTGCCATCCGGCTCATAGCTGAAGACCACGCGATAACCGATG
>JBBQBY010000081.1:0-18485 GCA_038318235.1 Caldilineales bacterium
AGGCGCTGGATGTGCTAGTGTGCGCGCCCCAACACGAAACCCAGAAATATGGCGATCAGTCGCTGCTTGACGTTGCGGCCAGCTATGCCGAAGCGACCGGCACAAGTGGTCTGTTTATCGTCAATCGGAGCGAGACCGCAACGATCAACACCGAGTTGATCTGGCAGAGTGCTGCGCCACAGCAGGTCAACGAAGCCTGGCAACTCGCCGGTACGGATGTCAAGGCAGTGAATACGTGGGAACAGCCCAACAATCTTACCGCGCAACCAATTAAGACGCCAGCGATCGATAATGGTAGATTGACGCTCATCTTGCCCCCCCTGTCCTTTACGGCGTTGAGCGTAAAATAAGCGGTCAGGCAGATTGATCAAAAGAGCAACAACCAAGAGGGGTCGTCTGATAATTCGTCAGACGACCCCTCTTGGTTGTTGCTCCGTTCGGCAAACCAACAAAACCTTACGTTTATCTATCCTCTGTCAGTTTGACGACCCATACTTTGCAGTGCAATAAGGCCAAGCCAAATAAATAAGTATCCAGTCTGGTCCACTTGCAAAATTGTCATCGACCGACCTGACAGGTGGGGACCTTTTCACCTGTCAGGTCTCGATCCCTGGATACTTATTTATTTGTAATAGCCTAAGTGGAAACTAGCCCTGCAAAGTATAGCCTGTTGCGCCACAACCGATCAGCGATTAACCAACGGCAAGTAGAGCTTGGCGCCATTCAGCGCAGTGGTTGGGGTTGCGGTCGCTTGCGGTGTAGCCGTTGCCGTCGGCTGGGCGGTAGGCGTTGCTGTCCCGGTCGTACAATTCGCGCCCCCCGGTGATGGTGCAATCTGCAGATAAGCCGTTGTAATACGCGCCCCACCAGCGCCATTTGGGCAACGCGCGCTCGCCTGCGTGGCACCAGCGTTATTAGCATCTTCATCTACTTGCGCTTGACCGGCATTGAGCAATGGCAACAAGCCAGCATCGACAGTTTTGCCCGAGTCATAGACGATGGCATCGATCAAGTTGACGGTCGTGACCGCCGTGCCGCTGGGAAAAATCGCTGTACATGCGGCGGCGACATAGAGGGCAGCAGCATCCGGACCATTTTGGAGGGCGCTGTTCGCAAAGGTCAAGCCAACATTAGCGACACCAGCGTTACCGATCACAAAGTAGCCATTAGCATCCAAGCTGTAGCCATCCAGGTCTTCGGCCAGATAGGAACTATCGTTTGTACCATTGAATCCGACCAAACATAAGCCGTCGAGTGCAGTGTTTGGCGGGCCATATAGCTCGACAAATTCCGCCGTGTCGCTGCCTGGTGTATCGGCATCCACTTCATTGATCAGTACAGCAGATCCGGTGGCAGGCACCAAATTGACCGTCACGTTCGCGCTGTTATTCGCGGGCGCACTTTCGTTCGCAGCGGTTACATCTGCCGAATTAGTCAAAGTTGCACCAGTCGCACTCAGGGCCACTAATGTGCGTGCCGTAATTGTGACCACACCACCCACACTGAGGCTTGTGACTGTGCCTGTTAGCTCAGTGCCGCCAGCGACGACTTTGGCTCCCGTCCCTTTCTGCACATGAATGGAAGCGCTCGTCAAGCTCAGCCCTGACGGCAAGAGATCGCGTACCTCTACACTCTGCGCAGCGCCAGGCCCCACATTGTTGACAATAATCGTGTAGGTGAAGAGTTGACCAGCCGTTACCGCACTGGTTGAACTGGATTTACTGATCTGTAAATCCGCCGCGCCGGGCGTCACAACGGGCGTTTGGGTAGCAACCGGCGCCGGGGTTGCGGTCGCCGCCGAACAATTATTGGCTGTGCCTGGAGAAACGGTCACCTGGAGATAGGTAGTCGTATTGCGTGCGCCACCCGCGCCATCCGCACAACGCGCATTGGATTGATTGGCGGCATTGCCACCACCAGCTTCGTCTACCTGCGGTTGACCAGCATTGAGCAACGGCAATAAACCAACATCATCAGGATCACTACTGCCGTAGACGATAGCATCGACCAGATTGGTCGTCGTTACGGCTGTGTTATTGGGGTAGGTTGTACTGCACGCAGTTGCCTCATAGAGAGCGACAGCATCTGCGCCATTTTGGAGCGTATTGTTGGCAAAAGTCAAGGTGACATTAGGAACGCTTGCGTTACCAAACACAAAGTAGCCGCTGGCATTCAAACTGTAGCCATTGAGGTCCTGGGTGAGATAGGATTTATCAGTCGTACCATTGAAAAAAACCAAGCAGAGGCCGTCGAGTGGTGTGGAGTTAGGGCCATATAACTCGACAAAATCTGTAGTGTCAACGCCAGGTGAGTCGGCATCCACTTCATTAATCAGCACAGATGAGGCAGCAGGGACGGCAAAATTGGCGGAACGATTAGCGCTGCGGACAACTGGCGCAGCGGTCACCATGTAGGATGTCAAAAGTAGGCCTGTGAGACACACAAAGAAGATTAGTGGATAAACGCGGAGTAACTTGAACGACTTAAACATAGATCTCCTATCATTTAAATATGCTATTCTTAGTGATTGTTTACAAAAAAGTGAATTTGGGTACCCGCTCTATTATGCAGAAGGCAGAGCCATTCGTCATCTGTAGAAAGACGTATTCTTTTTATGCCTTATGACTACAACTAGCATAGTTTTTTCTTAATGTCCATTATAAAATTTTGACAACTCTACTTCGCAGGCGAAAAACGATCAGCAAACCTGTAAATAATTGTAAATTGGCAACGGTTCAGGGATAATGGCTAATGGCTTCATACATACTGAGCAGTTAGCAGGCTCAATCAATGATTGACATCATCCATTCACAATTTCTATAGAAAATTCACGGGGGAAATTTATGGCAAGTAAAATCCGGTGGGGGCTTTTATCCACGGCCAATATCAACAAAGCTTTAATTGACCCGATTCGCGCGGCTGAACGCAGTGAGTTGGTGGCAATTGCCAGTCGCGATGAGAGCAAAGCAACCGCTTATGCCCAGCAATATAATATCCCGAAAGCCTATGGCAGCTATGAAGCGCTGCTAGCCGACCCCGATATCGATGTCATATATAATCCGTTGCCTAACACAATGCACAGTGAGTGGACGATTAAGGCGGCAGCGGCCGGCAAGCATGTTTTGTGCGAAAAACCTTTGGTGACGACATTGGCTGAATTTGACCAAGTCGCAGCGGCCGCCCAACGCAACAATGTCACGATCTTCGAGGCGTTTATGTATCTGCACCACCCTCAAACGCGCAAAGTGCAAGCGCTGATTGCGGCCGGTGAACTGGGTAAGATTCAGCAGATCAACAGTTGGTTTCATTTCTATTTGCCGCCAGAGCGCGCCACCAATATTCGCCTCAGTGCGACGCTGGATGGGGGATCGCTCTGGGATGTGGGTGTCTATCCCAACAGCCTTTCACTGGTCATGGCCCAGGCCGCTGGGGCAGGTGATGCCCCGCAGTCGGTGTGGGCCAACAAAATTGTCGGCGAAACGGGCGTGGATGTTGCCATGCGCGCACAACTCTTGTTTGCCGACAATCTGATTGCCCAGATTTCATCCGGGTTGCGCACGCCCTTCCGCGAGGCCGCCCACATTATCGGTGATAAGGGCTCGCTTCAGTTGATCGAACCCTGGAAACCCGGTCTCAATGGCCAAGCGAGCCGCTGCGTTATCACCACAATCGAGGGCAGCGAAACAACGATTATCACGCCAGCCGTCAATCCTTATCTATGCGAAGTAGAGGCAATGGAACAGTGCATTTTGAATGGCGCAGCGCCCGTTGTGCCGTTGAGCCTCAGCCGCAATTTCCTGCGCAGCGCACTCGCCCTGCATCAATCGGCAGCGACGAATCAGTTGGTGCAGCTATAATTTGCTCTTACATGCGGCGTGATGATGGTCATTAACAAAATAAACCGGTAATCCTGTAGGTGCGGTTAAAAACCGCACAGACTCCGTTCCCCTTGATTGTGTGGTTAAAAACCACACCTACGCTTACGGAAATCATTTGTTAATGACCATCATCACGCCCCTACGAATGGAGAGTTTTTAAATGATTTGCCGATTGATCAGGCTGTTTTGTTAGCCTACCTGCTCGGTCGCAACCCCAGCTTTAGAGAATTGCGACGAGAACGTTTCCTTCACGCTTGATTTGTCTTGTTGCCGTCCCAATCCGTTATGGTATTTAGAGCAGGCTTCGCTATCTGCTATAATAGGGTAGGAAAGTTAAGTATATTGGTTTAAAGTGAATTATGAACTGGAAACCGGCCCACCCGGCCTTTCGCGCCTTATTGAATGCATTTTTGCAACAAACAACGCCCGTTTATATCGTGGGCGGCGTGGTGCGCGACTTTTTGCTGGGTCAACAGAATCAACTGACCGATTTGGATCTGGTGCTCGGCCAGGCCGCACTGCCCACTGCCCAACGCGTGGCGGACCAATTGGGCTGGAATTTCTATCCGCTTGATCCAGCTCGCGATATGGCGCGCTTAGTTTTTTCGTCCACCAATGGCGAACCACTGATCTGCGATGTGGCGAGCATGCGCGGCGATTCGATTGAGGCTGATTTGTGGGCGCGCGATTTCACCGTCAACGCTATGGCATTTGCGCTTGATCGCCTTGATCAACCTCACTTGATCGATGTATGGAATGGTCAGCGCGATCTTGCCCAGCGCGTGTTACGTCGGGTTTCTGCAGCCAGTTTGGCGGAAGATTCTGTTCGCCTGCTGCGCGCGGTACGCCTGACCAATCAACTAAATTTCACACTGGATGAAGAAACGTTACTGCAGATCAAGCGCTTGAGCGCCACCCTGCGATTGACCAGCGCTGAGCGCGTGCGTGATGAGCTTTGGAAGATGTTGCTCACCAACCAGGCGGCGCAAGCGATAGAGGATCTGCGCAAGCTCGGCTTGTTGGGCTATGTGTTGCCCGAAATTGCCGGTCTAGTTGACATCGAACAGTCTTATCCGCATTATCAGGATGTATACCAACACACGCTCCAGACCATTCGTAAAGCGGTACAAATCCGCAACTGGATCAAAGGCCAGCCGGCGTCCGTCACGGAGTCGGCCACCCCAATCTGGCAAAAGGCTTTAGAACCGTGGCATGTCCATTTGCGTTATCATTTTGCCAACCCCATGGCGGTTGGCCATCCGCGCGCCGATTGGCTAGTCTGGCAGGCGCTCTTCCATGACGTGGGCAAACCAGCGACCCGCACCGCCGAAGTGCAACCAGGCGGCAGTGTACGCTATCGCTTCTTTGAACATGACCGCGTCGGCGCTGAAATGGCAGTCCAACGGTTGACCGCATTCCACTTCAGTCGTCCGGAGCTTGCCCTAACCCGCGCTGTGATCGAAGGCCATATGCGGCCTCATCTCCTCGATGCTTCATTTGTTGGTCAGCCAATTGGCCGGCGCGCCTGTTATCGTTTTTTCCGCGATGTGGGCGGCAAACAATTCGAGCAACCCGCGGGCGTCGATACCGTCCTATTGGCGATGGCGGATTATCAGGCCATTTACAAAACTACGCCCCCGCCCAATTGGAGCGGTTATCTGACCCATGTCACCGATCTATTAGCCTTTGCCTTGACAGAACACGGTTTGGCGGAAATCCAGAAGAAGCCACTTTTGGATGGCTACACGCTGATGGCGCGCTTTAATTTGGCACCGGGACGCCAGGTCGGCCAGCTTTTAGAGCAATTGCTTGAAGCACAAGCAGCTGGCGAAATTCAAACCGCAGAAGAAGCATTACAATTAGCCTCTTCATGGCTACACGAAAACCCCAACTAAGCACTGATGGCAAAACTACTCTGCCCGTATGTGGGCACCTTAGACAGTAAAGATAACCAGGCGCCACCAGTCGATTATCCGAGCTTCGAGAATCACTGTTTGGCCACCGACGATAACAATTCTTTGTTGCTGACTGACCAAGCCACTTTTTGCTTGTCCAGCGGTTACCGTTATTGTGCGCGCTATCAAGCAGCCGCCACTAGTGACGCCAGTGAGGCTGAAGCCAACTTTGCGCCAACCAAAACCTGGGCAGCAGCGATGCCCATTGCCTCGGCTCAGGTGCTGGCCGATCTAGCCAGCACCCATGATCCCATGGATCTGGGTGATTTGGGCTTGGATGATGAACCGCCAAGCAATCGCCGGATGTGGGGCTGGGTGGGGGCTGGTATTATCTTTTTGAGCGTCTTTTTGTGTGGCGGTGTCTTTGCCGCCTATACCGGTTGGCAGATGGTAAGCCAAGGCGTCGTTGGACAAGCGACGACGCGCGTGAACACATTGGCCAGCGTCGCCACCCCAGTTCCGCCTGTCTATATTGTGTTGACTGCCACCAGTGTTGCGCCGGTGATTACACTGGTGCCGGCCCTACCAAGGATTGGCGTGGCACCGGTAGGCAACAGCACTGCGCCGACCACCACTTTCCCGGTGGCCGTGACACCCACGGCAATTACAGGGGAACAGCCGGCCATTACCCTGGCCCCCGCAAATGGCCAAAACAATGCCGAAAACAGTGGACAAAGTGGCGATCAACAGCTTACCCTATTGCCAACACTCCCGCCTGGCGATCAGGCTGCCCCACCAGCAGAATTAGACCAAGAAATCCCCACGCGCCGACCGACGCCAGTGATGGATATTCCAACGAGTACACCCATTGTGCTGGAAGCATCGGCGACACCGCTACCGACGCCGACACCACCGCGCGGCACCCCGGTTGTCCAGTTTGGGTCGCTAGAGCAGCAAGTGCTGATCAATGGTTGCACCGGGATCCGGTGGCATGTCGAAAATGTCCAGTCGGTCTATTATGAAAATCAGCCGGTTCAGGGCGATGGGGAACAGGAAGAATGCATTGAAAAGCATTTGAAGACGTACAAACTGGCCGTCATTTTGTTTGATGGCACCACCCAAATTTACACCACCACGGTAATGCCACTTTTCCCGACCTCTACAGTGACGCCAACGCCCAGTTTTACGCCCGAAATTATCCCAACTGAGACGTGGACGCCGATCCCGCCCACAGCCACGGCCACAGCGAATGTGCATTACGCCACGACGCTGGCCGTAAAGGATGGCGATCACCATACCTGTTCGGTTGGACAATGTGAGATTGGTCTTTTGGTGACCAACAGCGGCGACACATCCGATAATATCTCGGTGATCCTTGTGCAAGCCGGCGCCTGGCCATCCCAACTCTGCCGGGCTGATGGAATCTGTTCGGATAGCAGCCTACCCTTGAACGGGATGGGGCCTGGCAATACGGCCTACGTCAATTTTAGTGTGACCATTCCAGACAATGCTAGCGGTCAGACGGAGTCCTACAGTTTCCGTTCGATTAGCAATGGCTCCAATGGCGCCGTGACATCGAATGACATTAACGTAGCTATCGAGACCCAATAATGCGCTTATGCTTATGAATTTTCTAGTGATCTTTGCCGTTATCGCGCTATTAATTGGCCTAAATGCGTTTTTCGTCGCGGCTGAGTTTTCAACCGTCAGCGCCCGGCGCGCGCGGCTGGCGCAATTGGCCGATGAGGGCAATCCGACCGCCCGCCAGCTGCTCGCCATCCTTGAAGATCCCAAAAAGCTGGACATGTACATCTCGTCCTGCCAATTAGGCATTACGATTGCCAGTCTGTCTTTGGGCTTTTATGGGCGATCGAGCATTATGGCTGGGCTTGCGCCGCAGTTGGCGCAGCTTGATGGACGGATCCAGATAATTGTGCAATCGGTGATCGCCGCGCTCATCCTGATCATATTGACCATGCTCCAAGTGATCCTGGGTGAACTGATTCCCAAAAATGTCGGTCTGCGTTATCCAGAACGATTGTCGATTGCGACCGCTGGGCCGATGGCTTGGGCGCGCACGCTCTTTCGACCCCTGATTTGGGTTTTGAATGGGACAGCCCGCGCGATTGTGCGCATGCTTGGTGTGCAGGCGATCAATGAACACGCCCATATCCATTCGCCCGAAGAGATCATGATGCTGGTGGAAGAGAGCAGCGCGGGTGGCGTCTTGGACCAAGAAGAGCGCCGCTTGCTGGTCAACACGTTGCAATTACGCCATCGAACGGCGCGACGGGTGATGATCCCGCGCAATCGCATGTTGGCCGCGGCCGTCGACGAACCGCTGACCGCGATGCTCAGCCTGCTAGCCGATTCGCCCTACTCGCGCTTGCCGCTGTATGAGGAATCGATTGACCAAATTGTGGGGGTGGTTCATATTAAGGATCTGCTGCTGTTGTTGCACAGACCAGAAGCGATTGCGACCGAGACCGGCCTGCCTATGACCGAGGGCACAACGCCCGATGTGGTCGCAACGAATCGACCTTCCCTGCGCAGTATTATGCATCCCGCGCAATTTGTGCCCGATTCCACTTTGATCGAAGATGTCATGACCCAAATGCAGCGCCATCATCAAAATCTGGCCATCGTGATTGATGAATATGGCGGCACCGCGGGCATGATCGCCTTTGAAGATCTGGTTGAAGAGATCATTGGCGAATTTCAGGATGAATTCGACGCGGCGGCGCCTGGCTTAAAGCTGACCAACGACAACCGGATTATTGCCAGTGGCGATGTCAATGTCGATGATCTGAACGAATTGCTCGGCATCTATTTGCCCACGGATACGGTCAATACGATTGGGGGCCTTGTGATCAACGTATTGGGTAAAATTCCGCAGGCTGGGGAAGAAGTGCAAATTGCCAATCTTCCGATCCGGATCGAGAAAATGGAGCAGAATCGCGTGGCAGAAATTAGTATGGCGGTCTCCGCAGAGCAGATCAAGCGCTTGCAGAGGGCCGAGGCATGAGCGAAGTAATCTTACCCATTCTGATTATCGGCAGTTTAATCCTGATCAATAGCATTTTTGTGGCGGCTGAATTTGCCGTAGCCGGGGCTAACCACACCCGGATTGCGCAAATGGCCGAAGCGGGTTCACAAGGCGCGCAACGTGTGCTGAGCATCTTGCGCAATTCTCGCTTACTCAATCGCTATCTTTCGGCGGCGCAAGTAGGGATTACATTGGCCAGTTTGGGGCTGGGCATGTATGCGGAACCAGTTTTTGCCGAATGGCTGTATGCGCTCTTAAATCGGCCAGGTTGGGTAAGTTTCGCCACCGCGCACACCATTGCCTCGGCGCTCGGGGTGATTTGCCTGACCTGTTTGCATGTGGTGCTCGGCGAGATGGCGCCCAAATCGCTGGCATTGCAAGGCGCCGATACAACCGCCGTCCAGCTTTCTGGCTTTATGGCGCTGACCGAGCGGTTATTTCGCCCTTTAACCGTTCTGTTCACCTGGTGCGGCGAGAGTTTGTTGCGGCTCGTGGGCATGCCACCGGTCGATTCTTCGGCCCATATGGTCTCATCGCTCGAATTGGCCTACATTGTCGAAGAAAGTGCCGAAGGCGGTTTGCTAGAGCCAGAAGAGCAACTTTACTTAGAAAACGTGCTTGACTTTCATGATCGAATTATCAGCCAGGTGATGACACCGCGCACACGGATGCAGGCGTTGCCGATAGAGGCGACTTCAGCGGAAGTGCTGGATTTGATCAGCGAACATCGCTATTCGCGCTATGCAGTCTACGCCGAGGATCGCGATCACATTGTGGGGATTCTGCATGTGAAAGACCTGGCGCGCTACATGAGCCAGACGCAGGTTGATTTTGACCTGGCCCAGCTGATCCGGCCAGCCGTCTTTGCGCCTGAGTCACTGCCTTTGGAACAGATGCTCAAACGTTTTCGCCAAGAACATATCCAGATTGCGATTGTCGTCGATGAGTTTGGCGGCACGGCCGGTCTGGTGACCTTGGAAGACTTGGTCGAGGAGTTAATTGGCGAGATTCAAGATGAATCTGACCAAGAAATTGCGCCCTTTGAAGAAATTGCGCCGAACACCCTGCGTGTGCGCGGCGATCTGTTATTGGACGAGTTGAATCAACATTTCGAGCTCGATCTGGAACATGAAGAAGCCGAAACTGTGGGCGGGCTGATTATGGCGTTACTCGGCCACATGGCCCAGCCAGGCGCACGCGTACGCTATAAGAGTCTCGACTTTGTAGTCGAAAGCATCGACGGATTGGCGATCAATACAGTGATCATTCATCTGCTCAACACGCCCGGTCATTCAGCCAAAAATGGAGAAATGCATGGCTAGCTTAGGCGTGAACATTGCCATTTTGACGGCTGGAAAGATCCTATTGACCAAGCGCGAAGATTTCGAGATCTGGTGTTTGCCCGGTGGGGAAGTTGATCCGAATGAATCGGTGGCCCAGGCCGCCATGCGTGAGGCGTGGGAGGAGACGGGGTTGACCGTGCAACTGGATCGCTTGGTTGGCGTCTATTCTCGACCCCATTGGCTCGGTGATGGCGCGCATAGTCTCCTATTTGTGGCCACACCCGTTGCTGGCGCGTTACGTTTATGTCCTGGGGAAACGATTGAGGTCAACTATTTTGCCTTTGACCAGCTACCGCCAGACCTCATTCCTTGGCATCGCGGCCAAATTCAAGATGCGTTGCAAGGGATTGGTGGCAGTGTCGCATGCCGCCAAGATGCACGCTGGCCATATGCAACAGGCACAACACGCAGCGCGATTTATACGCAACGCGATCAATCGGGGCTAGCGCGGCAAACGTTCTTCCTAGAGCAAATGGCCAAAGTGGCGCCGCTAACGGAAATTGTCGAAGTCGAAGGTCAGCCCAACCCGGCAAACTTATGAGTATTTCTGACGATCCGATCTATAAGCGAATTCGCGATACCGTGCTGCGTTTGTCACACGCGCCCAAACGCGTGGTCGAGCCAGTGGTTGAGGCCGAAGCCAATGCGCGCCTGGCCGTGCGCCAGGTGGCGCGCAGCCGCGTCAGTGCGCTGCTCCAACAGTTGCGCGCCACCTATGGCTACACCTATGCCAAAGTCCAGGAGCAGACCGGCTTATCGCAACAATTGCTCTTTGATGTCGAATACCAAGAACGGCGTTTAACACTCGACGAGTTGCGCTTACTCGCCCAGTGTTACGAGATCGGCGTGAATGACATCTTGGGTGTGGACATTGATTAACTCATGTTACGCGGGCAACCTGAAAAAGCGGTTCCACAGAGCCTTCGGTGTGAGCTCAGTCGAAGGCTCTGTGGAACCGTTGTTGCTGCGTAAGGTGAGTGATTAATGCAGAATTTTGATGGGGTCGGCTGAAGAGGAGTTAACACTATGCACCCAAAACGTACGCCGCTTGGTCCTGGTCAAGAATCAGTTTGGGATTATCCGCGACCGCCGCGCCTTGAGTTGAGTACGCAACGGATTCGCATTGTTTTTAACGGTGTAACGATTGCCGACAGCCACACTGCGCAGCGCGTGTTAGAAACTAGCCATCCGCCAGTCTACTATATTCCACCGAGCGATTTGCAAATGACAGCGCTGACGCTGACAACGCACCACAGTTGGTGCGAATGGAAGGGCCAAGCCAGTTATTATACTGTTCACGTGGGTGAGCGCTGCGCAGAAAATGCGGCCTGGTTTTATCCATCGCCAACCCCGACGTTTCGGGCAATTCAGGCTTATGTTGCCTTCTATCCTTCCAAAATGGATGCCTGTTATGTTGATGATGAATTGGTCCAAGCTCAGGCTGGCGATTTCTATGGCGGTTGGATTACCAAAGCCATTGTCGGGCCGTTCAAGGGCGATGTAGGCACGCGCGGTTGGTAAATTCTATAACGGATAAAATCATGTAACGGGTTAGGAACTCAACCCAGCCTTCCCCTGGTAGCAGAGGGAGCCGTCGGTCGGATAGAATGACCTACTGCGTCTATCCATCCACCAATCGGTCCCCTTCCTTGATTAGGGAGGGGTTTTCCTCAGCCATTACAAAATTACCATCAACTATCACAATTCATATAGCCAGAACGAACCCTATGGCGCTCCAACTCGAAGTTCAAACAGCCGTTGCAAAAATCAATAAATATGCCAGCGAAGAGAGTGGTGACACCGTCGAAGTAGTGGAGCGGCCACAGGGCGGCATCAGCGTTGTGATGGCCGATGGCCAACGCAGCGGGCGCAGCGCCAAGGCGATCTCCAATATTGTGGTATGCAAAGCGATCAGCTTGCTGGCCGAAGGGGTACGCGACGGCGCCGCGGCGCGCGCCACCCATGACTATCTACAAATTCAGCGTGGTGGTAAAGTCAGCGCCGAATTGACGATTGTCAGCATCGACCTCGTCACCCAAACCTTGGTGATCAGCCGCAACGCCCGCTGTCCAATTCTGTTGCGCCAAGGTGACGAGATGCGCTGGCTGGATGAACCATCCGAAGCGGTTGGCATTTATCGCAATACTAAACCGACGATTACCGAATTGAGTTTGGCCGACGCCACGACAGTCGTGGCCTTTACCGACGGCGTTTGGGCGGCGGGCTATCGCACCGGGGAAAAGATTGACTTGCCCCACATTTTGCAAATGACCGATCCAATCGGCGCGACAAGCGCACAGACGATCGCCGATGCAATTTTGGCCGCCGCGCTCCAGTTGGATCAAAACCGCCCCCACGATGACGCCAGCGTACTCGTCATCAAAATCATGGCCGCAACCCAAACGGATAATATACGCCGCCTGTTTATGCGCTTTCCGATCTGAAGCCGCCCACAAAAAGGAAGTCGCGCTGAACATTGCTACGGTCCAGTTTATTCACTATAAACGGTCGGCTTAACCCGATCAATGGTTACAACAACCCTATGGCATTCGAACTATCGCTCATCAAAGTTGTTGGCATCAGCGCCAGTGGCAAGTCTACCCTGGTGAAGAATTTACGGCGCGCCGGTTATAATGCGCGGCCAGTCAGCCAGGAACACAGCCATGTGCCCAGTTTATGGCAACAGTTCGACCGCGCCAGTGTGCTCATCTATCTGGAGATCGATCTAGAGGGCCAACGCCAGCGCCGGCCAGATGTTACCTGGGATCCTGCGGCGCTGCTCAGTGAGCAGGAGCGGCTCACCCATGCGCGTGAGCATGCCGATTTGAAGATTAATACGACGAACGCAGAGCAAGCAACGGTGCTCAAGGTGGCACTAGCCTTCTTGGAAAATCAGCGTATTCGCCACGCCAACCAGCCGCTGCCACCGATTGCGGCCACCGGTAGTGCCTTGGTGCCCCCCCCCGAAGTCATATCGGAGCTACCACCAACTGGTAAGCGGAAGCGGCCGAAAAAAAAGCGCCGGATATTATCCGACGCCGAAGATCAAACGGATTTAGGTTTAACTAGTGGGTTGGCGTCTTAACCCCTTCAAAAGGGCAAGGGACGCTGGGAGCAGTTAGCACTCTTTCTAGCTCACCCGAAAGCGGGTGGTTGGCATTCGCCGAGAAGGTCTGAAAATTATCTTTACGGAAATTCTCTCTACGAACACCAGGTTCGGACGTTTGACCGTTGGTAGATCCGCGCGAGGGGGCACGCGATTTTTTACTCGTGGTAGACGCTTTATGCACGCCATTCTGTGAATAATCGTGAGTGGTTATTTCAGTGTTAGTGACTTGCGGTTTCTGCTCTGCGACCGGGGTCTCGATCATATCATCTTCGTGAGCACTGCGCCGGAAGATCCGTCGTACGTACCAGAAAATCGTGACCATCACCAGCACGAAGACCGCGATCCCAATCACTTGGAGGCTATGGCCTACGCGCGAAATCGCCCCGGCTGCGTGAAAACCAATCGCAACCAGCGTGATGGTCCAGATCATTTCGGCGGCTAACACGGCAGGGAACCACTTGCGCCAAGGCACACGCGCCAGACCGGCAGCGACAAGCGTCGGCACAATCAGGCCATAGGAGATTTTTGAGAGGATGATCAGTTTGGCAGCATGGCTCTGCATCTCTAATTCGATCCGCTCTACATGATGGTTACGCAGCCCCAACCATTTGCCGTAGCGATAGATCGTTTGAATTTTGCTGATATAGCCCACCGTATACCAAAGGCAATCGCCCAACACATTGCCTGTTGCGGCGGCCAACAGCACATACCATATATCCAAATAGCCAGCGGCAGCCGCCGCCGCCCCAATCAGCGTAGTAATCGGCCCTTCGGTGGCGACCAGAACGGCCAACAACACATAGCTCCATATGCCCAATTCAGGCCAACCACCATGACGGATGGTAAGCATTATATCTCTCAAAAATGAAAACAGTGTTTCCATGAAAACGTCCAATCACAAGAGTAAGGCTTCAGTTGGATTGCATGACACCAATTGTTCAATGGGATGCGCAACCCGACAAAATGCAGGGTGTGGCTCCAGAAATTGGCATGCATGGCGACTTACTTTGCCATAGCTTATCCAGTTTGTGAAAATTATTATAAACGATCTACGTAGCAAAACGAATTAAACCACCTCAAGGTTCACAAAACAACCATTCTCTAACAAAATTCACGCTAGTAAACGCTCTTTGCACAAGCGCTAGGGGGCTTGGGTTTACGATAATTGGGTGCATCCCAAATTTTTGGCGCAAATAGAATTTGGCGGCTGACCATAGCAAGTGCCCTCAGGCACTGGAGCCCGTAGTCGCTGCGGCGACTTGCTACGGTCAGCCGCGGGATTTATCCCCGCGAAAAAATCGCTGAAAATCTGGGATGCACCCACGATAATTTTCCCTATTGACAAATTTATTGGACTATGATTTAATGCCATTATTAAATCCAGTGAACTTAATAAATAATCCATGAGTTCAACTTTCCCAAGTTTTATAGCAAAACTCCATAATGATTGCTGCGACAGAGAAGGCGACGCGCGAGCAAAGCAAACGCCACAACAATCGGCTTGTGCTCAAAACGGTCTACGACCGGGGCATGAGCAGTCGAGCTGAACTTGCGCGCATTACTAACCTGACCGCTACCACCGTCTCTGCCACGATTGCTGAACTCATTACCGATGGTTTAGTCGAGGAAGTTGGCTCCATATCCACGGAAAGAGGCAAACCCCCTACCCTGATCCGGCTTGCCAAAGATGCTCGCCACTTGATTGCCCTGGATTTATCGCGCAGTGTCTTTCGCGGTGCGATTTTGAATTTACGAGGCGAGGTCATTCAGCAGAAGGATATTTCGATCGAGGGCCAAACCGGAGCAGTTGCGTTGGCCGCCGTTTATCAGTTAATTGATAGTTTACTGCCGGCGGTCAATCGCCCTTTGCTCGGCATTGGGATTGGCGCACCGGGCATTATCGATTATAATCAGGGCATCATTCGTCAGGCCGCCAATTTGGACTGGTATGATCTTCCTCTACGCGAACAACTCGCCAAGCATTATGATCTAGCCATCCATCTTGTCAATGATAATCAGGCTGTCCTCCTGGCCGAATTTATCTTTGGAAACTATAAGAATAGTAGTGACTTAGTGGTGATTCGTATCGGTCACGGTATCGGGGCCGGCATCATGGTGAATGGGCAATTGCTACATGGCCACGGCACGGGCGAAATCGGCCATGTGGTTGTGGTGGATGGCGGTGAACGGTGTACCTGTGGCAATTTTGGCTGTCTGGAAACCGTTGCCAGCAATCGAGCGATTGTCAAACGCGCCAGGGCAATTGCCGTTCAATATCCGGCATCACGTCTAAATCAATTGACATCCACACCAGAAGATATTACGATTGAGACCGTCCTACAAGCATTTAATCAAGGCGATCCACGCCTAACCGCCCTGATGACCGATGTGGGTCATTATCTGGGGGTTGTGATTGCCCACCTAGTCGGCGTCCTCGGTACGCCTCCGATTCTGCTTTGCGGCCGAGTCGCGCGCTTTGGTCAACTCTTACTTGATTCAATCGAATATGAAGTATGCAAACGCTCACTCACCGGGCGCTTGAACAAACCAAATATTCACGTTGTCAGTCTGAAAGCCGATATCTCAGATATTGTCATCCTGGGGGCAGCCGCCGCCTTATTGACAAACGAACTGGGTTTATTTTAAAGCAAGATCATTCCGATCTAGACCTGCATGACCTGACAGTCTTTGTTAGGCATTCGTCAAACGTGTAGCAAGCATTCTCAGCTGCGATCTACATGAACACCGCCACAGCTGAGGATAATTTCACCCATCGTTAGAACGGTCTAATTTTAGCGCACAAAGGAGCACCGGTCACTGTGGCAACCACCCTAAACACCGTACAAAATCCAGCATTTCCCGTAGAACAAAAGCAGCATTGGGCGCGCGGTTTCCTGAATTCTTATCTTGTGCGGAAAGTGCTTAAAACGCTCTTTACGGTTTTTGTCGTTACCTCGTTCACCTTCTTTCTGGTTCATCTGCTGCCAGGCAACCCGATTGAACAGATGGTCAATCAGCTCATCAATGTGCAAGGTGTGGCCCCGAAAGACGCGCGCGATCAGGTGGCGGCGCTCTTTGCCATTGATGTCAATCAACCGATCTATCTACAGTATTTCGAATATCTAGGCAAGACATTTCGCGGGGATTTTGGCAATTCCTTGCTCTCGCAAGGGACATCGGTGGCTTCGATCATTTTAAAATTTTTGCCCTGGACGATCTTCAGTGTGGGGATAGGGCTGTTGTTAAGCTTTACGATTGGCATGGGGTTGGGCATGTTGATGGCTTACCGGCGTGATAGTTGGATCGATCATATCTTGACCGTTTTTGCCTCGATCTTTAGCTCGATTCCCGACTATCTGATCGGGCTGATGCTGATCGTCTGGTTGGGCATTCAATGGAAAATCGTACCGATTGGGGCCATGCGCGGGTCGCTTTCGCCAGGGACAATCCCCGGTTTCACCTGGCACTTTTTTTCTGATGCTTTTTTCCACGCGGCTCTGCCGATTAGCACTTACTTTATCACCACAATCGGGCGTTGGATGCTCAGTATGAAGAGCAGCACGATTAGCACGCTGGGCGAAGATTATGTGACGGTGGCGAAGGCACGTGGTCTAAAAGATTGGCGCATTACGACAGCCTATGTAGGGCGCAATGCCTCTTTACCTTTGTTCACCCAATTAGCGATTAGCATTGGTTTTGTCGTCGGTGGTTCGTTCCTGATCGAGACGATCTTTGTCTATCAAGGCATTGGGGCTTCGCTAGGCGGCGCGATTGCCCGCCGTGACTACACGGTGATGCAAGGCATCTTTCTTGTCATTACGCTTTCGGTCGTTTTTGCGAACTTCTTTGCTGATCTACTCTACAGTTGGATTGATCCACGGATTAGGCTGGGCAATTAGGGATAAGTTAGGCTGAGTGTGACCCTTTTCACTTATCACCCGCAGAGGAATCTATGAATATCGTACGAAACATTTTAGGGTCGATTGGGACCTCCCTACGCCTGTTAACATACAACAAAGTTGGGTTTATTGGCTTTCTGGGTGTCGTGCTGATCCTCTTATTGTCGTTTTTGGGGCCTTACATTTGGCCGGTCCAGGTCAGTGGCAATACTGGTGAAATTTTCGAGCCGCCTTCGGCCCAACACTGGTTAGGCACCGACGACGGGGGTAAAGACAATTGGATCCAGATCGTCAATGGTGGAAAAAACGTGATCAATGCTGCCCTGATTGCCGCCCTTGTCTCAACTTTAATCGCCGTAACCTTCGGTGCAATGGCCGGTTTTCTCGGCGGCTGGGTCGATAGTATTGTTGTCGCCATCACAGATGTCTTTCTGACCATTCCAACCATTCCCCTCTTAGCTGTATTAGCGAGCTTTATCACGCTCAATAGTTTCACCTTGCTTGGCATATTGCTTGGGTTATTAGGTTGGCCTTCTCTGCTGCGCGCCGTACGCGCCCAAACCTTTTCTCTGAAAGAACGTGATTTTATTGAAGCGGCGCGGGCGCTAGATTTAGGCACTGGCCACATCATCTTTAACGAGATGCTGCCGAATATGATGACGTATATTGTGATCAGCTTCGCGCTGGGTTTTACCGGCGCCATTTATGGGCAAATCGGTTTGATCTTGTTAGGCTTGGTGCCATTTGACAGTAGCAATTGGGGTGTGATGATCTCCTGGGGCTGGACACACGGCGCGCTCTTCTTTAAGGATAGCATCTGGTACATCATGTCGCCGATTGTGGCGATCGTCTTGTTGCAGCTTTCGGTGATAACCATGACCCGTTCACTAGAGATGGTCTTCAATCCACGTTTACGTTCAGGTGGATAATAAGGAATAGGGAGTAAGCGACAAGTCACTCCCTACTCCCTACTCCCTATTAACAAGGATTTTTCATGAGCAAGTCGAATCTGGAATGGCAACAGGGGCCCAATCACGACCAGAAGCCGCCCTTAAGTCTGCAAAATGTCTATGTCAATTATGGCACGCGCAAAGGGAATGTGCAGGCCGTACGCGGGGTGACGCTTGACTTGTATGCGGGCGAAAGCCTGGCCTTGATCGGCGAGAGTGGCTCGGGCAAGACGACACTGGGTTTGGCGATTATGCGTTTGCTGGCGAGCACAGCCAAAGTAGAACCGGGCACGATCATCTATCGGCGCGACCAGCGCGAGGTGGATGTACTCAAACTCAGCACGCGTGATTTGCGCCAATTTCGT
>JBBQBY010000082.1:0-18403 GCA_038318235.1 Caldilineales bacterium
CCTGTTCAGCCTGGACTCAGCTGTGGTCAGCGGCACCAATCTCCTGTTTCGGCTGCATCCGCACGAAGACCAACCGTCACGGCTGTTTCAGATGTTTTTCTATCGGGATATGGCTTTTGCCGGTTGTCCGTAACGGCTCAACGAGTAGGGGCGAGGCATGGCGGGATTTGCAATATCAGCCGACCCTAGCGTGTCCGATAAATGTAGACAAGCCCAGCGTGGGCCAGCACGCGCTGGGCGGCGCGCACCATTGGCATATCAACCATTTTGCCATCTAGTTCAAAAGCACCCGCGCCTGCGGCTTGTTGATCGGCAAAGACCTGAATCAGCCGTTGCGCGCGTGCAATCTCCTCGGCAGATGGCATAAAAACCTGATTGGCGATCTCCAGATGGCGCGGGTGGATCAACGTTTTCCCGACATAGCCCATGCGGCTGACCAAACGACATTCTTGGACCAGCCGTTCCAGGGTGGCAGGGCTGGCATCCAGATCGATAAAAACGCTATCCAAAGCCTGCAAATGATAGGCCGCGGCTGTGGTGACCAGCGCGCTGCGCGCGTAAAAGACTTCCCAACCTTCTACTGTCCGCATCGCCCCCATATCGCCTGCCAAATCTTCGGCCCCCAGGATCAGCGCATCCAAACGCGAAGTTGCTTCGGCAATTTCGCGCAAATTAAGCACACCGCGCGCCGTCTCAATCATCGCCAACAGTCGGATCGATCCGGACGGCCATTGGTAAAGTGCCTCGGCCTGATCCAGCAATTTACTGACAACCGTCAAATGCCGCGCCTTCTCAACTTTGGGCAACACATAGCCGTCCGGGCGAGCGATCACGGTGGCCGCCAGATCATCACGCCCCCAAACCCCATCAATCGGGTTGATGCGCACCAGGCGTTCGCGTGCCCCAAAATCGAGCGTCGCCAGCGCTTCGGCCACGGTGGTGCGCGCTTCGAGCTTGCGATTGAGCGCCGCGGCGTCCTCTAGATCCATAATCACGCTATCCGCGGGCAGACCGGTCGCCTTGCGAATTTTATGCATGTCGTTGCCCGGCATAAAGAGCAACGAGCGGCGCGGGCGAAGTGGGTAGTCAGCTCTAGTCGTCATAGGCTTTTACGCTTATTGATTATTTGCTCGGGCTAGTCAAACCCAGAAAGATTTGGATGGCTTGTTCACCGAGTGAGGAGGCGAATTCAATCCAGTCACCATTGGCGACCTCGGTGGTTTGATCAAACGTCGCGGGCTCGATGCGCCAATGGCGGTCCGCATACCAGCCGCCAAAGAAGGCCATACCGAGCACAAGCAGAAAGAACAGACGCGTCAAATGTCGATTGGTGGTGCGTACCATAAAAAGCTCTCAATCTACGGGCGGCGCCGGATAAACTTTCAACCCAGGCAACGATTATGCGCCACACAAATGAATTTCAAAATTTGCAAACTAAGCTAATTATGATATACTCAATTCACAGATTCCCCAAATAGATGGGCGAGTAGCTCAGCTGGTTAGAGCGCACGGTTCACATCCGTGAGGTCGTGGGTTCAAGTCCCCCCCCGCCCACCATAAAATTCATACTTACCGCGAAAGCCCCACGTCCACAGCTGTGGACGTAGGGCTTTCGCCATTTTACCAGCAAGATTATCGCCGAATCCATCGAACCATTCTTTGCCACCAGCACCAATCAACATCTGGACCGCCATACCTTTGCCATCAACTTTTTAAGCAATAACGGCAATTTCCTCGAGCTCGAAGCATTCCTTGGCCATGCGCGTTTTAACACGATCTCACGGGAAATCTTTTTTCACCCCACCATAATCGCCGGCAGATTCGCCTCTTGAATCAAACTGTTCAGACTTTCCACATCGCTGTCGAGTAACGCCTGTAACTGGCCCAACTGCGCGTCGATCTGCGCAGAATATTCTGCCGTCAGTTCACGCGCTTGCCGTGTCGGGGCCCGATCAGCGCTACCCACAATTGCAATCAACGAAGCTAACTTGGCATTCAGACGCGCTGGCTCATTGAGACCAAAAGTATCATTTTGCTCACCGGGCAGGATCAGTTCGCTTTCGATCACCGTCAGCTTTTCCGCCAATGCGTTGGCCGCGGCCACCACCGTTTGGCTGCTGGCTTTTTTCGCCCAGCGCGTCGCCCAGCCTTTGGCCTGGCTCAGCACGTCGCGCAAGAGGGTGATCCCCTTATGCGCATCCGAAAGCTTGGCGTAAATTTGGAGTAACAGCGCCAACTGGGCCTCTAGGTCGGCCTGTGAGGTCTTGACACGCCGATCATTCACCACTTCAAAGGCTTCTGTAAGCACACGGTCACCGATGGTCAAGCGCACGTGATAAATTCCTGGTGTCACCAATGGCCCAATAAAACTTGCGCCTGCGGTCTTGTTCCCCAATACTTTGGTTGCGCCGGGATAATGCAAGTCCCACAGAAAACGATTAGCGCCCACGCCCACGGGCAACCAAGGGCCTGGGTCCATCGCCTTTTCCTTGTCATCTTGCTGATCATAGTCGGTGGGTTTGGGTTTGAACTCGCGGATCAGCTTGTCTTTGCCATCCAAAAAAGCCAGCGATGCCTTTGTATTTTCGGCCAGCGCTTCAGCCATATAAAAGTTAACCACCACACCTTGGGGCGCCCCTTTGCCACAGTCGAGAAAGGTTGTCTCCAGATGCCCAGTCGCGCTTTTCTTTGTCACAGAAATCCCGGCTTTGCCCAACCCGATGCCATAGCTTTTGCCTTCACTGCCGCTAGAAAAGGCGGAAAAGAGATCGGGCAATAGCCGATAGGTGGGGCATGGCTTGAAGAGATGCAGGCTTGCCTTTTCCACCGCGTCATTGAGTTGATGGAGCGGCGTCAAATCGTCCAGAATCCAAAAAGCGCGGCCATGCGTGCCGGCGATCAACGCGTTTTCCTTGACAAGCAAGTCCCAAATGGGCGTCACGGGTAAATTGGCCTGCCAGCGTTGCCAATGCGCACCGTCATCTAAGGAAAGATAGAGGCCGGTTTCCGTGCCCACATACAGCAAGCCTTGACGGGTAGGATCCGCACGGATCACCCGTGTATAATCATCGGCGGGAATGCCCTCAGTAATTTTTTGCCAGTTTTGGCCGTAATCAGCGGTCTTGTAGAGATAGGGCGCCGGATCATCGAGTTTATAGCGCGTCGCGGTCAGATAAAGCGTGGCCGGGTCGTGCGGCGAAGGCTCTACCGTGCGGACCAGGCTCCACTCTGGCAGATCAGCTGGCGTGACATTTTGCCAATTTTTGCCATTGTCGCGGGATAGATAGACCAATCCATCGTCGCTGCCCGACCACAGCACACCCTGTTCATGTGGTGATTCGCGAAAGGTAGCGATTGTGCAATAATGCTCAGCGCCGCTGGTGTCTTTGGTAATCGGTCCGCCGGAGGGTCCTAACTTGTGCGCGTCGTTACGCGTCAGGTCAGGGCTGATCGGCTCCCAGCTCATCCCTTCATCTTGGCTGCGAAAAACGACGTTGCCGGTGGAATAAAGGATGTTTGGATCATGGGGTGAAAAGACGATGGGAAAGGTCCATGGGAAACGGTATTTTAAATTTTTGGGGCCAATCCCATTGTAGACTTCCGGCCAAACGTTGACCAATTGAATATGGCCCGTGCGGTGATCATAGCGTTGCAGCGCCCCACCACCGCCGGGCGAACTGCCCACGGCGCCCACATAGACGATATTCGCGTCTTCCGGGTGAACGGCAATAAAACCGCTTTCGCCTGTGCCCGCAGCATAACAATCGCTCCAGGCAATCGCGCCATCATTGGTATTACTCGGCACGCTGATGCTCGAATTATCTTGCTGTGTGCCGTAGACGCGATAGGGGAATTGATTATCGGCGGTGATATTATAAAATTGCCCCGTCAACTGGTTGTAAATGGTCGAAAACGTCTCGCCGGCATTAAAACTCACGCACGCGCCACCGTCATTGCCTTCGATCATCCGTTGATTGTTGTGCGGGTCGATCCAGAGATCATGATTGTCACCATGTGGCGTTGCAATCTCGTCGAAATTTTTGCCACCGTCGGTCGATTTCCACATCCCGAGGTTTAATATATACAACGTGTCAGCATCTTGCGAATCGGCAAAAACGTGGCTGTAATACCAGGGTCGATAGCGCAAATCCTGCTTATCCGTCATCTTTTGCCAGGTAGCGCCAAAATCATCCGAGCGGAAGAGCGCGCCATCGGCATGTTCCACCAACGCCCAGACCCGACCGGCTTTCACTGGTGATGCAGCAACGCCGATCTTGCCTTTGAGGCCTTTGAGCAAGCCAGGGTTTTCACTGATATCGGTCCAGGTATCGCCGCCATCGGCGGACTTCCAAAGGCCACTATCGGGGCCACCGCTGGAAAGCTCCCAGAAATTGCGATAGGTTTCCCAAATGCTGGCGTAGAGAATGTCCGGATTGTGGGGGTCAAAGGTAAGATCCACTGCCCCTGCCTTGTCACTCTTATACAAGACCCGCTCCCAGTGCTTGCCCCCATCTTTAGAGCGATAAACACCGCGCGTTTGATTGGGCCCAAAGGCGTGACCGAGCGCGGCGACATAAACAATATCGGGGTTTTTAGGGTGGATGCGTACCTTGCCAATGTGGCGCGTGTCGGCCAGGCCCATGTGTTTCCAGCTTTGGCCGCCATCCACCGACTTGTACACGCCGTCGCCATAGGAAACGTCGAGGCGGATGGTGCTTTCGCCCATACCCGCATAGATGACATTCGGGTCGGAATCGGAGACGGCCAGTGCGCCCACCGAAGCGGTCTTGAAAAAGCCATCGGAAACATTATGCCAGGTAACCCCGGCATCAGTGGTCTTCCAGACACCGCCGGCGACCGCACCAAAATAGAAAGTGGCCAAGTTGCGTGGATCGCCAGCGACGGCGACGACACGTCCGCCGCGTGGTGGACCGATACAGCGCCACGTCATAGCGTTTAACAAACTCTCTGTCCGCGTTGACATATTGTCATTTTCTCCGTTCTTGGATACTAATTCTCGAAACTATTTGGGCGATGCACTAGTCCACCGTTGGCGAAGTTATGCGGGTTTAGCCGTAGGTCATCGCTTGCAGCGTGACGAGTTGGTAATACCCGAAGATCAGGGGCTTCCCGCGGCTTGTCACGCCAGAGGCGGTGACCTACGAATGCCCATCATAATTTCGCTTACAGTGTACTAGTACACCGTTGGCGAAGTTTCGATAGTTTAACCGTAGGTCATCGCTTCCAGCGTGACGAGTTGGTAATACCCGAAGATCAGGGGCTTCCCGCGGCTTGTCACGCCAGAGGCGGTGACCTACGACAAAGCGAGCAAAACTTCGCTTACAGTCTACTAGCTCCGCCAAGCGCCTGCGCCACTTTCAGTGTGACATAGGCCGGGAACGCTGCCAGGTGATCACCAGCGAAGTGACAACGGCACCCAAGAATACGAGCGGGATGTCGAACAATAAGAAGTCCCAACTCACAAAAAGCTCGCCGCTAATGTAGCTGGCCGTGAAACCAGCTAAAATGCTCAAGACAAAGAGCGCTATATTGCGCGTGCGGGTGCTAGCAATCCACTGCACAACCAAGCCAATACAGACGCCCGCAAGCACAGGAAACAGTTCACCCACCATTCTTCTCCTTTTCAACACAAAATGATATTCAACTACAATAGTATACAAGGGCACAGGTTTAGTGGACTATACACGTTCCATATTACTATAGCCATCAAGATTTTGCTAAGCAGAATTTTGAATGTAGCCTCTTAGTTTGCGGCGCTGAAAGCCCTAGGGGCAGTGGAGGTTTGAATAAGTGGCTATGAGGCTTAATACATCACGATAACGTAGCAGGTTAAAGACGGCCACACAGGAGAGAAAAGACCATGAACAGCAAACAGCCTCAAGGTCAAAAAATCCAAAACCCGCCTTGCTGTGGAATCCAAGGTCCACCTTGTCGCCGATTACGAAGCATAGAGCGGAACATCGCCGTTCGTTTTTCAGAATTGGGAATGAAAGCTGGATGATAGTTGATTAACAGTAGGCTTGCCCAATAGGCACCGCCGAACAATAAAACACCTAAACAACCTGCAAGTAGACTAAAAATTAACCTGCGTTCCGTTTTTTGTGTAAAAAATCTCGGCTTAGACATAATCCTATCCACTCCTAATCACCCCGCCAGTCATGCGATGTTACCTTTATACCGGCCAATTGTAAGATAACTTATCTAGCTTGGCAAGTGCGGACAGCACAAGCCTAATAATTGCCGGTTAAATGTGTTTGTCATCGCCTACCACCCTTCCCGACATCACTAAAGCAGCGCTCATCTGAGGCGGTCGCTTTAAGCATGATCACGCTACTGCGATCAACCACACGGTCAAGTGAAGTGAGTTTGATGTATCAGTGCTGGCAACAAGCACACAAAATATACGTCATTTTGCGGATGGTCTTTCTATAAAATTGCTATAGAATAAGATGCAGGTCATGTTTAACGCAACACAATAATCGGCTCGCCTTTGCCAACTGCCCCATTGTACGGTCGCAGCCACGGTTGATACGGTTCAACGGATGCAAACCCTCTTTACTTTGCCTGCTTTACAGTGAAATTAGTTTGAAAACGAGGGTTCTGAAGCTTCCTGGAAGCGGACAGCGCCTTTCACGTAAACGCGGCCATCCGTGTCCGCTTCCAGGAAGATAGTCCACCAAAACTCCTGGTTTCAAACTGCTTTTACTTTAGTTTGGTAAATTTAGCTTGATCTTACAATTAGCTCAAGCTTTTTGGGTGTTCTTTGAGTCTTGGGGGGCGTAAGGCCTGACTTGTTTATCTACCGCCAATAATGAACAGCATGTTTCTGGACAAAGATAACAGGCGAGGCCAATTTGAGAAGGATGCAAGCGTATGGCGGAGAATAGCCAAGATTTAACCCTGAAACTGACATACTCCTAGTGGCCCAGTTGGAAACCGGCAAGCTTGACCTCAAACTGAAGCCGCTAAATGTGGGCTTATTCATACAGCAGATTGTGGATAATTTTCAAATAATTTACGACAAAAAGCACATCATCTGGTTTAAAAATCAGGAAACGGCTGCGCAGCCGATAGACAGCCGTCTACTCCACCAAATTGCGGATAATCTCATTTCGAACGCTATCAAGTATTCATTACCAGGGGGTGAGGTACGCGTTTTAGTGGACAACTACACAGGGCAGTGCCGGCTGACGGTTCAAGACCAAGGCATTGGGATTCCCGCAGCTGACCAAATCCAGCTCTTTGATGCCTTTCAGCGTGGTTCCAATGTGGGTAATGTGCCAGGCACTGGGTTGGGTCTGGCACTGGTCAAACAAGCAGTGGCTTTATTGGGTGGTTCAATCCATTGCGAGAGTCAGGTCGGGATGGGGACCACGATGACCGTGATGCTGCCACCCCAACAGAGCATGCATGAAAGCTCAGCCCACGAACACGCCGGCGAGGTCGCGCCATCATGAAAGGAATGCTACAACAGGGTGAATGAAAGGAATGCTACAACAGGGTGACCGGCTCATCCACCATGATCAAACTTTCAGGCAAGCGGACTGTGAAGGTTGTGCCATGCCCGACAACACTGTGAATTGCGATTCTGCCCCCGTGCAGTTCGACAATCCGCTTACAGATTGCCAGCCCTAGCCCCGTGCTGCGTTCCTCGCCGGTTGGGCGTGTGCTGGCGCGCTGGAAAGTTTTAAATAAGTTGTCTAGGTCGGCTGGGGGAATTCCTTGACCTTGATCGTTTACCGCCATCAATAAATCGTGACCATCACGTTCGACCGCTAAGGTGACAGCTGTATCCGGGTAGGAATATTTAAAAGCATTACTGAGCAGATTATCCAGGACCTGTTCCATGCGCAGCGGGTCAAAACGGGCTTGGGTCAACAGTGGGTCCAGTTCAACCACCAGCCGAATCCCTTTGTGCTCACCGATATAATGATTAAGTCGGCGCACGCGCTCGATGAAGTTCGCCACATCGACGGATTGCAGCGTGATCACCAGGTTGCCCGACGCAATGACCGCAATATCGAGCAGATCATTAATTAAATAGAGTGTATTATGGGCAGTCTCTTCGATCAACCCTAAGAATTCCTTCTGTTCCTCTTGTGTGGGCTCTAATGTACGCAAGAACTCTGCACACATCTGAATGCTGCTAAGCGGGCCGCGTAAATCATGCGCAACCATCCCCATGAAACGATCTTTCTGCTCGTTAAGCCGTTGTAATTCATCGTTGGCAAGGTGTAACTCAGTCGTTCGCTCAGCCACGCGCTTTTCTAAAAACTGATTAGCATCTTGTAACTTATGGACCAAATAATGATTTTCGACAATCAGGTCATATTTGACGAAGGCTTCCCGCACAATCGTGTCAAGCTCTTCCGGGTGCCAGGGTTTGGTAATGTAACGGAAAACATTGCCGGTATTGATGGCTGCGATCACCGATTGGATATCGGCATAGCCGGTGAGGAGCAAACGAATGGCATTCGGAAATTCAGTTTTCACCCGATCAAAGAATTCAACACCACTCACCCTCGGCATGCGTTGGTCGGAAATAATCACATGGATGGCGACCTGCGTCATAATTTGGTAGCCCTCGGCTGCGCTGCTGGCAATGTAGATATTGTAATGGTGCCGGAACTGCCGGCGTAGCGCTTTGAGGATATCCGTCTCATCATCAATGATGAGCAGGTTATGTTGGACTGCTGCTTGAAATATGGACTCGGTGGACGTCTGCTCAGCAGTGATCGCAGTGGGTAGGCGGGTCATTCTGGCATCTCCTTTGGCAAATGAATCGTAAAGGTTGTCCCATGTCCGAGGATAGAGGCTACATCAATCGTGCCGCCGTGGCCTGCGGTAATAATTTTATAGGCAATGGTCAGCCCCAGGCCTGTGCCTACACCGATCGGTTTGGTCGTAAAGAAGGGGTTGAAGATATTTTTCATCACGTCTGGACTCATGCCACAGCCGGTATCGGTGAAGGTCAATACGATCGCCACACCGGTATCGCGGCCCGCAATCGTGATCGTGCCCGCCTGCTCGCCAATCGCCTGGACAGCATTGAGGATAAGATTGAGAAAAACCTGATTGAGTTCAGCGGGTCGGCACTTAATTTCTGGCAAGTCATCTAGCTTTAGGTGAACTTGGATCCCCTTGTTCAACGCCACTTGGGCAATCAACAGGGTACTTTCGACATTTTCTCGCAAATCGGCCAACTTATATTCTGCCTCATCTAAGCGAGAAAAGGTGCGCAGCTCTTGAACAATCTTGCGGACGCGGTCTAAGCCAGCCAACGATGTGTCAATCAAATCATCAAGATCTTCGACTAAGAAGTCGATGTCGGCGTCTTTGCGCAATGTTTCAATGGCACGGCTAATATCGGATGTGTCTGTACGCTGGGCTAATTGTTCCAGGCTGGTATAAGCCGCAACGATATCCACGACCATCGGTTTGAGGGCATGGATGTTGCTATTGACAAACGAAATCGGGTTGTTGATCTCGTGGGCAACGCCAGCCACCATCTGGCCCAGAGCGTTCATCTTCTCGGCGTGGATCAGCATCACCTGGGTTTCACGCAATTCGGCCAGGGCAGCTTCGAGCGCGCGTTGCTTTTGGATCACTTGTTGTCGTGCCTCTTCGCGTGCCGTCACATCGGTTTGAATGCCAATAAAATGGGTGAGCAGATCACCCTCATAGAGCGGTGACATAAAGAGTTCATTCCAAAAAAAAGTGCCATCTTTGCGATAATTGCGCAGCAGCACTTTGCAATGGGTTCCCATGCGGATAGCTCGCCGGATTTCATCGACGGCTGGCTGATCGCGGTCGTCACTCTGCAGAAAGCGGCAGTTCCGGTCCATCACTTCCTTGCGCGTATAACCGGTTATTGTTATAAAGGCATCATTGACATAAATCAGCGGCAGATCAGGCCGTTGGGCATCAGCAATCGTAATCCCACAACTACTGGCAGCCATAGCCCGGTCGTGTAAACGCAATTCTTGTTGGATATGCTGGATCTGCCCCTCAATGATAGACTCAATTCCGAGACTCATTTATTGTTCCTTTGGATATAAGGCAAGAGGCTGCAGACACGAGGCTGCAGACACGAGGCGAAGTGAGCGAAGTAGGGGCAGTCGTCGGTCTGTCAAGTGAAATAGTAACATCAAAATCTTAGTCCAATTGAGCCCAATATTCAATCAGCCAATCGGCGTAATTATTTCACTTTGTCTCGGCCAACGGGGAGCGGTGATGGTGTTGAAGTCCGGCAGACCAGAGAGTTTGCTCTCATTTGCCAGCGTTTGCTAACATGGTTGACAGTGCGAACAGCCGACAATTATAATCACCTGGACAATCGCAAGGCTTGCCTACGTGAAAGGGTGTTCAGCACATGTCAATCACAACCCTATACGAAAAAGATTTCTACGCCTGGACTGATCATCAAAGCCTATCCGCGGGCGCGTTGCAAGGCTAGGTGTGAGTTGATTGGGGGAGTTGATTGGATAACACACAAATGAGCCAAAACCTGTTCGACCTTCTAACGACCCTAGAAATACAGCTTCATCAGAACTCTACGCGGCACGATCCGGCCCAGGTTACGCGTCTATTGCATGATGAGTTTACCGAATTTGGTCGATCGGGGACTATTTATACCAAAGCAGACATGATGACGAGTTTGGCGGATCAACCGCCAGTGCAGATTTGGGTGCAGGATTTCGTTCTAAAGATTTTGGCGGATGATATCGGTTTGCTCACGTATCGATCGGCAGCGCACCGATCAGGGATGGCAGGTGATTTTTCACCAAGGCACCCCCACAGAACCTTTTGCGCAACGCGTGACTTAACCAACGTTTTAGTAACCACAGCGCAGACCACTTGCAGCCCGCATTGGTTGCCAGTGAGCCCCTAGATTCCAGCATGGTTATGCGTTGGGCACACCAAATACACTTGGCACCCAACGCATAACTAGGCTCGCGGTTACTGATTCATTTGGCAGTGCGCCGTTGGAGGTTGGCCCATTATGCCCCGCCCGCGTCTACGGCTTTATGGCCATATTTAGTCAAAAAGTTAGCCCATTCATGTTGGGCTTGATCGGGTCCATAGCCGTAGCGCGCCTGCAAGACGCCAAGCATCTTTTCGCCACTGCCCTCTGCTTCGAGCAAGTCATTGTCGGTTAACTTGCCAAAATTTTCTTTGATCATCCCGCGTAGTTGTTGCCATTGACCCTGCAAGATATCAAGATTCATCGTTCTTCTCCTCGCATTAGTTCCACCGAATGCACAATAGCGCAACAACCATCGTCCACTTGAGCGAAGGAAGCAGCGCTTGTCTAGACTTGATGCTAGTATAGGCAAAAAACGCTACGGCACAGCAGTCTTTGGGCAGGTCATTCACCTAGCAAAAGTTAGTGTTCGGACTGCAACATGCGAAGTTGTCTATCGCCACCCACCCCAAACTGATAGCAATGTACAGGATTCTGCCAGATAGTTCGCTGTTTTTGGGCAACACTATCCGCTACAATAGAGCCAGCTTTATACGTAACTTAATCAACTTACATTCAAAAAGGAGCAACAGCATGTCTGAGCAAAATTTCGCCATCGAACCACTGGAAATTCGTCTAGAACAGTTCTGTATCACCGTGCCCTACATCGGCACCTGTTACAAGAAGGTCTGGTTTGTCACCATTCCGTATCCCTGCGTGAAGTACTATCACCTCTGCCTCTAAACGATCTTTCCCGTTCAAGTGGTGAGTTGTCCTGCGCGAAGGGAAAAGCGACAACAAAAGCGCGCCATCCATATTGGTGTGGGTGGCGCGCTTTTCATCTGTAGCTCGCAAAGCATTAATACTTATACAAAAGAACAGATCAAAATTATTGACGCATGTTACGTAGGCCCCTACCCACCCCCTCTTACTCTCCCGACCCCGGAGGATCGTCACGGGGTAGCAGACTTGTTGCTACTGTCCCGCGATAGTTCCCTCCCACTGGGAGCGGGAGCCCTTTGGGCGCGGGTGGGGCAACGCTGCCGCTACGTAAGGTGAGATACTTATACAGAGGCTGACTGGCTCCTGTCAGCCGCGGGATTCGTCCCTGCGAGAAAACCGCCCCCAATTTAGGATGTATCGATCATAAAAAATAAGTTTACGTTTAAAAGAATTTGTGTTATAGTAATATCATTCTCGTTTTTCTGGGGAAGCGCTTGATTAGTCATGCTCAGGCGCTTTTTGCTATATTCCACAACCAGCGTCGATCTTGATTGGTGCCACTGGCGCACACCTATTTTACTCCTATAAAAAATCGTTATAGGGTCAAGCGCTGAGTCAGTGACCAACTTGTAGCGAACCCATGAGGTTTATGCCAACAATGCCACACCAACCCGTTCATATCCTGTTGGTGGAAGATGATTACATTGATGCCGAAAATATCTTACGCTTCTTCCAACGTCACCATGTAACAAATCCTTGCACCCACGTTATTGATGGTGTCGATGCGCTCAATGTCCTGCGCGGCATAGGGGGTTATACGCGCCTGCCGCGGCCCTATCTGATTTTGCTCGACATTAACATGCCGCGCATGAACGGCCTCGAGTTTCTCCAGGCGCTCCGGCGCGACCCAGAGTTGAAGCGGAGCGTAGTCTTTGTCCTCACCACTTCCACGCGCGATGAAGACATCGTGGCCGCCTATAATGCCCAAATCGCTGGCTATATCCTTAAATCCAAAGTCAGTGAGGATTTTTTAGAGCTTCTCAAATTGCTCAATTTGTATCAGGTCATCGTAGAAATGCCTCGGTAAAGCGACAGTACACCTCATGTAAAAGCAATGTTCGTTCGTAGATAGTCTTGATCGGGCTAAGGCACCCGTACTGTGATCGGTGCCCACTGGGCCCACAGCTTAGTCCGACGCTTCGCTTCTGAAGTGTATATATCCCAAAACTAAAGCCATGGGGCTTACGGAGCACCTAGCGAAATCAGACGCTTAGCGGCAGTAGCAATTCTCAATTCAAAAAAATCGGACGCGGATAAACGCAGATAGACGCGGATTTTTTAGAAAAAATCGGTTTTTCGACCTTTCACATAGCGTATGCCATCGGCAAACCGTTTGATCTGCGCAAATCCGCGTTTATCCGCGTCCGAATTGAGAATTCCTGTAGCGGCAGAGAGCGGATTGAAATTTTAACGGTCATCCACGGCATAACACCTGAAATTTAGGCAAGGAAGGAAGGCCCATGCTTGACAAATCGCTAGCGCTAGACTAAAGTACACTGACTAATCGCGCCTATACCAGCCACTATCCATGCATCAAACGGCGACCACCTGATCATAAGTTTTGTGATGTAACGTCTCAGTCGATCGCATAAAGGGTTTTTCTTGTTTCAACGGTACGATGATCCAGAACCATTGCCAATCCGCCGGGTCGACCAGCCATCCGCCATGGCGCGCCACCGTTATGCAATGCTACGCGAAAGACAAAACAGTAATGGGCATCTATCTTACGCGCTGGTGCTGATCTTTCTCTTTCAAACGCTTTTATTAGCTTGTGTTGCACTTTTTCTGGGTGCGCTGGTGCTTTTCAGTTTTATCGGCGTCAGCTTTCGGGCCCAGGAAACAACCCAAATGGCCGTTGTGTTGACGCGCATGGCGCCGCTCGTGGGCACGTCAGCCATGTTGCCGTCGCCAACCAGCACAGTCGCAGGACCACCCACCAGCGAGCCCACCATATCCCCGACCATTGCGCCGACGCCAGAAATAGTAGCCACCCTGCCACCAGCACCACCGCCTGCACCGGACAGTTCGTTGCCAACACCAACCATCCCAATTACACCGGTGAACAATGCACCGCAACCGCCCGCCAATCTCGCCGCCATTCAGACCTACAGCAGTCAAGTCATCCCACCCATCGATCAATTATCCGCCGCGATTGAGAGCCTGCGTGGATTTGCGGTGACGCCTAACCTCAATGATCCACAGTGGGTTGCCAATGTAAGGGCACAAATCGAGATTGTCCGCAACACCCAGAATAACCTGCAAAACGCCCAGCCGCCGCCAGCTATGGTGGCATTGCATAATGAACTGATCAACACGGTGAATGCTTGCAAAGCGGCCGCCGATATCTTTGACACCTCGATTATCAATCAGAATGTGGCAAATTTGAGTGCGGCCAGCTCGTACATCCAAAGTTGTCTCGCCACTTTCCCCCAGAGCAGCAGTCGCGTACGCGATTATATTAGGGTTGCAACCGGACAATAGCCAGGGGCAAGCATGGCGCGCGGTCAGCAGAAACCAGCTTTCGCCGATTGGCCATCGATGTTATCACAAGCTGCAGAATGAAGTTCAATTGGCAAGGTTGCGCTAAACTATTGGGATGAGCAATCCAGGCCAAGTAAAACTAACCGAGCAACAACGCGCCATCGTCAGCCACAACCACGGGCCAGCGCTGGTTTTTGCGGTGGCGGGCGCCGGTAAGACCACCGCCATGGTGCAACGGATTGAGCGGCTGGTGCGCGATAAAGTCTTTGCGCCAGAACATATTCTGGCGACCTCGTTTAACAAGGCCGCCAACGACGAGATCCAGACCACCTTGCGCCAAAAGCCAGCGTGCGCGCAGGTGAATGTCAAGACTTTGCATGCGCTAGGCTTCCAGATCATTCGCCAGGCCGCAAAACTTGGCTATCTCCCGAATGTCCAAACGGACAAGGTCAATGAGCATGTTGAAACGTTGGACCGCCAACTGCTTTACACCACCCTGGCGCGGGCGCGCGAACAACATGTGCCTTATAGCAACGAATTAAACAACCTCGATCATGATGATTTTTTGACCTATATCGGCGCCTGCAAAGGCAATTTACACTATGCCGATTTGGCCCAGGCTGCCCTACCCGCGCCCGAGCGCAAAATTGCCAAACAGGCAGTTGCCCCCAAACATTTCAGCTGGTATCGGGATCTCTATCGCCACTATGAAGAGGTGCGCAAAGCCCAGGGCTGCATCACCTTTGATGATATGTTGATGACCGGTTGGGAAGTGCTGATCAAACATGCCGACATCTTGGCTGGACTACGCCGCCAATATCAATGTGTCCTGGTCGATGAATTCCAAGATATCAATCTGGCCCAAGCCGAAGTGCTCGATTTGATCACCAAGCCGCGCCATAATTACATGGCAATTGGCGACGACGATCAGACGATCTATGAATGGCGCGGGGCGAACCCCAGCTTTATCCTTAATTTTGAGAAACGCTACGGGGCCAAAGTCTATTTGATGACCGATAATTTTCGCTGCAAAGCGGCGCAGGTGGCCCTAGCCAATCGGGTGATCGAACACAACCGCCAGCGCCAGCCAAAACAAATGCAGCTGACGCAAGGGTTTGACGGCGACGCCCAATTGCATGTCGTAGCCGATGCCGAACAGATGGCCCAACAGATCGCGCAGACGATTAAAACCGCTTTACGCAGCGGCTATAGCCCACGCGACGCAGCTATTCTTGTGCGCATCTATGCCCAGACGCCGCCGATTGAGCAATTTCTGATCGCCGAGCAAATCCCCTATCTGATCGCAGGTGGGGATCCGTTCTACCAGCGACCAGAAGTGGTGGTGTTGCTCGATTATGTGCAGCTGGCCCAACTCGAAACCCAGTTGCAGAGCGGGGCGTCGCTCACGGCAGAGCAGCAACAACAGTTTAAACGCGCCTGGTCCAGCATTTACAATCGCCCCACCCGCTATCTATCCCGCGCCTTAGCCGACAAGGTGGCCCAAGTGGTCACCACGCGCCACACGCCGATCACGCGGGCGTTGATCAGCGCGGCCAATGGCGCCGCCGAACGAATGGTTGAACCGATCCGTAAGTTCGCCATGGATCTGCAATGGCTGGCCGCGGCCTTGAATTCGCCCAGGGCAGCCGAACGGGCGGCATTCGAAATCTTGCAGCAATTAGAAGAGCGTTTGCAATACCGGGCGCATCTAAAGGCGAGCAGTGGATTTCCTGAAACGGGGGCCGCCAAAGCCGCCAATGTCACCGCCTTGATTGCCTATACGCGCAACAAAGGCAGTATGGAGCAATTTCTCCAGCATCTTGTCCAGATCGCGGCGGCGCGCGCGCAAGTAAACCCCACCGAGCAGCCAGCTGTCACGATTACGACGATGTTTCGGGCCAAGGGATTGGAGTGGCCGCTGGTCTTTGTGCCCAATTGCAACCAGGGTACGATTCCATATGAGCGCAGCCAGCACCTGGAAGAAGAGCGCCGGTTACTCTATGTAGCGATCACGCGCGCCAAAAAATTTCTCCATCTCTACACCTTGCAAGGGCAACCACTTTCACAATTTCTAGTCGAAGCCAACTGTGTGCAGACCTTGACCGCCGTGCAATCGATCCAACGGGCGTTACAAAGCGAACCGGGTACATGGCGCGCCGAAGAGATGTTGGGCATGGCGGTGGATGCTCGCCGCCTGCACTTGGTCGATTATTTCAACCGTTGGTGGGACGCGCCACTGGCCCAAAAACAACAACTAGCCCACGCCGTCATGCGCATTCTAGCAACGCTTGAGCGGCGCGGGCTGGATAAATCGTTGGGCGTCAATGCCGCCGACGCTGAACCGTGGCGGACGATTGTAGGGAGTAGGGAGTAGGGGAATATCACTGGACCAGATCCCTACTCCCTACTCCTTACTCCTTACTCCTTACTCCTTACTCCTTACTCCTTACTCCTTACTCCCTACTCCTTACTCCCTACTAGCCTAAATCGTCGGCATCACATTGCCACCCGAAACCGGAATATACGCGCCGGTGATAAAGCTCGCCAGATCCGAGGCCAAAAAGGCGACGACGTTGGCAATTTCCTGGTCGGTGCCGCGGCGAGCCAGGGGTACCGTGCTCTCATAACGTTCGCTGCGCTCGCTGCCTTGTTCGCGATCGCGGTCACTAATTGTCCAGCCGGGCGCCACCTGGTTGACCGTAATCTGGTGCGCGCCGATCTCTTTGGCCAGCACGCGTAACACACCGTCCATCGCCCGCTTGGCCCCACCATAGGCCGACTGGGTTTTGAAGAGTTGCATCGAACATTCGGTGTTGATGCCGACAAAACGCCCCCAGCCTTTTTCAATCATCGCCGGCACAAAGGCTTTGGCAAAGAAGACATTTTGCAGCACACAGTTGCGGAATTGATCTTCGTAATCTTCCTCTTCTTCTTCGAGCACCGTCTGCCAGGGGTCAATCTGCGAAACCGCATTGGTGACAAGAATATCTGGGCTGCCCAATTTCTGGACCACCGCATCACGCAGGGCAAAGACATCCGCCTTTTGACCAACCTCACCTGTCACAGCCATTGTGCGCCGCCCCATCGCTTCGATCTCGGCACACAGCGATTCGGCTTTGGTGACATTTTGGTGGTAGTGAACGACCACATCAGCCCCAGCCGACGCCAACGTGCGCGCCATAACACGCCCCAATTGTCCGGTTGCGCCGGTAACTAGGGCCAGATGCCCTTCCAGATTAATTTGTAAACTCATTTATTTTCCTCGTTAGATTATGAACCTACCGTTTGCGCGCCAGCGTGAAGCCATCGCCGATTGGCACCATACTCAGTTCGACGCGATCATCGGCATGCAACTTTTGATTGAGCGCGCGAATCGCATTGGTTGATTCGTCTTGTTTGCTCTCATCGACCAACGAACCACCCCACAGGGTGTTGTCAATCCCAATCAGCCCGCCGCGCCGCACTAATTGCAGACACTGCTCATAATAACGGGCATAATTTTCTTTGTCGGCGTCGATAAAAGCAAAGTCAAATTGATTGTGCTGCTCGGCTTCAAGCAGTTGATCCAACGTAGCCACCGCCGGGCCCAACTTCAACTGGATTTTGTGCTCCATCCCAGCCGCTTGCCAATAACGGCGGGCAATCGAGGTGTACTCCTCACTGACATCACAGGCAATGATTTGGCCGTCGTCGGGCAAAGCCAGCGCTACCGAAAGCGAACTATAACCGGTGAAGACGCCCACCTCCAACGTCCGTTTGGCACCGAGCAAATGGATCAGCAGGCGCATAAATTGGCCCTGTTCTGGTGACATTTGCATGCCGCCGGCTTCTAGCTCGGCCGTCTCTTCGCGCAGCCGCCGCAACAGTTCTGGCTCGCGCAACGAGACGGATAGCATATACTCGTGAACTTGATCGGTCACGCTGATGGTTTTTGTGGACATGAGTTATCCTATTTTTATGGGTTGATGAAATTCGTGAAGCGTGATGCGTGAGATCAAATGACGTTTTTCACGCTTCACCCATCTTCTTTCACGCAATCGTCGGCGCTGGCACATTTACTTCTTTCGCCGCGGCCAGAATATCGTTCCAAGTACTCTCTTCCAAGCTAATGCCTTCGGCCTCACGTTTTTGTTTGACTTCCTGCTCGATCTCGCC
>JBBQBY010000083.1:0-18262 GCA_038318235.1 Caldilineales bacterium
TGAGAGCCAAATTTTATAAAGTGAGTGCCGGAACACGATTGAAATCATTGCAAAAACGGGCATATTTGTGGCGAAAATCACTATTTTGCTCCTAAAAACCTTGTCAAATTTGCAACACTCCGAAAACACAACTATCGAGTATATTACTCAAATTTTTCTTTAAAACACAATCACGGTTTTATTAGAGAAGCAGCGAAATAAAACCTAAAAAGGGACGAGTGTCGCTTGGCGTTGCTTAAAATGCGTCAGATACTTGAGCCCAGCCTGGCGCGCAATCGCCATGGCTGTGTCCAGATGGGCGCCCACATGCTCTGGTTTATGGGCGTCAGCGCCCAGTGTGATCCGTTCGCCGCCCATTTCGGCGTACCAGCGCAAAATTTCTAAGCCCGGCGTCATCTGCTGAGCCTTGATCAACAAAGCCTTCGTATTCAAATCCAGCGCAATCCCGTTGTCGATACAGTTACGCAACACCGGGCGGATCAGCTCTTCGTAACGATTCGCATCATAGGCGCCATACACGGCATGAGCTGTGCGCACAGGCACGTCAAAATGGCTGAGAATATCAAACCCACCAATGCGCGTCATTTTTTCTAGTTCGATAAAAAATCGGCCAAACGCCTCATCGGCTGGATAGCTCTTGAAATAATTGATATCGAAGACGCTATCGCTACCCACCCAGTGTAACGAACCCAACGCGTAATCAAAAGGGCCACGCGCCAACATCGCCCGCGCCTCGGCTTGATAGATGTGGGGCTCGCCAATTTCGATGCCGGCGCGGATCGTCAGATGACCCGCAAATTCTTGGCGACAGCGGGTCAGTTCGGTAAACCACGGCTCCGGCCTAAACCAATCAACGCACATTTCCCCTGGCTGCAAATCATAATGTTCAGAAAAGCCGATTTCGGGAATTTGTTTATGAATCGCGCTGCGACACATGTCGGCCATAGGCACTTTGCAGTCGCAGGAAAAGTTCGAATGCATATGATAATCTTGCGGGATGATCACCGGATGTATGCTCCCTCTGAATGGTGATTAAGTAGTGTGTATAAATTAGAAATGCAGACCTCTCCCCCCGCCCTCCCCTGCTGGGAGGGAGCCTGTCACGGGACAGAACATGGCGCTTCGGATGCCTCGGATCGATCTCCTCCCTTACCAGGGGATCGGGAGCCCCTAGGGCGCGGGTGGGGTCGCCAACCAACGGCGTAGACTACGCGCGTTGGCGCGGATATCTTCTGTCGGATCACTGTGTTCAGGCTCATGTTCAATGCTAATCGGGCCAGTGTAATCGAGCCGTTGCAACATCTCCGCACAGCGCTGGATCGGTACACAACCTTGGCCATAACGACAGGTGACGTGTGCGCCGGGGGCTAGCACATCTTTGAGATGGATGTGTACCAGATGATTACGCAACTCAACCAGGGCGAACATCGCATCGAAACCTTGGGTGCCAAACCAGCCCGTATCCACCGCCGCGCCAATAAAACTATCCGCGCCGTCGCCGATCTTCTCTAAAAGTTCCTGGGGCGTCTTTTCGGGATGATTTTCAATGCCCAGCCGCACGCCATGTTCTTTTAGAATCGCGACGAGCGCAGCGCGATCAGTTTTCAGTAAGCCAGCATTGCCGCCGAGTACAGTAGTGCCCAGGGCGTTCGCCAACTGACAACTTTTCTCTACTTCCTCACGTGTATTGCCAAAACCGCCCGCCAGGCTGGCAACGCCTAAACGATGTTTTGCCAATAAATCGCGCGCAATCACCACATGTTCAGGGGTGGCCCACTGCCAGTTTAAGTGGCCGGTCCAGATATCGATCATCTCAAAATTCAGAGCGCGAACTTCGACCAGCAGCGCCTCGAAGCGTTCGGCATAAGTTGCCAACGGACGAAAATAATCATTCGTGGCGCGGTCACCTTGTCCCCAGCCTTCGGTCATGTTGTAATTTAATTGGCGCGCCACAAAGTTGGCGCTCATAAAGGAAAGTGGATTCACAGTTTTAGGTTCTCACTTTGTATTTTGGCAAAGACTAGTGTGTCACGTAATTCGCCCGTCATCGGGCTGCGATCATCAGCATGGAATGTGCCTTCCAGCGTAAAATTCAGTCGGCGAGCCACCGCAGCGCTGCGATCGTTTTTCGTATCGCAACGAATTTCTACCCGATGCGCGCCCAGTTTGGCAAATGCGAAATCAGTGATCCCGGCCACACCCTCGGTAATATAACCCTGACCGGCATACTTCGTGCGCACCCAATAACCGATCTCGAACCTGGGCACCGCCCAATCAATGTTGTGGAAGCCGCTGCTGCCCACCAAGGTATTGGTCCCTTTCAAAAAGAGCAGCAACAGAAGATCTTCGCGCAGCAAAAAGCTCGCGATTGTCTTGCGGACACGAATTTCGCTCTCTTCCAAGGTCGGTGCAGTTTTCGCCCAAGCCATCCAAGGCCGCAATTCGTTCAGCGATTCTAGCACAGCCGCGTTGATCTCTGCCCCATCACCCAGCTGTGGACAGCGGATCGTCAGCCGTTCAGTTTCAAAGCTCGACGGGAAGTCACGTAGAATAGGGTCCATCAGACGCTCCGCTAGGCTACAGTTGAATGGTATAGCGCTGGCCGACAATGGTTTGCCAGGTCACAACACCGGGTTCAATGGTTTGCGTGATTACATTCTCTTTATCGGCCCGTACATTTATGATCTCACGATAACGCAACTGGCAGGATTTGCCCAAAATCGAATGTATCGTCGCGCTGGTCAACCGGCCATTTTCCCACGCAACATCCACCACAAAGCCGCCGCGGGCACGCAGCCCATTAACATGACCGTTAGGCCAGGACGCAGGCAGGGCTGGCAACAAATGAATTTCGCCGGTGTGGCTTTGCAATAACATTTCCGCAATCCCAGCCGTGGCGCCAAAGTTACCGTCGATCTGGAAAGGTGGGTGGGCATCAAACAGATTAGGATAAACGCCGCCGCCTTCCATGATGACGTCCGTTTGCTCAACCAAGTTTAACATGACGCCCAGCATCTTGAGCGCGTGATCGCCATCGCCAAAGCGCGCCCAGAAGTTGATCTTCCAGGCCATCGACCAGCCGGTGCCGCCGTCGCCGCGCAGTTCGAGCGAACGCTTAGCAGCGTTGAATAATTCCGGCGTGCCCTGCTGCGTAATCTGGTGGCCAGGGTGCAGACCAAAGAGATGCGAGACATGGCGGTGTTGATCTTTGGGATCGTCCCAATCGGCAAACCATTCTTGCAATTGGCCATGTTGGCCAATTTGCGCTGGGTAGAGGCGGGCGCGGGCGGCGGTTAGTTCGTTACAAAAATCCTGATCAATTCCCAAGATTTGCGTGGCTTCGAGGCAGTTGGTAAACAAATCCCAGATGATCGCCATATCCATCGTTGAGGCCATGCTCACGCCGGCACGTTGACCGTCGGGCGTGATGAATTTATTTTCGGGCGAAGTGGAAGGCGCCGTGACCAGATGGCCTTTGCCGTCTTCGATCAGCCAATCCAGGCAAAACTCGGCTGCACTTTTCATGATCGGGTACGCTTTGGCGCGCAAAAACTCCTGGTCGCCGCCAAAACTATAATGCTCCCACAAATGTTGGCAGAGCCAGCCCGCGCTCATCGGCCAACAAGCCCACACCGGATCGCCCTGGCCATACGCGCCGACTTGACCAGTCTGCCGCCAGAAATCCGAATTGTGGTGTGCCACCCAGCCGCGACAACCGTAGTTAATTTTGGCGGTTTTGCGTCCATTCACGCTCAGGTCTTCGATAAAATCAAAGAGCGGTGCATGGCATTCGGCCAGATTTGTACTTTCAGCGGGCCAGTAGTTCATTTGGGTATTGATATTAATCGTGTAGTTGGCACTCCACGGCGGACGGATCTCATCATTCCAAATGCCTTGTAGATTAGCGGGCTGCGTGCCAAGCCGAGAACTGGCAATCAGCAAATAGCGACCATACTGAAACAACAGCGTGAGCAGATGGGGATCAGCACCCGTTTTGAAGGCACGGATGCGCTCGTCGGTCGGTTCGTCGGCCGCGGGTGTGATGCCCAAGTCCAACGCCACCCGGTGGAAAAGCGCCTGATAATCGGCGACGTGGGCGGCACGCAATTGCGAATAGACTTGACCAGTCAGCGCTGCGGCCTCGGTTTGCACCTGTCGCACAATCTGATCCAGTGGACGATTAGCCGTTTGTGCCGAACCATTAAAACTGGTGGCAGCGGTCAAGAACAGGGTGACCTGGGTTGCGCCCGTCACCTGCAAGCCTTGGGCTGTCGCAGTCACCTGGCCACCTTTGCGCGCGATGCAGACTGCCGCGGCAAAAGTGAGACTACTATTTTCATCATCGGCATAAATAACCGCCGGCTCGATATCGCGATAACTGGGCTCAACATGCGCAGGGCATTTCCCTGTGAGCAGCAAGCTCGCTTTGCCAGGCGTTGCGGTTACATGGCGCAGCTTGCTGTCCAAGTGGATCGTAAAATTAAGCTGGCCCGGTCGATCACAATAGAGATGCAGCACAATCGCTTGCGCCGGTGCGCTGACAAACGCCTCGCGCAGAAAAGTTGTATCTTTGACCCGGTATTGCACCGTCGCAATCGCGTTATCCAAATCCAGATCCCGATAATAATCGCGGATTGTGCCGTCGTGGGCAAAACTCAAATGCAGATCACCCAGCGGCTGGTAAGATTGCGTGAATGGCCCTTGTAATTGCTTGGCCAGTTGATCAGCTTCGACAAAGTTGCCCACCAAAACCGCGCGCCGCACATCCGCCAACGCGGCTTTGGCGCCAGGTGTGTTCCATTCGCGCGGCGCGCCGGACCACAAGGTATCTTCATTCAGTTGTAAGCGCTCGTGTTCTGCGCCGCCAAAGACCATCGCACCGAGCCGGCCATTGCCAATTGGCAGGGCTTCCACCCATTGTGCAGCCGGTTGGCGATACCAGAGTTTCAGTTGAGGTGACGACATGGTGGCTCCTGTATGGGTGGAAGGATTGATAGAAAGTAATTGGTAGAGCGTAATTGGTAAAACGTAAGTAGTAAATGGTGATTGATGAGATTGACCGAATCCGGCTCGCGCTTGACTGCTTTAGGACTTAGGCCATGTCAATGAAATAAGGATCCAGTGTTTGCCGAACAAAATCATGCGTAGGTGCGTGCTTGTAGCCGCACCATTGGGGTATACCCACCACGTGCGGCTACAAGCACGCACCTACTGGATCCTTTATTCTTTGATGGCGCCTTACTATTTACTACTTACCATTTACTACTTACCATTTACTACTTACCATTTACTACTTACGATTTACAGCTAACGCCTCTGCCACAAAACGATGGCTCAAGGCGCGGAAGCGGCCCCAATCAGCCCAATCGGGGGCACTGTCACCAATATTTTCTAACGTAGTGGCCACGGTAGGCAAATCGGCGGGTGGTCGCCATTGCCAGCCAGCGATGTTTTCATCGGGGTCTTGCGGATCTAAGCTAGCATCAGCGGGCATTTGCACCAGAAAGGCATAGGTCGCAAAGTAATCTGTGCATTGTAACGTCCGATGCACGAGTTCATAGGCAACCAGACCAAGGAAACACTGCACCTGCACTTGATCGTTACCCGCGCCCACGATGAGGCCGGTCTCTTCTTGGATCTCGCGCGCCAATGTCGCCTCAACCTGCTCCCCTTCATGGATGCCACCTGTGGGTAGGCGGTAACCACCCGTCGGATAATAGGTTTTGATATGCAACAGTAGACCTTGCGCCGGATCACCACGATGCATGACATAACAGATTTCAGCCCGCCGCCGATCACTGGTCAACAACTGGTGATTACCGGTCAAAAAAGGATCATCTACGTCCAGACGATATTGCTGGGCGGCGACGGGTCCCCACTTTTCGGCTAAAAGCACCAACTCCGCCGGTTCCACTGACTTTTTAAAGTTCATGAAATTTCCTCATTGACCCGTATGGATAAAATTTAATAATTGATAATTAATTTTTGCTGGTTTGTCAATGAGATCAGCTGGCCCCCACGTTCATTAATTGTTAATTATTCAATATTAATTATTTGACTCATCATGGTCCCGCGCGCTCAAACAGCTATTTTGTGTATGCCAACAAATTTTGTTTCGCAACTACGCTACTGCCCTATTTCACCATCCACCACGCCTGAACCTGATTATCCACGCGCCACGGGCCGGGTAATTGGCCGCGCAGCGCACTGGTAAAGGCCCAGGTAGTCGGTTGGCTGCCGATGAAAATATAGGGAACCATTTCGGCCAGGCGCTGCTGGATCTGGCGATAGCGTTGGGCGCGCCCTGCCACCGAACACCCAGGCAATTGGTCCGCTTCGTCGAGCCACTTGTCCACTTCAGCATCTTGAAAACTGACAAAATTTGTGCCCGTACCTGGTCGGTCGGCGCGGCTGTGCCAAAAGTTGCTCGTCGCCGGATCAGGCCCCACGTTATCCCACCCAACGATCACCATATCGTAGGTCTGATTTAACAACGTATCGCGCAACTGGGCAAAATCGACCGCTTGAAAATGAATGTCAAAGCCCAACGGCTTCAACTGCTCCTGGACTAATTCACCAATTCGCACGCGCAGGGGGCTGTCACTATTCGTCAACAAGTTGAGGGTGAGCGATAGACCCGCTTTTTCCCGCACGCCATCTTGGTTTGCATCCATCCAGCCAGCTTGATCGAGCAGTTGTTGCGCAGCGGTCGGGTCAAAGGCGGGCAGACGCAGCGTACTGGCTTGCGTCCAAGCAATACCCAATGGCAAATAACTGCTAACCCTTTCGCCATTGCCCTGATAAACATCACTGATCAGGCGCGTGTAGTCCAAGCCGTAGCTCAGGGCTTGACGAACGCGCCCATCGCCCAGAATGGGGTGCGGCGCTTGGGGAATTAATCCACCGTCGCCATTCTGGCCTGGTTGGGGCTGGGTCGGATCAGCCAAATTGAGCGCGATGAAACTATAGCCCCGGCTGGGTACACGATAGACGCCAAAGGTTGGTTCAAAGGCCAGCTTTTTTACCAGCGCTGGCTTAACCTGAATTAAGTCTAACTTTCCACCAAATAGGCCCTGCAACTGCGCTTGTGCATCGGCGATCACGTCAAAGCGCCAGCCAGCGAGCAAAGGCGCGCCCTGCCAATAGTCGGGGTTGCGCTTGAGGCTGATCTCTGCACCAGGCGTCCACTTTTCAAACAGAAAAGGGCCGGCACTTATTGTGGGCGCCTGATTGAGTGGATTACTTTGGATATCGCTAAAATCGGCGGCGTAGTGACGGCTGGGCAAAAGTGACTGCCGCAGCAGTTGCGGCGCAGCACAGCTGACGGTGCGAAAGGTGACGATGACGGTCTGGGCGTCGGGCGTCTCTAGCTTTTCAATCGGCTCGACGTTGGCACGGAAAGGGCTTGGGACGGCAGGAGCGGCCAGCGCAGCATAGGTAAATTTCACATCTTGGGCTGTGACCGGCTGGCCGTCGCTCCAAAAAATCGTATGGCGCAAGTGAAAGGTGTAGACACGGCCCGCTGCTGGGCCACTATCCGTCACGGTCCAGCTTTCCGCCAGTTCTGTAGTCGTAATCAGCCCCGTCTGGGCATCCAACCCCAACAAACGCGGGAACAATTGGTCGGCCACCAGTTGGCTGGTGCGGTTGGTGGTGAGGAGAGGATTTAAGGTGTCGGCGTCTTGATCGACAGCCTGGCGCAGGATACCACCCGTTTGCGCGGTTGGTTTAGCCTGAAGTGGAGAAACCGGTGATGGATTAGATTTGACTGGACTACTCGTGGCAACAGCGGTCAATACCTGTGCTGCCGTCAAGCCTGGTTGAGCCGACAGATCCTGGGATGGCGCGGCGGGTGTGGTTGGCATTACCGCGACCTTGCGCGGGAATAACAACCACGTGCTCACACTGGTAACCAGAGCAAGCAAGAGAATTGCTGTGAAAAGAATGAGCCAAACGCTTTGCCGTGACACGCTGGGATTCTAACGTAAGGCGCGCCCAACGGCAAATAAACGCTGCGCTCTTTGTGGCTTTGCGACGCTCAACGCTGAATTATTTTTGATTTCTCAGCATCGGGTCCAGGGCGTCGCGCAGGCCGTCGCCGAGCAAGAAGATCGACAAGGTGGTCATAAAGATGAAGAGGCCTGGCGTGATCACCAGCCAGGGAGCATCCGTAAAATTGCCAAGCGAACCCTGCATCATGTTGCCCCAACTGGGCAGCGGTGGGCCAATGCCAACGCCCAAATAGCTAAGCCCAGCCTCGGCAATGATCGCACCGGCAATGTTAAAAATCGCCGAGACGATAATGATCGATGAGACGTTGGGCAGAATATGTTTGCGCATGATGCGCCAGCTGGAGTTGCCAATCGCGCGGCTGGCCAGCACATACTCACGTTCGCGCACAGAAAAAATCTGGCCGCGAATCAGCCGCGAAAGCCCCGTCCAGCCAAAAATCCCAAGCAAAAAGGCCAACCCTTCCGGCCCTGGTTGAAAAATGCGCGCCAGAATGATCAATAAAAAGAGCAGGGGAATACTGCCAATCGTCATGATAACAGCGTTGATAATGTCGTCGATCCAGGTCGTGGCGTAATAACCGCTGATCAATCCCATGAGGACGCCGAGCGTCATCGAAACAATCGCGACAAAAATGCCAATACGCAATGAAATACGTCCGCCATAAATGCCACGGGTGAGGACATCACGCCCCGCTTCGTCGGTGCCCATCCAGTGGCATTGCCCCGCTGGGGCGCTGAAACAATGACCAATGCCGCTGACGGAACTGCGCGCAATATCGCCCCAGCGCGCCCATTGACAGCCCGTGTCAGTGCCACAAGTGTTGGAAAAGTCCTGAAACTGCGGCCAAGCGTCACTGGCCCAGGTGGGGGGTTGGTTGCGGACGCGCAGATCAGTGGCAGTCGGGTTGAAGCCCAATACATGCGCCCCCAGCCAGGAAGCGCCTAACGCGAGGCTGACCACAAAGATCAGCAAGCAAAGCGCAAAAAACGTGATCTTATCCCGATAGATCTGGCGCCAAACTGCGCCCCAATAGTTCTGCACCTTGGCCACGCCCAAGGTAGGGTCTGGGCGGGCCGCAGCGGTTATAACTCTACTTTGTGCCATACTAAATTTTTATCCACAGATTCCGCAGTGTTTACGAAGCTTGACCCGACCTGCCCTTCCTATACTCAAATCAAATTGAGAACCGGAGTTTCTAATCTTCCTGGAAGGGGTCGCCGATCGATTCCATTATCCTGTAGTTCCCGAAGGGTTCCAGGAAGATGGTTGACGAAAACTCCGGGTTTCATCCTGAACTCAGTATAGTCCACTGCGTCGGAATTAGTTAGGCAGTAAGGCAGTGGCCCAACCCTGGCGGGTTCAGGGCTGATCCAGTTTGTACTGACTCACTGTCTCTCTGTCTTACTGTCTACTGACTTACGCCGCACTGTACTAGTACACCGTTGGCGAAGTTATGCGGGTTTAGCCGTAGGTCAGCGCTTCCAGCGTGACAAGCCGCAAAACCTGATCACTACGCGAGGAAAAGACGTTTCGATGAACCTTGTCACGCCAGAGGCGCTGACCTACGAATGCCCATCAAAACTTCGCCAACGCTGTACTAGTCCACTGTAAGCGAAATTCTGCCAGTTTAGCCGTAGGTCATCGCTTCCAGCGTGACGTACAATGATGACCCGACAATGGGGTCTTAACCAGGCTTATCACGCCAGAGGCGGTGACCTACGAATCTCCATCAAAACTTCGCTGACACTATACTAGCAAGGGCAGGGCCAGTTCCTCCCCTATCTAGCCGGGGTAATGCTTCCCATCACGCCTGATCAATTTACGTACTTTGCCGATCATAACGCACCCTGGGATCGACGACCCCATAGAGAATATCGACGAAGAGCAAGCCGAGAATGCCCAGAAATGAACTGATCACAAAGAGCGCCATCATCAGCGGGTAATCGCGGCTGTTGATCGCATCAATGGTCAAACGCCCCATGCCAGGCCAGGAAAAGACAATCTCAAAGAGCAGTGAGCCAGAGAGGACCAACAAAAAGATGCCGCCTAAACCGGTCACAAAGGGCATCATGGCATTGCGCAAGACATGGCGCACAATCACCGCGCGACCGGGCAGACCTTTGGCATGCGCCGTACGCACGTAATCTTGATTTAAAACTTCTAACATTTCAAAGCGTAAGATGCGCGAAAACCCAATCCAGCCGCCAATCGCGCTGACGGTAGCAGGCAAAATCAGATGGTGTACCCGATCCCAAAACGAACCGTCACCAATATCTTGCATGCCACTCAGCGGCACCAGTTTCAGATAACCGCCCAGGAAGATCAGCAGCAATAGGCCGATCCACCATTCTGGCACCGTATTCAAGAGCACAGTCGTGATCCGGATCAAATTATCCAGCCATTTGCCGCGGTAGAGTGCCGAGAGAATCCCTAATGGAATGCCGATCACAGCGCTGATCACCAGGCTACTAAAGGCCAGCAGAAAGGTGGCCGGCATGCGCTCGACAATCAAGCTGATCACAGATTGACCCTGATAGTGAAAGGACCGGCCAAAATCGAGCCGAATAATCCCGTGGCTACAGACCTCTGAAGAATTCAGACAGCGTCCACTGCGCCAAACCGGCGTCTGCGGCAACAAATCTTCGCCAAACGCCCACGATACATATTGCACCGGGATTGAACGATCCAGACCATACAGGCGCGTTAACCGGCCAACGTCGGCCAACGACTTTTTGGGGTCATCGTCCATAAACTGGAGTGGGCCACCAGGGGCCGCCTGATAAATTGTAAAACCGATCAGGGTGGTCACCCAAAGCAGCGCCAGCGATTGCAGGCTACGGCGAATGATATAGCGTATCATAATGAAGGGAGTAGGAAGTAAGGAGGAGGGAGTAAGGAGGAGGGAGTAGAGGAGGGTGATCTTACTCCTTTACTCCCTATTCCTTACTCCCTTACGCCTTATTTCTCCTCAATATACCAATCTTCTGAGTTCCAACCAAGGCCAAGCGGTTTCGGCTCAATACCTTTAATACGATTGTTCTGACCGCTCCACGACTTGTTATAGAAAAGGAAAATGTAGGGTGAATCGTCAGCAATGATCTTTTGCACCTCGCCATACTTTTCCTTGCGCACGGCCACGTCATAGGTCGCGCCGCCTTCCTCAAACAGTTTCTCGACATCCTTGTTCACATAGGCCACGGCGTTCAAATCCGGGATGCTGCTTTCGGCCCAGATCGTATACATGATATGCGGTTCAAGTGTGCTGCTCCAGCCGCCAATATACATATCCCAATCGGGCGTCGCCGAGTGGATGGCATCCAGGAAGCTGGACCATTCCAACGCTTGAATTTCTACTTTGATCCCGATCTTGCTGAGATAATCCTGCACGCTCACCGCGATCAACTCGCGCACCTTGCTGGTATTGGGCCCGTAGATCAGCTTAAGCGTCAATTGCTTGCCATCTTTGTCCACCATCTGATCATCTTTCAAGGTGTAACCAGATTTAGCAAACTCGGCCTTGGCTTTTTCTACATCAAAGTCGTAACAGGGCACATCTTTATTGTAGACCCAGGAAGTTTCGGGATAAGCCGAACAGAGCCGCTTTGCCTGCCCCAACATTACCTGGTCGGTCAAAAGTTGCTTGTCGAGCGCGTAAGAAAGACCGTGGCGGACATTGATATCATGCGTGGCAAAATTTTCGCGCATGTTCAGCCCAATGTAGCTCCAACTGGCCGCGGCAGGCCACCATTCATAGACTTTGACATTCGGCAGCTTGCGCGCCTCTTCCAACTTTTCGGGTGGGATATAACCGGTGTCGCTCTCGCCGCTCTTCATCTTCTGATATTCGATATCTTGGCTGGGTACAATTTCGATCGTATAACGGGTGATATTGGGGGCACCGTGGTACCAATATTTATCGTTGGCCTCAAAGGTCGCATATTGGTCGCGCTTCCACTCCAGCAGTTTATACGGCCCAGAAACGACGGTTGGTTTATTGATCTCTGGATTTTTCTGCGGATCGGACCAGTCCAGTTTTTCCCAAATATGCTTGGGCAACGGCGTAATCAGGCCCGACATCTGGCCCAAGGCCGGCGCATAGATCTCCTTGATCTTAATCTGCAATGTGTAATCATCCAGGGCTTCGTAGGAACTAATAAAATCTAGTTGCGACAGATAAGGATACCCGTTATCTGGCTTGATCACCTGATCATAGGTCCACTTATAGTCCTGAGCGGTAATCGGCTGACCATCACTCCACTGCATACCGTGGCGCAGGTGGAAGGTAAAAGTCAGGCCATCGGGGGCAATTTCATAACTTTGCGCCATGTTGGGGATATACTCTAAGGTATCCTTATCCAAGCGCAACAAAGCGCCGGCCCAGACCATCCCCTGGTAGGCACCGGACCCCGAATCGGTCGTCAAATAGGGATGAAAGCTGACCGCGTCTGAAGAGGCAACATCCTTATACTCGCCACCTAAGTGGGTGCGCGGCGTGCTGACATCCTCTGTGCTCGTGACGGAAATCCCATTCATGGCCGTTGACTGGGCCGCGCCCGTAATCACTTGGGTTTCAACGGTTGGGGTGACGGCGGTGGTGACGGCAGCGTTGGTCGGGGTTGCTGCCGCGGCAGGGGCTTGCGTTGTGCTTGGCGCGCAACTGGCAAAGGCTAGGGCCAACAACAGCGGAGCAAAGAGTAGGGCTGTAACTTTCAAATTTCTTTTCATCTGCTTAGTCCTTTCGGAAAGGGCTTGATCTCAAACGACCGGGTCCGCCGAAGCAATTCGGCGTCTGCTATGGAAAACCCATTGCAACGGGTTGGCCAGCGTAGTGATGGTATTTTAATACATTTTGTGTAACCGGTGGTGCAGACATTCGTCACTTACGAATCGCTTAATTGAGAATTGCTGCATCTTCTCCAGGAATTCTCAATTCGGACGCGGCTAAACGCGGATTTGCGCAGATCAAAGGGTTTGCCGATGGCATACGCTATTTGAAAGGTCGAAAAACCGGTTTTTTAGAGAAAAATCCGCATCCGATTTTTTTGAATTGAGCATTGCTGTACCGACGCCATCGAAATTGACCAAGCCAAGCGTTCACGAAACTTGCAATGCCCCCTGATCATGTAATACCGCCGTCCCGCCCACCGATTCCACGAGATGACAGGCGACCCACTGGCGCGGTGCTTTCTCTTCAAAGGCTGGCTCTTGTTGCTTGCAAATGTCAATCGCCAACGGACAGCGCGTATGAAAGCGGCAACCACTGGGTGGATTCAAAGGAGATGGGATCTCACCTTTGAGGACAATGCGATCACGCCGACTTCTGGGCTTGGGCAAGGGAATGGCCGAGAGCAAGGCGCGGGTGTAAGGGTGCAACGGATTACGATAAAGATCTTCACGATTCGCAACCTCAACCAGTTTACCCAGATACATCACACCCACGCGATCGCTGATATGTTCCACGACACTTAAATTGTGAGCGATGAACAAATAGGTAAGCCCAAATTCTTCGGAAAGCGTGCGCAACAAATTAAGAATCTGCGACTGGATCGAGACATCTAAGGCCGAGACTGGCTCATCGCAGATAATAAATTTGGGCCGCAAGGCCAGGGCACGCGCAATCCCAATCCGTTGGCGTTGGCCGCCAGAGAACTCATGGGGGTAACGATTGGCATGGTAGGGATTGAGTCCGACCTTGTCCAACATCTCCATCACGATCTCTTGTTGTTCCTTCTGGTTGCCAATCCCATGAATCTGCAAACCTTCGGCGATGATCGCACCAACCGGCATGCGCGGGTCCAGCGAAGAGTAGGGATCTTGAAAGACAATTTGCATATTACGCCGCAGCGCTTTCATGTCTCCTTGCCGCTTGGCAAACACATCTTCGCCATCAAAGAAAACTGAACCGCCGCTTGCCGGTTGCAGGCGCAAAATGGTACGCCCCACCGTCGTTTTGCCGCAGCCAGACTCGCCAACCAGACCAAAGGTTTCGCCTTCACGGATCGAAAAGCTGACGCCGTCTACAGCCTTGACCCAGGCCGCCACGCGCTGTAAAACCCCAGCCCGCACAGGGAAATATGTCTTTAAATCGTCCACGACGAGCAGTTCTTTGCTCGCCACTTTGACAGGAATTGGCATGTTGGATTGCTCCACCCAAAGAATTTATCTAAAATCGCCGACAGCCTGATCCTAGTACGCTGAAAAACGGCGTTAGAAGCGCAAGTTTTGCATGAATGGCTAAGGATAATTCGATTTTCACTTACTATCTCATGTACCGCAGGGCAACCCCACCCCAGCCTTCCCCAAACAGGGAGGGAGTTAGAGGGGGGTGAATGGTGTCTGCGTAACAGGAGTTACTATTTACGGCGAGGCGCATCTGTATTCGCTGCTTTTTCGTAAACCGAAGCTAGCCGGTTCGCTGCTTGGAAAGCCTCATCACTGACCAATACTTCGTCGCCTTGAAATTTCCAATCAGCCTTTTCAACCCCAGCCCAATGATGCGCCGTTTCCGGAAAACGCATATAACAACGCGCCTGATGTCCCGGCATCACTTCACGCAATTCCGGCGTCTCTTTGATACAAATTTCTTCTTTGACATAGGGGCAACGTGGGGCAAATTTGCAACCGGTGGGCAAATGGAGCAAATTTGGCACGGAGCCGGGAATGACGGCTAGGGTCTCTTTCATTTCCCCCAATACCGGGATCGCCGCCAACAGGCCCTCGGTATAGGGATGCAGCGGCAGATCAAACAGAGCTTCCACATCCGTATATTCGACAATCTGGCCAGCATACATCACCCCCACATTGTCACACATCTCGGCAATTACACCCATATCGTGGGTGATCAAGAGAATGGTTGTGCCGGTCTCATCGCGCAGCGTGCGCATCAAATCTAAAATTTGCGCCTGAATCGTCACATCCAACGCCGTCGTCGGCTCGTCGGCAATCAACAATTTAGGTTGGCTGGCCAGCGCCATTGCGATCATCACACGCTGAGCCTGACCACCGGAGATCTCATGTGGGAAGGCCATCGCACGCCGCTCTGGCGCAGGAATGCCCACTTTGCGAAACATCTCAATTGCCTGTGCCCAGGCAGCTTTTTTGCTCAGGTGATCATGCACCATCAATACTTCGGCCACTTGATCACCGATGCGAAAAACCGGATTCAAACAGCTGGTCGGTTGCTGAAAGATCATCGAGATCTCATTGCCGCGCAGTTTTACGATCTCACCTTCCGGCTCTTGCACCAGATCGCGATTCTGAAACAGCACCTGGCCTTCCATAATCTTGCCCGACGCCGGCAACAGGCGCATAATCGACAAAGAGGTGACACTCTTGCCGCTGCCCGACTCGCCGACCAGCCCCATAATCTCACCTTGGTTGATCGTAAAGTCGACACCGTTGATCGCCTGCACAACGCCATCTTCGGTAAAAAAGTAAGTTTTCAGACCCTTAACTTCCAACAAAGGTTGATTGGTCGTGCCGTTTAAGTTAGCCATAAATAATTAGAGATACGTTTCTAGATTTATAATAGAGTTATAAGTATCGATCCAACATGGATAACGCCGACCTCTCCCCCCGCCCTCCCCTGCTGGGAGGGAGCCTGTTACGGGACAGAACGCATTATGTCGTCTGTCCACCAATCTGTTCCCTTCCTTTACTAGGGGAGGGTTAGGGTGGGGTCGCGTTGACAATTTCTAGCGTTTTAATCTTGGGTCTAGTGCATCGCGCAGCCCATCACCGATAAAGTTAAAGGTGAGTGAAACCACCACCAATGGAATGCCCGAGATCAGCGGTAGCCACGGATGTTGAAACATATAACTTTGGGCCTGCGCCAGCATATTGCCCCAGGTGGGCGTCGGGTCCTGCACGCCTACGCCCAGAAAACTGAGTACAGCTTCGGTGATGATCACACCGCCCAGGTCTAGACTAACCGCGACAATGATCGGCGCCAGCCCATTCGGGATAATATGCCGCCCGATAATCCGCATATCGGATGCGCCAAAAGCCCGCAACGATTCGATAAAATCCTGACCGCGCAACGAAAATGCCATGCCACGCATTAGGCGGGCCGTCCCCATCCAACCAAAGGCCACGAGAACGATGATCAGGGCGATTACCTTGGGGGTTTCTGTTGCTGGCGTCAGTAAAATTGCCCCGACACCAGCAATGACAAAATCGGGGATCGGCAGCTGGTTGTTGTACTGAATTAATAATTTCGCCACAATCGCCAGGATCGGCAAAAGCGGAATGGTGATCATAAATTCAGTGACGCGCGAAACCAGCGCGTCGACAAAGCCCCCATAATAACCCGCAATCGCACCAATCAGCACACCCAGCACCTCGGTGAAGATCGTCACGAAGATGGCAATCGTAATTGAAATGCGACCCGCATATAGCACACGCGTGTAAAGATCGCGCCCCAGATTGTCCACACCTAACCAGTGAACCTGGCCTTTGCTATCGACAATCCCGGGCGGGCGCGGTTGTGCCCCTAACGTGCCATCAAGCTTGGTCGGTGAAAAAGGCGCCAGCACTGGGGCCAATAGTGATGCTCCAAAAATGATCGTGATCAAAATACAAGAAATCACCGCCAGACGATGACGGATAAAACGACGGAAGACAATCGCAAACTGGCTCTCTTGCCGATTCGTTTCAAGCTTAGGTTTAATCGAAATTGTTCCTGCCCCAGCAACCATAGCAACTCCTTATACCAACGAAATCAACGCGTATGTGCTCAATAGTCAAGGGTAAGTCGCAGATATCCTGTCGGCTTACCTTGCGTGCTTAGCTAAAACGAATCCGTGGATCGACAACGGTATACAAAATATCGCCTAGCAACGTTGCAACAACTGTCAGCACAGCGGTAATCAAGGTCAACGCCAATACAATTGGCCAATCATTCGAACCCAACGCTTGAATAAACAAACGTCCCATGCCTGGCCAGGCAAAAATCGTCTCCGTAATCAGCGCGCCACCAAAAATGCCTGGGATCGAAAAGACCACAATCGTCACAAAAGGGATCAGCGCATTGCGCAGGGCATGCTTGTTGATCACAATCCGCTCGATCAAACCTTTCGCCCGTGCCGTACGTACATAATCCTGGCGCAACACCTCTAACATCGACGTACGCACAAAACGGCTCCAGCCAGCGATACTGATCACGGTCAACACGGTTACTGGCATGATCAGATGGAGAATATGGTCAATCGTCGAGCCAGCTCGAATTGACGGCAGCCACGAGGCGATCATATAGTCACGGGCCGCCACATACGAACCAGCGGGCATGCGCGGTAACCAGGGGACGGTATCTTTCCAAAAGACCGGCATGACCGAAAAAACCAGGATCATCAACAGGGCAAAGAAAAACGACGGCATCGATGTACCAATAAAGGCCAACGTGGTCGCGAAATAATCAAAGCGTGAATATTGGTGGACGGCGCTATAAATCCCCATCGGAACACCAATCAACAGCGAGAAGATCAGCGAGAGAATTGATAATTCCAATGTCGGGCGTAACCGGCTCTGAATCACTTCCCAGGCTGGGCGCCCCTTTGAGATGCCGCCCGAAATCCCAAAATCACCGCGTATAATGCCTTTGCTGCTCTTTACCGCCGGGTGATATTCGGGGATGTCTTTCAAGTATAGATATTGATCGCAACTCGGCGGTTGTTCGCGTACCATGTAGCAACCCACAGGCACATTGCTAAACAATTCACGCCCATTGATCACGATCTGGCCATTGGGCAGGCCAGTCAACCAACGGGAAAATCGAAAAGGGAAGTAGAAATCCAATTCATATTTGGCGCGAATCAAAGCCACTTCTTGGGGTGTGATCTTACGCTGCGATTCGCCACCGGGCATGATATTAGTCGCCGTAATGCTTAGTAGGAGATAAGTGGCGAGCGCGACAAAAAACAGCACAATAACCATTTGAAAAACACGCCGGATCAGATAGGCGACCATCAGTGAAGCCCTCCCTCCTTGTAAAATAATGCTGAAAGCGCTTTACAAGTGAAATTAAGAATTAGGAGATTGGAGATTGGCCATTCCCAATCTTCAATCTCCTAATCTTAGCAAACCATCGTGTATCACTCTCTGTAAATTCGTAGAGACGCCGTTTGCTCTGCTCACCAGCAGCCGACAGTTCTACGAATTCACGCATTTACTTCTGGAACAGGTTAAAGTCGATATGCTCCCAGGTTGGGCTGGCAATAATCTTCGATTGTACCTTGCCTTCTTTGGTGGCGTC